>JBDHTJ010000053.1:0-28497 GCA_039808585.1 Hyphomicrobiaceae bacterium | reverse complement strand
CTTCATGGCGGGCACCGGTAAGAGGGCCAGCACGATCGCGATGATGGCATTCATGGGTCGCATGGGCATGTGCGCTCTTGTTTGAGTTCGGCAAGGTAAGGGTTCGCCACCTCGTGATCACGCCTGGGAGCGGCCGTGGGTCGTGTGTTGCGGGATCATCGCCCAGCGCTCGTCGACGTCGCGCCGAAGGGTCTGGATGAAGTGACTGCCTGGCCATCTTTCATCGACCATGGCCATGTGCTCCACGGCCTGCCGAACAAGTTCGGCTTCGCCCGCGCGGTCGTCCTTCGCGTGGGCGAGGCGCGAGTTGCGCCACAACGAGAGGCCGTAAAGATAGTTGGCGTGCGCGTCGTCGGGATCGTCTTGAAGCAGGCTCTGACGATAGCCGAGCGATTCCGGCAGAAGCTTCTCGGCTGCTTCGAGATTGCCGAGATCGATCATGACGGCCCCCAGCAGATCCTCGGCCGAAGCGAAATCGCGGATGTCCTCGCGCAAATCAGGATGGCGCTCGACGATTCTCAGGCGGCACACGAACAACAGATAGAAGGCATCATGGGCACGCTCGATGAGGGCGGAATTGAAGGCCTCGACGCCGATCGTATCCAGGGCAGCGGCTGCGGCGCGCAAAAGGACTTCATCGGTTGGCATGTGGTCGAGGACGTCGCTCGGCCGCCCCGCCGCCCGACAGCGCTGCATGGTCTCCAGCAGGCGAAGGGCTTCGAGGTTTCCGTGCTGAGCCATGGCATCATCACTCATGGTGGATCAACCGGATGGATCAACCGGCTCCCGCGCCCCACCCACCCCCTCAAGCCGCGGCCTGCACCAGATCGCCCTTGAGCGCGCGGTCGATCAGCGCGCGGGTTTCGGGGATGCCGAACAGCTCGATGAAGGAGCCGAAGCGGGGGCCGCGTTCCTCGCCCAGGAGAACGGCGTAGATGGCGTTGAACCAGGCGCTGGAGACGCCGGGCTTCTCGGGCGTGGCGCCCTTGGCGTTGAAATCCTGGTAGCGTGGAATGGTGCGGCCGATGTCGTAGAGCAGCGTTTGCAGCTGCTCCGCGGTGGCGCCGTCCGGGGCCTTGGCGAGGGCGTCGGACAGGGCACGCAAGGCGCCTGCCTCCACCTCGTCGGCCGGGCGGAACTTCTTCTTCGGCTTCACGAAGTCGGCGTAGTAGCGCACCGCGTAGCCGGCGAGATTGTCGAGCAGGGGATGCGTCTCAGGGCTCACGCCCTTCACGTGGCGGCGGATGAAGCCCCACAGCACGTCCTTGTTGTCGGCGTTCGAGGCAGCCACCAGGTTGAGCAGCAGCGCGAAGCTGATGGGAAGCTCGCCTGTGGGCGGCTTGCCGCCGTGAATGTGCCACACGGCGTTGTCGAGGCGGCTCTTCTGATCCTGGCGCGGGTAGGCCGCGAGCAGCTGCAGGTATTCGTCCACGGCGCGCGGGATCACGTCGAAGTAGAGGCGCTTGGCAGCCTTCGGCTTCTGGAACATGAACAGCGACAGGCTCTCGGGAGAGGCATAGGTGAGCCACTCCTCGATGGTGAGGCCGTTGCCCTTGGACTTGGAGATCTTCTCGCCCTTGTCGTCCAGGAACAGTTCGTAGTTGAAGCCCTCCGGCGGCGGGGCGCCAAGCGCCTTGCAGATGCGGGAGGAGAGCGTGACGCTGTCGATCAGGTCCTTGCCGGCCATTTCATAGTCGACGCCCAGCGCCGTCCAGCGCATGGCCCAGTCGGCCTTCCACTGGCACTTCACGTGGCCGCCGGTGACAGGCACCTCGACCTTCTTTTTGGTGTCAGGGTCGAGGTAGACGACCGTGCCCTTGCGCGGATGCCGCGACACCATCGGCACCTGCAGCACGCGGCCGGTGCGCGGGCACACGGGCAGGAACGGCGAATAGGTGGCGCGACGCTCGGGGCCGAGCGTGGGCAGGATGATCTCCATCACCTTGTCGTAGACGCGCAGCATCTTCAGCAGCGTCTCGTCGAACTTGCCGGCCTTGTAGCATTCGGTGGCGGAGAAGAACTCGTACTGGAAGCCGAACTGGTCGAGGAAGCGGCGCAGCATCGCGTTGTTGTGGTGGGCAAAGCTCGGATACTGGCCGAAGGGGTCGGGCACGGAGGTGAGCGGCCTGTTGAGATGGCCCGCCAGCATCTCCTTGTTCGGCACGTTGTCGGGCACCTTGCGCAGGCCATCCATGTCGTCGGAGAAGCAGATGAGGCGCGTCTGGCGCTTGCCTTCGGTCAGGATCTCGAAGGCGTGACGCACCATGCTGGTGCGCGCGACCTCGCCGAAGGTGCCGATGTGCGGCAGCCCCGAAGGCCCGTAGCCCGTTTCGAACAGCACCGTCTTCTGCGCGCCGCCCTTGATCCCCTCCAGCCGCTTGATGAGACGACGCGCCTCTTCGAACGGCCATGCGCGGGCCTCGGCGAGGGCTTCGGGTGTGAGGGCTTCGGTGATCGCGGTCATTTCAGGTCCGGTTGTCATATTGCATGTGCGGCCGGCTTCTCGGTCGGCACACTACAGCAGGAATCGGGAAGCTTCTGCAACTTTGCCGAAGCGCCAGCGCCGCTGTCATAGCGAAATTGCCGCGCCCGCGCTGCAAGGAAAAACATCTGATGCGGAGATTGCAGACGCCGACTTTGCCGCCCGCGCTGAAAACCTCTAGGTTCTGCCTTCTATTGGCCGGATCGGCTCGGAGGCGCCATGCGCGATCGCCTGCAGTTCTTCATGCTCAACGTCGGGCATTTCCTCGACCACCTGTTCACGCTGGTGTTCGCGACGGTTGCAGCGCTCGCGCTCATTCGCGAGTGGGGCCTCAGCTATTCGGAACTGGTGGGCTATGCGACACCGGGCTTCCTGGCCTTCGGCGTGTTCTCGCTGCCTGCAGGCTGGCTTGCCGACAAGTGGAGCCGGCAGGGCATGATGAGCGTGTATTTCATCGGCATCGGCTTTGCCTCCATGGCCACGGGGTTCGCGCGTTCGCCGCTCGAGATCGGTGTCGGCCTGTTCGTGGTCGGGATGTTCGCCGCCATCTATCACCCCGTGGGGCTCGCCATCGTGGTGGAGAAGTGGAAGGGCACGGGCATGCGGCTCGCCGTAAACGGCGTGTTCGGCAATCTCGGCGTCGCCAGTGCCGCGCTGATCACGGGCTACTTCATCGATCACGGCGGCTGGCGGTCGGCCTTCATCGTGCCGGGCATTTTCTCGGTGCTCATGGGGCTCGTCTACACCGTCCTCAACTGGCATGAGATCCTGCATCCCGAGCACAAGACGAAGGCCGTTGCACAAAGTGCTCCGTTGACGCCCGATCTCAAGGCGCTGTTGCTGCGCATCTCGCTGATCGTGTTCCTCACTACGGCGGTTTCGAGCGTGATCTTCCAGTCGACGACGTTCGCGCTGCCGAAGGTGTTCGACGAGCGCCTCGATGGGCTGAAAGTGTCGCCGACGGTGATCGGACAGCTGGCCTTCGTGGTGTTCGCGATCGGCTCCATGGGGCAATTGATGGTGGGCCGCGCGCTCGACCGCTTCGGGCCGCGCGCCGTGTTCATGGTGGTTGCCGCCATCCAGCTCGTCTTCTTCGCGCTGATGCCCGGGCTGCAGAACGTGGCGGCGGTGCTGTGCGCGGTGGTGTTCATGGTGGCGGCGTTCGGGCAGCTTCCCATCAACGACTACATGGTCGGCAAGCTGGCCACGGGCTCGTTCAGAGCCAGTGTCTACGGCACGCGCTACGTGGTGAGCTTCAGCGCGCTTGCCGCGACGCTGCCGCTGATCGCCTTCGTGTACGGGCGGTGGGGCTTCGACACGCTGTTCCTGGTGCTGGCGGTGGCGGCGGGCGTCAATCTCGCGTTCGTCATGCTGCTGCCGGCGCGGCTGCCGAGCCCGGAGCCTGCCCCGTCAGGGGCTTGAACCGCGCCCCGTTGCGAAGGCCGCCACCGTGTCGGCCGCGCTTGCCAGATTGCCTTTGCGGGTGAAGCCCGAGGCGCCACGCGGCCCCAGGTCGTGATCGCCGTCTGCGGCCCAATGGAAGGCGATCGCGGGCGAAAGCCGAAGCGCCTCCACCTCCGCCCGGCCACCGAACGGATCGCGCTCTCCCTGGATGATGAGCGCCGGGCACGCCAGCGTCTCGAGATGCTTGATGCGCAGCTGCTCAGGCTTGTTGGGCGGATGGAAGGGATAGCCCAGGCACACGAGACCACGGATCTTGCCGTCTGAGAACGCGGCGTCCGCAATCATGCTTGCGACCCGACCCCCCATCGACTTGCCGCCGATGACGAGCGGCAGCGCGCTGTGCCCAACCTCGTCCAGAATCGCTTCGAACTCGGGGATGAGCGTTTCGGCCTTCGGCGGTGGGCGCTTCTTCCCGCCCTCGCGTCTTGCCGCCATGTATTTGAATTCGAAGCGTATTGTCTCGACGCCGCGCTCCTCCATCAGCTTCGCGAACAGGCTCATGAAGGAGCTGTCCATGGCAGCCCCCGCCCCGTGCGCGAGCAAGAATCGCGCTTTTGCGCCTGCTGATCCGGTGACGAGAAGGCGAACTGACATGGGGCTTTCGGCGCGAACGAGCTCGGGAATCGGCATCCAAGCGGGAGTCAATGGGGGATCGCTTGTGGATGACAGTGTAAGTCAAGCGGTTTTCCAGAAACCGCCACGATTGTTCCTTCGTGTCACCTAAATGCGACGGTTAATTGGGCCTCGTCCGGAACGCAGAGTGAACAAACGGTCTGGAACGAGGTGCAAGATGAGTACGGGTTCGGTTTGGAGTTCCTCTCGTCTCTGCAACTCTGCGGGTCTCGAAGTCAAGCGTACCGATGGGACCCAATCCGGTGGTGCTGCGTTGAGTGAGTGTTCGCGTATCGAGGTTGCGTTGCGTCAGTCAGAGTTGATCGGGCGCCTGCCTGTGGGTGCGTTTTCCCCGGCGCCGAGTTCGCAAGGTTCAGTGCGTGGCGTTCTCAAGTCTGCGTTGAGTTCGAGTTCGCGTCAGTTGCGTCAGTCGCGTTCGTTGCCGAGTGAGTTCCAGTCAGTATCCGCGTCCGCGTCCCAGTCCGAGTTGCGTTCGAGTATCTCCCCGTCCCCCCTGGGGAGCGCGTTGAGTGTGTCGCGTCCCGAGTTCAGTACCGCGTCCCCCAAGTTCACAGTTTCCCCCGCGTTGCGATCCATGCGGCGGGCCGCACGGGCAAGCAAGGTCACGCGTCTTGCCGAGCGGCTCGCGAGGATCGCGGAGGGTCACAGAAGGCAGCCCTGTGATGACATCGCGTGAGTTGAGAGAGAGTTCGTGGGTTCAGTTGGGTTCTGTGATCGGCTCGGTCCTGGGCGGTGTTCTCGTCCAGCCTGCAGCCGCCACGGCACCCCAGTCCGGACGGAAGTCCTAGAGCGATCATGGATGGCTGTCCCCCAGCCGTCCGAGAGGCAGGCGCATTCAGCGTGGCAGCAGTACGCCACCCAAGGTTTCACGTTCCAAGGTTTTGCGTTGTGAAACCATCTGCTGGATGCGCCTGCCATTCGCTCCCGGGAATCCGCCCTCGATAGAGAAGCCCTGTCACGACCAAGAGGTCACGAAAGCCATGTCCCCCCGCTACATCAATCCCGTGCAATATGCCCAGGCCCTCGGCTATGCGCGTTCGGCCTGCGCGCGGATCTTCCGCGACGGCGGAAGTCCGTCTGATGCCCTTGGCGCCTTCCAGCTGGAAGCTGGCGGCACCGATTGGGCAACGGCCGTGGAGCGCATCGCGCAGTCGCTGTGCGCCCAGCCGATGCGCAAGGCGGCGTAATCGAATTGCGAGCGTAATGCGTAACCCAGGAGCCTCCGGCCGCCCCCGCCGGAGGCTCTTGATTTTTCGGCTTCACGTGGAGAGCGGAAGCCCGACGTAGTTTTCCGCCAGCGATGTCTGCGCCGCGATCGAACTGGCGATGTAGGAAAGCTCGGCCTGCTGGGCGCGCCGCTCGAAGGCGATCGCCTCGGGAAAGCGGTGCGTGAGGTTTGTCATCCACCAGGAGAAGCGCTGCGCCTTCCAGATCCGCGCCAGGCAATCTTCCGAATAGCGCTCGAGCAGTGCGTTGTTGCCGGTTTTGTAGAAGGCGGTCAGGGCCCGTGACAGGAAGCGGATGTCGGAGACGGCGAGGTTCAGCCCCTTGGCACCCGTGGGCGGCACGATGTGGGCTGCGTCACCTGCCAGGAAGAGGCGGCCGTATCGCATCGGTTCTGCCACGAACGAGCGCAGGGGGGCGACGCTTTTCTCGATCGAGGGGCCGGTGACGAGCTTTCCAGCGGCATCCGGCGGGATGCGGCGCTTCAACTCGGCCCAGAACCTGTCGTCGGACCAGTCGTCGGGATCCTCGTCGGCGGCAACTTGCAAGTAGTAGCGGCTGCGGGTGTTGGACCGCATCGTGCACAGGGCGAAGCCGCGCTCGTGATTGCAGTAGATCAGTTCGTGGTTGACGGGTGGCGTCTCCGACAGGATGCCGAGCCAGCCGAACGGGTAGACGCGCTCGTAGATGCGCAGCACGTCCTGCGGGATCGTCTGCCGGCTGACGCCGTGAAATCCATCGCAGCCGGCTATGAAATCGCAGACGATCTCCCTTTGGCTGCCCTTGTGCAGATAGCGCAAGGTGGGCTTGTCGCCCGTCACGCCATGGATCGAGACATCCTCGGCCTCGTAGACGATCTCAGACTTGGCCTCGGCGTGGGCCTGCATCAGGTCCTTCTGGATTTCCGACTGGCCATAAATGGTCACGACCTTGCCGGACAGCTTCTCGAGGTCGATACGCAGACGCCGGCTTTCGAAGGCCAGTTCCACGCCTTCGTGCACCAGGCGCTCGCGATGCAGGCGGGCGCCAACGCCGATTTCGTCGAGCATGTCGACCGTGCCCTGCTCCAGCAGGCCGGCGCGGATGCGGCTGCGGAGGTATTCGGGATCCTTGCGCTCGAGAACCACGTTCTCGATGCCCGCAAGGCTCAGAAGCCGCGACAGGATCAAGCCTGACGGCCCGGCACCGATGATGCCCACCTGTGTGCGCATGAGGCGTTCCCCTGTCATTGCTTGTAATCGGAAACGAAAATGGTTTGAGCATCCAACTATGTCAACTGCGGCCTCGGGATGCTTGCCTTGCTCGAAATCGCACTGCTATCGGCTTTGACCATAGCGTGGCAGTCGAGGAATTGGTTTTGCAGGACGCGATCCGTATCGAAGTGATGTCGGGGCCGGAAGCGCTGCGGCGCGGGCTTGTCCCCGGCATCGATGCGATCTTTTTCGCAACTGCGCTGCGCGTCTATCCGCCGGGGCCGGAGCGTGATGCGTTCCGGGAGCGATGGCTTGGTCGCTTTCTCGAAGCTGAGAACGACGTGGTGGTCGTGGCGCTTGATGCTGGCGACCGGGTTGTGGGCTATCTCGCCGGTACCCTGGAGAATGCTGCCGAGAGCCGGCGATTTGCCGACATGCCGCATTTCAAGGAGCATTTCGCCACCAGCTGCGCGCAGTATCCGGCGCACCTGCATATCAATCTCGCCGAAAGCCATCGCAATCGGGGCCTGGGAGCGCGGATGATCGAAGCCTTCGTCGCTTGCGTGCGTAACGCCGGATTGCCCGGGCTGCACGTGACGACCGGGCGCGGCATGCGCAATGTCGGATTTTATCTGCAGTGCGGATTTCGCGAGATCGCCGCGCTGGAGCGCAACGGCGGCGCAATGGTTTTTCTCGGTCGCAAGGTATAGCGGGCATCAGCGGCACGTTTATCGGCGTGCAATGTGTGCTCGCATCATGCAGGCGGGAAGCGTCTGACAGAAAATAGGATGATGCGCCCGAAAAGCAAAAGGCGGCGCCTCACGAGCGCCGCCCTGCAGAATGCAAATCCGCTCTTTTATTTGATCAGGAAGCTTTCTTTCTTGCGTCCTGCGTCGACGGCTGCCTGCAGCCAGCGCGGCATGCGGCCACGGCCCGTCCAGGTGTTTTCGGGATTTTTCGGATCACGGAACTTGATGGCAACGCTGCCTTTACCGGCCTTGCGACCCTTGCCGAACAGTTCGTCCAATGAAATGCCATGCTCGCGCGCCTTGGCGATAAAGCTTTCCTTCAGCTCGTTCTTGGCCGCGGCCTGCTTTTCAGAAAGAAGCTGCTGGGCATTGCGGATCAGCTCCTGCAGCTCGGCATAGGAAAGCTTTTCGAGGTCGGGCATCTTCGCCATGGGTTTCTCCGGTAAACGTTTGTGGGGGGCGTTGTAGACTCCATTCTTTTCCCCGTAAAGCACCGCAATCAATATTCCATTCTCAGGCCTTAACGTCGCACCCGGGATCGGGCCATTGCAGTTCCAAATGCTGCAAGCGGAAGCGCCACAAAAGCGAATGCCTATTGCAGAAGAGTGCTGCTGGCTGGGCCGCAAAGGATGTTTGCCGGAATCTTGTGCAAGTTGGAAATGCAGTACGCGTCGTTACTTGCTGTGTCATAAAACGATTTTGCGGAAAATAGTGCGAAATCAATTGCCCAGGTAATGCAGCAGCAGGCTGCGCCGATGTGGCTGATCACGGTGTTCCACGACATAGACAGCCTGCCAGGTGCCGAGCGCCGCCCTGCCGTCGAGCACGGGGATCGACAGGCTCGTGTTGGTGAGCATCGTCCTGATATGCGCGGGCATGTCGTCGGGGCCCTCCAGGTCGTGGCGGTAGGGGTGGGCGCGCGGGGCTGCACGGTCCAAAGCATCCGAGAGATCGGCCAGGACATCCGGATCGGTGTTCTCCTGGATGACCAGGGAAGCCGACGTGTGCTGCACGAACAGGGTGAGCAGGCCGCGTGCGGCTCCGATCCGGGCGAGCCATCCCTGGATTTCACCGGTGACGTTCACGAAACCCGCTCCGGGTGTGGGGACCGTGAGGCGTTCGTGTTCCTGGCGCAACATGGCGTCGATCCTCGAATCACTGGCGGTAGCCCCGGCAACACGGGCCCGCGGCGGGCATAAAACCCCTTCTGCGCAGCAGCTTAACTGAAATTTTACGACGCCGGACCACCTTCCTCGCATGGGGTGCCGTGCGCACCCCTGTCTCCATTGCTGTTGCGTAGCGCCGAGGGGAGGTGGGTGGTGCCGGACGATGCCGGGCCCCGCACTCCCAAGTTCCATCGCTGACGCCCGTCCGGGCCATGAGGATGCTGCAGGATGTCCGCTTCCGACAGCCGTATGCCGAGCTCGAGGACAAGCACGGGGGACGCCGAGGCGGACTTCGAACTTCATGCCGACTGGGACGCAGAGGCGATTGCCGCCCTCACGCCTGCCTTCACCGCTTCGCCGGAACCGCTGCTGATGCCGGATGAGGCATTGGGCGATTGGCCGCCGATCGCTCCCTGGCTTGCCCAGGACGAGGCCGATGCCAGCGATGACGAACCACCGCGCGACCGCTCCGTGCTCGATGCCAAACTGGCCGATATCGCGGCGCGGCTCGAGGGGGTGATCAAGGCGCAGGACCCCGCCCCGCTGTTCAGCCGGTTCGGCGAGCGGCTCGACAATTTCGAGGCGCGCGTCGAGGCCGTGTTGGAGAAGGCGACGGCCCGCCATGATGGCGAGAGCCTGCGCCTCATCGAAGGGCACGTGCGCGAGATCGACGGGCATCTGGAGAAGATGCGCGGGCAGCTCGGCCGCCTCTCGACGATCGATGCGCGCGTCAGCGACATCTGGGATCACAGCCAGCTCGACTTGCCTGCACCGACACCGGCGCCGGCAGCCGGCCTGGGGAGCCTGGTGGAAGGCGCAGTGAGCCGGGCGCTCGCTGCAGCCTCGGTTCTCGACACCACCGCGCGCAGCCAAGGTGACGACGAGATCAAGTCTGCATGTCTGGCTCGTATCGAGGAGGCGCTCGGTCGCCTGATCGAGCGCGTGGAAGCCATCGAAGATGCGACCCACCAGATGCGCCCAGAAGATCCGCACCTCGACATCCAGCGCATCGACGCTGCCTTCGCGGAAGGCGCGCGCGCGTTGGGCGGTGAGCCCGCACTTGCTGCCAGCTGGTGTCCCATCGAGCGTGGGCATGTGCTGCATGCAGCCGATTTCGGCTTCGAGAGGCGCCAGCGCCAGCTGACGCTGGCGGAGATCCTGCCACCTGCGCGCGATCTGCAGTCTGGTCCCGAGATCGAGCCGGTCGCCGAATTGGAGGCCGATCCGACGCCGTCGGCTGCAGTGCCGCCGCCAGTTCCGTCCGTGCGTGAGACCGCACCCACACCCACACCGACATCAGACGCCAGCGATGGGCCGGAGCATGCTGCCGCCACGGTGCTCGAAGAATTCAAGCAGTCGGCGCTGCGCGCGCGTGAACGCTTGCAGGGCATGGCAGATCTGGGCGAGGCGAACACGCTCTCCGGCAATGTGCGGGAGCCGCGCAAGGCGCCCACCTTCGTGCCGCCGGATGCGCGTAGGCCGCTGTCGCAGGGGCGGTGGTATCGCGGCTTCTTCCTGGCTGCGGCGATGGTCGCGCTGGGCGGTGCGAGCTTCATGGTCGTCGAGCGCATGATGAGTGCTGCCGGCGCAGGCAGCCGGCAGGCCACGGCCGAGCCTGCCCAGGTGACGGAGCCCGCACTACCTGTGGCGACGTCGCCGCGCGCCGATGTGGAAGCGAATGTCACGCCAGCGGCCCTGCCGCCATCGACAGAGATCGAGTCCCCCGGTGCTGAAGTGCGCGCGGCAACGCTGCCCGCCACGATCGGCAGTGCTTCGCTGCGCCATGCGGCGGCGAACGGAGATCCGCCGTCGGAGTTCGAGATCGGCGTGCGCTATGCCGATGGGCGCGGCGTGACGCCGGACCTCGATCAGGCGTTCATCTGGTTCCAGCGATCCGCGATGCACGGCTACCCGCCGGCGCAGTTCCGTGTTGCCGCCCACTACGAGCGCGGCATCGGCATCGCCAAGGACGGTGAGCGCGCGAAAATCTGGTATCGCCGGGCGGCAGAGAAGGGGCACGTGAAGGCGATGCACAATCTCGCCGTGCTGCTTGCCAGTGCCCCCGAGCGGGCCGACTATGCGCAAGCGGCGCAATGGTTCCGCGAAGCGGCCGAGCGCGACCTTCCCGACAGCCAGTTCAATCTGGCGATGATGTACGAGACCGGGCGCGGCGTCGATACCAACCTCGCCGAGGCCTGCAAGTGGTATGCGCTGGCGGCGCGTCGGGGCGATCCGGAGGCTGGGCGGCGGATGCTGCACGTGCGCGCACGGCTTTCGCAGGGCGAGATCGCGGCGGTGGAGAAGTCGGTCGCCGGCTGGGTGCCGACGCCGATGTATGCGATGCCGGGCAACGCTTCGTCCGAGCGCGCCGCACCCTGATCGCTTCCCATCCTGCGTCGTCGCGGCGGGGCGTGCCTCGGCACCGTCGCGCATGCTAGTGTTCCAGCTCCGACATTTGCTACCCGTTTCCGAACGCTCGAGAGCAAATGTCGGAGCCATAAGGAACACTAACTCGTATGGGTTTCTGGTGCAGCTTTTGCACCTGACGCTTGGTAGCGAGCCAGCCGCGGGCGGGGACCAAGCGTCAGGTGGGCTGCACTAGCTTACTCCCACGAGTTCGCTCGAAGGGGAGAGGCATGGCAGCCGAGAAGCGCAACATTCTTTTCATCATGTGCGACCAGCTGCGCTGGGACTACTTGTCGTGCGCCGGGCATCCGCATCTTGAAACGCCCAATATCGATGCGCTTGCGAAGCGCGGCGTGCGCTTCATGCGCGCCTATGTGCAGAGCCCCGTTTGCGGTGCCTCGCGCATGAGCACCTACACCGGCCGCTACGTGTCATCGCATGGAGCCTCATGGAACGGCTTTCCCCTGAAGGTGGGCGAGATGACCATGGGCGACTACCTGCGTCCGCTGGGACTTGCCACGGTGCTCGTCGGCAAGACGCACATGCGGGCGGATCAGGAAGGCATGGACAGGCTCGGCATCGATCCCGGCTCGATCATCGGCGTACGCGTGTCGGAGGCGGGCTTCGATCCCTACGAGCGTGACGACGGGCTGCATGCGGTTGGGCCCGACGGTCGATACGATCCGCGCAACCCGCGCTACAACACCTATCTCAACGACAAGGGCTACGGCGGCGACAATCCCTGGCACGACTGGGCCAATGCGGCTGCACCCGAGGGCAACCGTCTGTCGTCGGGCTGGGCGATGCGGCATGCGGCCAAGCCGGCGCGCGTTGCAGAGGAGGACAGCGAGACGCCCTACATGACCCGGCGCGCGATGGACTTCATCACGGAAGCCGGCGACAAGCCCTGGTGCCTGCATCTCTCCTTCATCAAGCCGCACTGGCCCTATATCGCGCCGGCTCCCTACAACGCCATGTACGGTCCGCAGCATGTGTTGCCGCCGGTGCGCAGCGACGAGGAACGGGCTGGCCCGCACCCCGTCTACGAGGCGTTCATGGGTCTGCGCGTCAGCCAGACCTTCGCGCGCGACGAGACCCGCGAGACGGTGATCCCGGTCTACATGGGCCTCATCAAGCAGATCGACGACCAGATGGGCGAACTCATGCGCTTCCTGGAGGCGCGGGGGCTTCTGGACAGCACCATGATCGTCTTCACTTCCGACCATGGCGATTACCTGGGCGATCATTGGCTCGGCGAGAAAGACCTCTTCCATGAGCCTTCGGTGAAGGTGCCGCTGATCGTGGTCGATCCTTCGCGCAGCGCAGATGCAACGCGCGGCACCACCTGCGACAGGCTGGTGGAGTGCATCGATCTGTTGCCGACTTTCATCGAATTTGCCGGCGGTGACGCAGGTCGCCAGTCGCACCGGCTGGAGGGCCGATCGCTGATGCCGCTCCTGCGTGGCGAGGCGGTGGATACATGGCGCCGCTACGCGATCAGCGAGTACGACTATTCCGTGCTGCCGGTTGCCCAGCGCCTTGCCAGGGAGCCCAAGGACGCGCGGCTCTACATGATCGCGGATGAGCGCTTCAAGTTGGTGCATGCCCCCGGATACCGCCCGATGCTGTACGATCTGGCGCAGGACCCCGAGGAATTGCGCGACGTCGGCGCGGATGCGTCACGCGAGAGCGAGCGGCAGCGGCTGATGGCGGCCCTGGCGCAATGGGGCTTGCGCGTATCACAGCGCACGACGCGCTCGGAGGCCGAGATCAAGGCCATGCGCGGCAAATCCCAGCGCAAGGGCATCCTCATCGGCGTGTGGGACGAGACGGACGTGCCCGAGGAACTATGGTCCGCCTATGCCGGCGACGGCGGCAAGGGCGGTTGACCGCTCAGCGCGGTGTCTTGCCGTGTGTGGTGGCCACGAACACGGCGTTGATGATGAACGACGCGACCATGCTGCAGATCGCCATGATGACGTAGTGGTGGCCTGAGAAGCCCTGGCGCGCGGCGTTGGTGAGCTTGCGCGCGCCAGGCACGGTATCACCGGAAGCCGAAAGCGCGTTCAGCGAGGCCTGCCAGACCCAGTCGGCAAAGCGCAGCAGCGACGCGTAGGTCTCGGGAAAGAAGACGTTGAAGGTGAACAAGGCGACGGCCAGCACGACAGTCGCCGGCACGCTGACGATGGCGATGAGGATGCGCTGGAGCACGGTGCGGGTGCCACCGAGCGCGGAGTTCAGCGGTATGCCGATGACGAATGTGGCGAGGATGATCGCGGGCAGCGACAGCACGACGTGCGTCATGTTCACGCGCTCGCGCAGATGATTGGCCGCGACCTGACCCCAGTGGCTGCCCGAAACCAGGCTGTCGATGAAGGCGACGATGCCGTGCCCCACGTTGAAGGCGAGCGTGATGAGCGGCTCCATCTCGCGATCGTAGAGAACGGATAGCACCATGATGCCGAGCATGAAGATATAGCTCGTCATGCCGATGCCGAGGGACACAACGATACGCCGCAGCCAGGCAAACACGGGACATTCTCCTTCGTGGCGCTGTGCGCGGCTTCAGCGCCGGCAGCGGGACGCGCGATGGAGGCAGACCCCAGCGACGCGCCAGTCATCAGATGGCCGATGAACGGCCGGAGTGCATGCGCCCCTCTTGCATTCGCCCGCCGGTGGCGCTCCCACGCGCTGGCGATCAGAAGGATACTCAAGCAAACAGGACCGCGGATAGCACAGTTCCATCTGCGACTGAAGGTGGCCGTATATGCACCCTGGCGCAATGGGATGCCTGACATTGTTTCGATGATGTGTCCAAAAATCCGCCTAACAGAAAGGAAATATTCACCAAAATGCGGTGAAATGTAGCCTGGATCTGTCTCAGAAGTCGCGTTTGGAAGGCGCGGGCGTATCATGCAGCCAACTGGCGTTTCCTCATCTCCTCTCACCGTAGGCGGCGTCGTACCGGCGCTGCGCTACAACGACGTGCGCGCGGCCGCACAGTGGCTGTGCAACGCCTTCGGCTTCGAGGAGCATCGCATCATCTCCGACGAGGACGGCGCGGTGCGCTATGCGCAGCTCGCCTGCGGCAGCGGCATGATCATGCTGTGCCCGGTGGGCGGCTCGGCCTTCGACGCCTACATGGCGCAGCCCACCGACGCAGGCGATCGCGAGACACAGGTGTGCTATGTGCACGTGCCCGATGCCCTGGCGCACAAGGCGCGCGCGCTCGAGGCGGGCGCGGAACTGGTGCTCGACATCGATGCGGGCGAGGGGCGCGGCCAGGGCTATTCCTGCCGTGATCCCGAAGGTCACGTGTGGAGCTTCGGAACATATGATCCCTGGCGCAACGCGATGCCGGCGGCGCCGTCGGTGGCCGAGGTGCCGCGCGGACGCCTTGCGGCGTTGTTCGCCGCGACGGTCATCGTTTCGGTGCTGGGGTCAGCTGGCTTCTTCAGCTGGCTGCAGGGTTCAGACCGCAGTTATTCGGCTGCTCTTGCCAGCATCGACACGGTGCTCGAGAAGCCGGTCGACCTCGAAAGCGCGGAAAAACTCTTGAAGCAGACGCGGGCCGAGCTTGCACGCGAGCGGGCCTTGCGCATGCAGAGCGAGCGCGGCAGCCGGGAGACGCAGGAAGCCCGGGAGAAGCCGGGCGATGTCGCCCAGCGCAGCCTCAGGGAAGATCTGCAGCGCGAGCGCGATGGACGCGTTGCGGCTGAAAAGCTGCTGCGGGAAGCCCGTGCCGCCATTCCCTCGGCGACGGCAACCGATGCGCGGCCTGATGTCGTGATGTTCCCATCGGCAAAGCCCGCAGCACCGGAAGCGTGCGCCCCGACGGCTTCTGCACCCGCACGCACCGCGTCCGCTGCCGGCAACGGCAGCGAGGAGATGAAGGCCCTGCGCCGGGCGATGGAGGAAGCGCAGGCGCAACTCAAACAGGAGCGCGCGCGGCACCGGTCGGACGACACCGCAGACAGCAACACGCGCGAGGCTCTCGGTCGCGAGCGCGCAGCCCGTGAGGCAGCCGAGCGTGCCGCCCGCGATGCCAATGCGCGTGTCGCGCGCATCGAGGCGGCCCGCCGCGCCGAATATGAGAAGCGCAACGGGTCACTCGTGTTCAAGGACCTGACCAAGGAAGTGTTCAAGGACCGTGGTCTATGAGCCTCCCGCGCGGGCCGCGTGTCACTGCGCTGGTGACATCGAGGTCGCGGTAAGCCTCTGCACCTTTATCTGCGCGCGATCGATGCACTCGCCGACGCGCGGGGAGATCGAGCCTTTCCAGTGCGGGTCTTCATAGACCGCCTTGTAGAGCGCCTCGCGCTGTGCCTCACTCTCGAAGCGGCGCGCCCACACGAAAACGCTGTCGTCCGTCTCGCCGCGCCAAATGCCCGTGACGAGCATGCCCTTGCCCACCTGGAACGGCAGGATCTCCTCGTGGAAGAGTTTCAACCAGGCCTCCATCTGCCCGGGGCGGATCACGTACTGGCGCAGTTCATAGAAGGCCATGGGAAGCTTCCTCTCGTGTTTACCGCCACCGACCTAGCCCAGGCCGCCAGGCACGAAAAGAGGCCGCCTGGAACACGAGTTTTGTCCGTGGCAGGCAAAGCCAGCTCAATTGAAGGTGGTTGATCGCGGCAGGCCCGACTGCGGGGGCTGCGAGGTTCCGGCAGCGGGCGGCTCGATGACGGAGCCGCCGAACTTCTGCACCTCGAGGATGGCAAGCCCCCGTTCAGTCGAACCTTCCGGAGTGAGCCGGAACGTGCCGTCGACACCGGAGAAGCCGTTGGCGCGCGTGAGGGCGGACGGCGTGAAATAGTTGGGGCCGGCGTCGCCCGACAGCGCGATGGCGAGGCTGATGCCGTCGAAGGCGAGGGCTGCAATGCGCGGCGGCGCTTGCCCGTAACTCTTGGCGTACTTCTGCGAGAAGTCGTTCCAGCCACTGGGGTCAGGGCCCGGGAACCAGGCGCCTACGAGGCGCTGGTCGCGGCCGACATTGGGGTAGTCCATGCCGCCGGTGCCGATGATCTTCACCTTGGTGGTGTCGATGTTCGCCTGCGGCAGAAGTCGACCCACGAGTTCCAGGTGCTCCTGGCCGCCGGGCAGGAAGAAGGCGTCGATGGGCGCCTGCCCCTCGGCTGCGGCCTCGATCACGGTGGCGATCTTGCGCAGGGGCTCGAGCACGGCGTTTGCCGACATCGGGTAGGTCTCGCTGGCGACGATGTCGCCGCCTGCGCGCGCGACAGCGTCCTTGAAGGCAGCGCCGGCCAGGCGCCCGAAGGGATCGTCCGGGACAAGGGCCACGAAGCGCTTCTTGCCGCGCTCGCTGGCGTAGGAGACGATGCGGTTGACCTCTGGCGCCGGTTGGAAGCCCAGCAGGTAGACGCCGTTGCCGGCCACCTGGCGGTCGTTGGAGAAGGCGACCACCGGGACTTTCTGGGCGCGCGCGACGGGCGCCACGGCGCTCACCGATTTCGCAAACAGCGGGCCAAGGATCAGCCCGGCGCCATCCTTGAGCGCTTCATCGGCTGCCGCGCGTGCGCCCTCCGGGGTGCCCTTGTCGTCCTTCACGACGAGCTGCACGGCCGGATTGTCTCGCTCGAAGATGGCAAGCTCCGCGGCCTGCTTCAGGCTCTTGCCGATGATGCCGCCGGCTCCTGCGCCCGAAAGCGGGACGAGAAGCGCGACCTTCACCGGGGCCTTCTTGGCCGGTGCGGCTTCCAGCGACTGGGTCTGCGGCACGGCATCCGCGGTGGAGAGCTGCGGTGGGGAGGACGTCGAGCAGCCCGACAGCGCCAGCATGCAGAGCGCGCCGATTGCGGCAGAGAGCCACCCCGTCGCCCCGGTCAGCTTTCCCTGACGGCACCTCAGCCCCAACCGAACCTCCAGTTTTTCCACGCGAATTCCCTGCACGCGGCGGGCCCCCTTGGTAGCCCAGGGGAAGCGTCCGGGCCAGTGGATTCCAGGCCACTTGGAACTGTTTCCCCTGCCAGGATTGCCGCGAGCTTGCGGCCGGAAGATGGTTGAGTTCTAAGGAGCATTCCTCTCAACCGCAGCCCCTGGAAGCCTCGGCCCGGTTCGCGTAGGAAGAGACGTGGAAGACGAGGTGCAACAGCCGGGCGAGAACCCCCAGGTGGCCGAGCGGGCTGGTGCGGTGCTGCGCCAGTTGCAGGCGGAAGTCCTGCCCGGCGGGCTCTATGTCGTCGCGACGCCCATCGGCAACCTGGCCGACATCACCTTGCGGGCGCTGGCCGTGCTGGCGCGTGCAAGCTTCGTCTACTGCGAGGACACGCGCCACAGCCGGACGCTGCTCGCCCACTACGGCATAACCCGATCGGCGCGACCTTATCACGAGCACAATGCGGAGAAGGAGCGTCCGCGCATCCTGGCCGCGCTGGCCGAAGGCCGCTCCATCGCCCTGATCTCGGATGCGGGAACGCCCCTGGTCTCGGATCCTGGCTACAAGCTTGTGCGCGAGGCGGCAGCGGCGGGGTTCATGGTCACGGCGCTGCCGGGGGCCTCAGCGGTGACGGCGGCGCTGGCCGTGGCCGGATTGCCAACCGATACGTTCCTTTTCGCGGGCTTCCTGCCGCCACGCAGCAGCGCCCGGCAGACACGCCTTGCCGAGCTGAAGGGCGTGCCGGCGACGCTCGTCTTCTTCGAGGCGGCGACGCGGCTTGCGAAGTGTCTCGCAGACATGTCCCACGTGTTGGGCCCGCGCGAGGCGGTTGTCGCGCGCGAACTGACGAAGCTGCACGAGGCGGTGGTCCGTGCCCCCTTGCCGCAACTTGCCGAAGAGATGGCGCAGCGAGAGGTGCGCGGCGAGATCGTGGTTCTGGTCGGGCCAGGGCAGGCGGAGGCCCTGTCGGAGGAGGAGATCAACAGCAAGATTGCGCTGCTGCTCGAGGGGATGAGCGTGCGGGACGCGGCCAAGGCGGCGGCAGAGACCTTCGGCATGCCCAAGGGGCGCGCCTATGAACTGGCGCTCGCCCTGCGGCAGGGTGTGCGCGACGAGGAGGACTGAGCCGATGGCCGCCTTGCGTCCTTCCCGGTTGCCGCCAGATGCAGCACGCAGGGGCGACAGGCAGCGCCGCTATCGCAGCGGTCTCGTTTCGGAATGGGTCGCCGCCCTCGCACTGCTGGCGCGCGGCTACATGGTGATCGGGCGGCGGGTGCGGACGCCCATGGGAGAGATCGACCTCATCGTCCGTCGCGGCAAACGCCTCGCCTTCGTGGAGGTGAAGCGGCGCGACAGTCTGGAAAGCGCGCAGGCGGCACTTGCCCCACGACAGGCACAGCGGCTGCATCGGGCCGCGCAACACTGGCTGGCGCAACGTCCCCGATACGCGCACTGCCACCTGGGCTTCGATGCCGTCTTCGTGCTGCCGTGGCGCTTGCCGGCCCACATGCCGGACGTGCTGCAGCCGCGGGGCTGAGGCGGCCCCCGGGCCGGCAATTCGTCGTTGACAGCGACTTGGGGAAGCCGTTTCTCATGGCCGCGACACGCGCCTTTCGCGCCTCGACACTCCAAGGGGGCCCAGCCCGATGCCGCTCACCATTGCCTGCCAGATGGACCCCATCGACCGCATCGATATTCGCGGCGATTCCACCTTCGCCATGCTGCTCGAGGCCCAGCGTCGAGGCCATAAGCTCCACTATTACACCCCCCCGCACCTGTCGCTGCTCAATGGCCGGCTGATCGCGCAGGCGCACACGCTGAAGGTGGAGGACAAGGTCGGCGCGCACTACGTGCTGGGGGAGGCCGAAACGCTCACCGTTTCGGATTGCGACGTGGTGCTGCTGCGGCAGGATCCGCCGTTCGACATGGCCTACATCACGACGACGCATCTGCTCGAGCGCATCCATCCCAAGACGCTCGTCGTGAACGATCCGGCCAGCGTGCGCAACGCACCCGAGAAGGTGTTCGTGCTCGACTTCCTCGACCTGATGCCGCCCACGCTCGTCACGCGGCATGTGGATGACGCCAGGCGGTTCCGTGCCGAGTACAAGGACATCATCATCAAGCCGCTCTACGGCAACGGCGGCTCGTCCGTGTTCCGCGTCGGACCCGACGACACCAATTTCAATTCGCTGATCGAGATGTTCCAGACCGTGTTCCGCGAGCCGTTCATGGTGCAGCAGTACAGGCCCGAGGTGCGCGCGGGCGACAAGCGCATCATTCTCGTGGATGGCGAGGTGGCTGGCGCGGTGAACCGGGTGCCGGCCGAGGACGAGACGCGCTCCAACATGCACGTGGGCGGCGTGGCGCGGCCGACGCAACTGACCGAGCGTGATCGCGAGATCTGCGCGCGCCTGGGGCCCGAGCTGAAGAAGCGCGGTCTCCTGTTCACGGGCATCGACGTGATCGGGCCCTATCTCACCGAGATCAACGTCACCTCGCCGACGGGCATCCGCCAGGTGAAGGCGTTCGGCGGCAACGATATCGCTGCCATGATCTGGGACGCCATCGAGGGCAAGGTGGGCAAGCACTGAGGCTTGCGCGGGCGGGGCGGAGGAAGCGGACATGATCAAGCGGCTGCTGCCGTGGGACGGGCTGGGCCACGAGGTGGTGGAGCACAACGGGGTGCTCTACATCGGCGGCATCGTGCCGGAGGATACCAGCCAGGACATGGCGGGGCAGGCAGAGGACGTGTTGCGGCAGCTTGCGAGGCTGCTGGAGCAATCAGGGTCGTCAATGGCGCGCGTGCTGCAGGTGACGATTTTCTGCACCAACTTGTCGGAGAAGCCCGCGTTCAATGCCGCCTGGAAGCGATGCTTCACGGAAGATTGCACGCCGGCACGCGCCATGATCGGCGTTGCAAGCCTGGGGCCCGGCGTGATGCTCGAACTGATCGCAACCGCAGCCGTGGGACGCTGAGTGCTTGAGCAAGCACGGCGTGGCTTGCGAATGTGCCACGCCGCGCTCGTCAAGGCTCAGCAGATGCGCATGGCAACCATCGTCTGCGAGAGCAGCTGATAGCCGATTTCACCGAAGGTGACGGGGCCTTCGATGCGACCGAGCTTCTTGCCCTCCAACTCGCCGTAGAGATAGTTCACGGCGCAATTGCACGAGAACAGCACGTCCTCGTTCTCGACCGGCGCGATGTGCTTGTGGAACTCCGTGACATAGTTCGCCACCGGCTTGGCAAGGTAATAGTCGACGTCGGGGAACACCGGCGCGTAGAAACCCACTTCCCCGGTGTCGGTGTTGACGGCCTGTATTGCCGCATTGCCGTAGGTGCCGGAGAAATCGCCGACGAGAGGCAGCTTGCCATCGACGTTGCCGCGTTCCTTCAGGAAGGCGGCGACGGTCGTGGGCTTGCCGTTGACCGTGCATTGGTTCGCCTTGAAGCCGACGCTGGGAAAGCGAACGCAGTCGAGGCGATCGGGCTCGAAGATGTTGATCACTTCAATCAGAGCAAGCTTGCCGTCAGCCAGCGTGCCGTGCGCGGCCACCGCCCCGTCGGACAGCACCTCGCCTGTCGGCCCGAACACGACTTTCGGCGTTATCTTGCCGAGGAGGTCGAGATCAATGCCGGCGATCCAGCCGACCACCGGCTTCAGGAAGGCCTGCGCATCATCACGGCAGTTGACGGCGAACTGCTCGTGCGCCTTGCCACCGTAGGGCATGATGATCAATGACCAGCCGTTCTCCGGTGCATCGCGCATGAGCTCGCCCAGGCTCTCCACCGGATAATGCTTGAAGGCGACGCTTTCGCACTGGGTGAGTTCGGCCACCATCAGTCGGCTCTTGGTCTTGCAGCCGCCGTTGCGCGCCATGAAGTAGGGGATGGTGCCTCCGATCCATTTTCCCCTCGGCAATTCCCGGAGCAGCTGCTCCTCGCCCGCGATCGACAGCGCGGCTCCCGAACGGATGCGTTTTGCAGCGTCCTCAAATGTCACCAGGCTCGTGTCCTGCATTGTCTGGCTCCTTATCGGGTGAGCTGCTGGATTTCAGTTTGCAAGAGGCGCTCGTACTTCACGAAGAACTCGTGAAGGCTCTGGCACTTCTGCAGGTAGGGCTCTTGGCTCGTGCGCAGCTTTTGCAGGAGGAAGTTCAACGCGGCATGCTTCGTCTGGAATTCCGACGTGCGGTCCAGGAGGCGGCCCCAACATGAATGTGACAGCTTTGGGATCATCAAGTCTCTCCGCTGAAAGATCGTCCCTCACTCAAGCGCGGACCGGAACACTGTGAACATTTCGGCTCCGGACTAAATTATTATTAGCTGCACTCGATCGGTATTGTTCCGCGCAAATCCTATGGAGGATGACTCGATAAAATGCGTCAAGTTTTCAATATAATCACATATCGCAATTCATTATACAGAATTGATGTTTCGAATGCAGAATTTCTGTCTGCGGTTTCGTGGAGCGCAGCTGCGGTCCGGCCGCAAAAAATGATGAAAGCCGCGCAGTGCTGTGCGCGGCTTCCAAAGTGCACTTCGCTGTCGTCGAGCGGTCAGCGGGCGCCGGTGAAATGCTTCTCCAGCGGAGCCCAGCAGCCCATGTAGTCGGATTGCAGGGTCGCGCTTTCGATGGCGAATTTCGTCACGTGTTGGGGAAAGCGCGTCTCGAACATGAAGGCCATCGTGCCGGTGAGCTTCACGGGTTTCAATTCGTGCAGCGTGGCGTGGTCGTAGGCGCCCTTGTCGGGGCCGTGCGGCAGCATGCAGTTGTGCAGTGAGGCGCCGCCCGGCACGAACCCCTCGGGTTTGGCATCGTAGACGCCGTAGATGAGCCCCATGAACTCGCTCATGATGTTGAGGTGGTACCACGGCGGGCGGAAGGAATGCTCCGCCACCATCCAGCGCTCGGGGAAGATGACGAAGTCGATGTTGGCGGTGCCGGCGGTCTCGGACGGCGCGGTGAGCACGGTGAAGATCGAGGGATCGGGATGGTCGAACAGCAGCGCGCCGACGGGCGAATAGGTGCGCAAATCGTACTTGTAGGGCGCGTAGTTGCCGTGCCAGGCGACGACGTCGAGCGGGGAGTGACCGATCTCGCCGACGTTGAAGGTGCCGCACCACTTGAGGATGATGCGCGTCTTCTCCTCGCGGTCCTCGAACCAGGCCATCGGCGTCTTGAAGTCGCGCGGATTGGCAAGGCAGTTGGCGCCGATGGGCCCGCGCTCGGGCAGGGTGAACTTGCCGCCGTAGTTCTCGCACATGTAGCCGCGCACCGGACCGGCCGGCAGCTCGACCTTGAACTTCACGCCGCGCGGGATGACGCAGATCTCGCCGGGTGAGGCATCGATGCGGCCGAACTCCGTGATGAAGCGCAGGGCGCCCTGCTGCGGCACCACCATCATTTCGCCGTCGGCGTTGAAGAACACCTCGTTCTCCATCGACTTGGTGGCGACGTAGATGTGCGCGGCCATGCCGGCCTGCGTGTTGACATCGCCCGCCGTGGTCATGGTGTGCATGCCGGTGAGGAAGGTGAGGTCCTTCGCCGGGATAGGAAGCGGGTTCCAACGCAACTGCGCGACCGGCATGTCGTGCTCGATCGACGGCGCGGATTTCCACAAGGGCAGATGCATGCGCTGGAATTTCGGCGTGTGCTGTACCGAGGGGCGGATGCGGTAGAGCCAGGAACGCTCGTTGCTGCCGCGCGGCGCCGTGAAGGGCGAGCCGGACAGCTGCTCGGCGTAGAGGCCATAGGGCGTCTTCTGTGGGGAATTCTGCCCCACGGGCAGCGCGCCGGGCAGAGCCTCCGTCTCGAAGTCGTTGCCGAAGCCCGGCATGTAGCCCTTGGGCGTCGCCTCGGAGAAACCTGAGCGGAAATCCGCGGTCTGGGTGCCATCTGCTGCCATGGTCGGTCTCCTCGCGTCGTTCGATGCTTCTTGCGTCTGTCGGCGCATAATAGTATCGTTTGAAACGAAATCAATAGGCCCGCGTGCAGGCGCCGGGTCGACGTTGAGCGGACGACAATGGACGACGTAGCGGGAAGCGCGGGGATGCTGGAGCTGGAGCGGTTCCTGCCCTACCGCTTGGCCGTGCTTTCGGCGCAGGTGAGCCGGGCACTTTCGCAGATCTATACGCGGGAGTTCAGCCTCTCGGTTCCGGAGTGGAGGATCATGGCCAATCTCGGCCGGTTCGGGCCGCTCAATGCAGGGGATCTGGCCGAGAAGTCGAGCCTGGACAAGCCGAAGGTGACGCGGGCGCTGCAGAAGCTGGAGGCGCGCGGCCTCGTTGAGCGGGCGGTGGAGGCGCGCGATCGGCGGCAGGTTCGCCTTTCGCTGACGCGGCGGGGCCGATCGATGCTGGGCCAGATCGCGGGCCTGGCGCTGGAATGGGAGAAGGATCTGCTGGCGGCGCTGCCGGCGGCGGATAGGGCGGCGCTGGAGCGGATCATCCAGGCACTGGCGGCCCGGACGGGCAGCCTCGCCTCGAGTGCATCGCCGCGCAAGGCGAAGGCCAAGGCCTGAGCGGCCGCTATCGCGTGGCGTCTCCGCCTTCTGGCGGTTGCGTCATGTAAAACAGCTGACGCGGCGCCACGCCTGTGCGAGAGAGGGCCGCAGAGGGCCGCAACGACAAGAGCCTTGCAATGCGCACCGACCTGTTCGACTTCGATCTGCCTGATCCCCTCATTGCACTCGAGCCCGTTTCGCCGCGGGATGCGGCGCGCCTGCTCGTGGTGCGGCCGGGACAGGGACTGGAGGACCGCAGCATGCGCGACCTGCCGGCGCTGCTGCAGCCGGGGGATGCGGTTGTCGTCAACGATACCAAGGTGATCAAGGCTGCGCTGCTCGGCATGCGGGTGCGCGACGACGGCAAGTCGCGGGTGATGTTCAACCTCGTCAAGCGCCTCGACGAGAGCCGGTGGCGCGCTTTTGCCAGGCCCGCCAAGCGCCTCAAGCTCGGCGATCAACTGCACTTCGGGCACGATGGGCGCGTGTGCCTCCTGGGGACGCTGGGTGCCCGTGTCAGCGATATGCGCGAAGGCGGCGAAGTGGAGCTGACGTTCAACCTGCACGGGCCCTATCTCGACGAGGCGATCGACGTCGTGGGCGACATGCCGCTGCCGCCCTACATCGCCTCCAAGCGCGCGGTGAGTGCGGCGGACGAGGAGAGCTACCAGACGATGTTCGCCCGGCGCGAAGGCGCCGTGGCCGCACCTACGGCGGGGCTGCACTTCACGCCGGCGCTGATGGAAGCGCTGAGTGCGCGCGGCATCAGCCGGCATACGGTGACGCTGCACGTGGGCGCCGGCACGTTCCTGCCGGTGAAGGCGGAGGACACGAGTGAGCACCGCATGCACGCCGAGTGGGGCGAGGTGAGCCAGACGACGGCCGACGCACTCAATGCCGTGCGTGCGAACGGCGGTCGTATCGTCGCCATCGGCACCACGGCTCTGCGCGTGCTTGAAAGCGCAGCGCAGGAAGATGGAACCATCGGGCCCTTCTCTGGCGAGACGGAGATCTTCATCACGCCCGGCTATCGCTTCAAGGGCGTCGATGCCCTCGTTACCAACTTCCATTTGCCGCGGTCGACGCTGTTCATGCTGGTTTCCGCCTTCAGTGGGCTCGATACGATGAAGGCTGCCTACGCGCATGCCATAGAGGCAGGCTATCGCTTCTATTCCTATGGCGACGCCAGCCTGCTGTTTCCGGCCGGGTCTGCCCGATGACGAGCGCCTTTTCCTACAAGCTGATCAAGACCGATGGCGGCGCGCGGCTCGGCGAGGTGCATACGCCGCGCGGCATCATCCGCACGCCGGCCTTCATGCCGGTCGGAACGGCAGCGACCGTGAAGGCCGTGTATGTGGATCAGCTCGAGGCCGTGGGCGCCGACATCATTCTGGGCAACACCTACCACCTGATGCTGCGGCCCGGTGCAGAACGCGTGGCGCGTCTCGGAGGGCTGCACAAGTTCATGCGCTGGCGGCGGCCGATCCTGACCGATTCCGGCGGCTTCCAGGTGATGAGCCTGTCGAAGCTGCGCAAGATCACGGACGATGGCGTCGCCTTCCAGTCGCACATCGACGGTTCGCGCCATCTTCTTACGCCCGAGCGGGCGGTGGAGATCCAATGCCTGCTCGGCTCCGATATCCAGATGCAACTCGACGAATGCGTCGCCCTGCCGGCCTCGCGCGACGAGCTTGCGCGCGCCATGCAACGCTCGATCGCATGGGCCAAGCGCGCGAAAGCCGCGTTCGAAGGGCAGGTGGAAAAGGGCGGTGCGATGCCGGGACAGGCGCTGTTCGGCATCGTGCAGGGCGGCACGGAGCCGGACCTGCGCACCCAATCGGCCCAGGCGCTCAGCGAACTCGAGCTGCCGGGCTATGCGGTTGGCGGTCTTGCGGTGGGCGAGCCGCAGGACGTGATGCTGCGAACGATGGCGGTGGCGACCGCACAGCTTCCCGCGCACAAGCCGCGCTATCTGATGGGCGTCGGCACGCCGCTCGACATCATCGAGAGCGTGGCGCGCGGCATCGACATGTTCGACTGCGTGATGCCGACGCGCTCGGGCCGTCACGGGCAGGCTTTCACCTGGAATGGGAAGTTGAACCTGAAGAATGCGGCCTTTGCCGAGGATGATACGCCGCTCGATCCGCAGTCGAGCTGCCCGGCGGCGCGGGACTACTCGCGGGCCTACCTTCACCACCTCGTCAAGTCCGAGGAGTATCTGGCCGCCATGCTGCTGTCCTGGGCCAATGTGGCGTTCTACCAGGAGTTGATGCAGGCGATGCGTGCGGCCATCGCCGAAGGCCGCTTCGGCCAATGGGCAGAAGAGACCAAGGCACGGCTGGCTCCCAAGGGCTAGCTGTGAACGCCCAAAGCCTGTGTATGCCTCAGCGCAGTGCGGTGGCGTAGCGCCTGCGCCGATAGACGACCAGCATGTGCCTCAAGAGCATGCCCGCCAGCAGCAACGATCCGAACGGTACTACCACTGCGACGAACAGAACGGTTCCGGTCTTCATGACCTTCTCCTCGTGACCATCCTCCCATGGGAGCCTTTTTTGCTCCATTTTGCAGATAACTTTACATGGCCGGTGTTGAGGAACAGGCCGGGGATCGGACCGCATTTGCGTAAAATTGCAGCGGTGCGCTTAACTTTCCAGTAACCGGGCCTGATAGCACGCATGGCCCCTAAAACCTGCTTGCGAGGGCGCGGCAACTCGTGTCCTCTCGCATCCAAACACGACCGGAACGGCTGAATGATCAGGAGGACGCTGCAATGAAGCTCGAGGGCAAGACCATTGTCATCACGGGAGCGGCGGCCGGCATCGGTGCCGCGCTCGCGCGCCGCTTCGCGCGGGAGAAGCCGCATGGCATCGTGGTCGCCGACCTGCCTGCGGCGCATGCCGCCTTGGAGGCCGTGGCGCGCGACGTGGGCGGCATCGCGGTGGCCTGTGACGTCTCGCAGGAGGCCGACATCAAGGCCGCGGTGGCGGCGGCGAAGGCGGAGTACGGCTTCGTCGACGTGTTCTTCTCCAACGCTGGCATCGGCCGCGGGGGGCACGAAAATGCGTCCGATGCGGACTGGGATGCGAGCTGGCGCATTCACGTCATGGCGCACGTGTTCGCGGCGCGCGCCGTGTTGCCGGACATGCTGGCGCGCGGGGAGGGATATCTGGTGAATACGGCGTCGGCGGCGGGGCTGCTGGCGTCCATGGGCTCGGCGCCCTACGGTGTCACGAAGCATGCAGCGGTGGCGCTGGCCGAGCACTTCGCCATCCAGTATGGCGACAAGGGCATTCGCGTTTCCTGCCTGTGTCCGCAGGCCGTGGATACCGCGCTCTTCCGCAACTCCAAGGACAGCGCTGCTGCCGTGGACGGCATCGCGACGCCGGAAGCCGTCGCCGACGAGGTGGTCCGCGCCATGGACAAGGAAGAGTTCCTGATCCTCTCGCATCCCGATGTGCGTGAGTACATGGTGCGCAAAGCGACGAACCCGGACCGTTGGCTCGGCGGCATGCGCAAACTCAGGGCGAAGGTGAAGGGCTGATCCATGGCACGTGCCAACGCATTCAATATCGCCGTTCTTCCCGGTGATGGCATCGGGCCGGAGGTGATGGCGCCGTGCCTCGAGGTGCTCGCCGAGGCGGAGCGTCGTGTCGGCGGGTTCTCGCTGGCGACCAAGGCGCATCCAGCCGGCGCGGGGCATCTGCGCGATCACGGCGTGGATCTGCCGGAGGCGACGCTGGACGCCTGCCGGTCGGCCGACGCGATCCTGCTTGCGGCCATGGGCCTGCCGGACGTGCGCTATCCCGACGGAACCGAGGCGACGCCGCAGATCGACCTGCGCGTGAAACTCGGCCTTTATGCAGGCGTGCGGCCGGTGCGGTGCCTGCCGGGCTTTCCCCGGGTTCTCGCCGATCCGCGGACGGCCGATCTCGACTTCGTGCTGGTGCGCGAATCCACCGAGGGCCTGTTCGCCACGCGCGGCAAGGGTGCGGTGGTGAGCGACAAGGTGGCGGTGGAGAGCCTGGTCATCACGCGTGAAACCAGCGAAAGGCTGTTCGACTTCTGCTTTCGCCTGGCGCGGCAGCGCAAAGCAAGGGGACACAAGGGCCGCGTGACCTGCGTCGACAAGGCCAACGTGTTCACGGCCTTCGCGTTCTTCCGCAAGATCTTCTACGAGCGCGCAGCGGCCTTTCCCGACGTCGGTGCAGGGCATGCGTACGTGGATGCCGTGGCGCTCGACATGGTGCGCCGGCCCTGGGATTTCGACGTGCTCGTGACGGAGAACATGTTCGGCGACATCCTGTCGGATCTGGGTGCAGGGCTGATGGGCGGCATGGGGCTGGCGCCCTCGGCAGACATCGGCGACAGGCACGCGGTGTTCCAGCCCTGCCACGGCACGGCGCCGGATATCGTGGGGCAGGGCAAGGCCAACCCGACGGCCATGATCCTGTCGGGCGCGATGATGCTGGAATGGCTCGGCGCCGCGCGGGGCTCCGAAGGCGCGACGCAGGCGGCAAGCCTTATCGACCGGGCGGTGGGCAAGGCCTATGTGGATGCGGGCCTCAAGCCGTTCGAACTCGGCGGTGCGGACGGAACGGGGGCGATCACCAAAGCCGTGCTGAAGGCGATGGGCGAGCTGTCGCCCTCGTAACCATTTCGTGACCGAAGCGAGTTCCGCCCGTAACAGGACCTCGCCGCGATATCCGGCATAGTTTCTCCATCAGACATTCAACCGATGGAGATGATGATGAAGACGCTTCTCGCAGTGCTCGGCGCC
>JBDHTJ010000052.1:0-28652 GCA_039808585.1 Hyphomicrobiaceae bacterium | reverse complement strand
TCTGCTGCCTCGGAATGTTGCCGGAGGCAGCTGGACATGCCGGGAGACGGACGAATGGCGTATGTGAAGTTCGCCCTATTCCAAGGCGTATGGCTCGCCTGCGCGCTGGGTGCGGCCGCTGACTCGGCGCTGCCTGGCACGCTCGCAGCGATGGTGCTGCTGGCGCTGCATCTGGCAACCGCAACCCGTATGGGGCCGGCCGTTGGAGCTGTCCTTGCCGCCGCGATCCTCGGGCTGATCCTCGAGACGCTTTTCTTGCGCCTGAAAGTGCTTGGCTTTTCCGCGCCGTGGCCGCTCGACGGGTTGGCGCCCGTTTGGATCGTGGCGCTGTGGGCGTCGTTCGCGGCGACGAGCGACAGTGCATTCAAGGTTCTGGGCAGGGCGCCCTACCTCAAAGCGGCATTGGCCGGGGCGATTGCAGGGCCCTTGTCCTATCTGGCGGGCGAGAAGCTCGGCGCGCTGGTGATCCAAGCGCCGCGATGGCAAGGGTTCTGCGTGCTGGCAGCCGCGTGGGCGGTGGCATATCCGCTGCTCCTCGCGTTCGAGGCCTTGCGTGCCGGCACGAGTTCCAGGCCGGAGCCCTATCCGGCTTCGTCCGATTGAGCCGCGAGGGCTGCCGGCACGTCAGCCCAGAAGCTCGAAGGTGCGCCGATAGCCCATGGCGGCCGGATCGAAGAGGATGTCGGAAGGCTTGAGCGGCCGTGCGAGCGCAAGCCCTTCGAGCGTGCGGCAGCGGGACAGCGCGACGTAGGCCTGGCCATGGGCGAAGGTGCCGCGGCCCAGGTCGATGTACACCTTGTCGAGCGTGAGGCCCTGGCTCTTGTGGATGGTGAGGGCCCACGCGAGCCGCAAGGGAAACTGGTGGAACTCACCCACCACCGCCTCGACGATCTTGCCCTGCTCGCTGTCGAAGGCGTAGCGGCGGCTTTCCCAGGCCGCCTTCTCGATTTCATGCTCGTCGCCGTCGATCTCGACCCAGATGCGCTTCTCTTCCAGCCGCGAAACGCGCGCGACCGTGCCGTTGACCCAGCGGCGGTCCGGATCGTTCCTGAGCAGCATGACCTTCGCGCCCACCTTCAGGGCAAGCGCTTCGTCGGTCGGCTGCGCCGAGGCGTTGTATTCGCCCGTCGTGGTGGCCTTGTACTGGAAGAGCTTTCCCTCGAGGCGCGACAGGTATGCTTCGTTGATGCGCTTGGCGGCGGCGTTGGTGGGCGTGAGAATGACGTAATCGGCGCCCTCTGCGAGCGTGCGGATAGGGTGCACGCGCTCGTTGAGGGCGGTGAGATCCTCCTCGTCCACATCGCCCTCGCGCACGCGGTTGAGCACCTGGATCAGCGCTTCGTCCTTCTGGCGGAAGACCTGGCTGAGTTCCACGAGCGCGGTGCCTGCACCTTCGCGCAGCGCAGGGATGGAGAAGAAGAAGGGACCGCCGTGGGCATTTTCCAGATGCTCGGCCACCTCGCCCTCGTCGATCACGGGCGGCAGCTGGTGCAGGTCGCCGAACATGGCAAGGCGCACGCCGCCGAAGGGCTCGCGCGGCTTGCCGCGGTTGACGCGCAGCGACTGGTCGATGGCCCACATGATGTCGGAACGCACCATCGACACCTCGTCGATGACGAGGAACTTGAGCTTGCGCATGATCTTGCCGTTGCGGCTGCGCCGGATGTCGTCGGGCCGGATGAGGCGGGGCGGGAAGCCGAAGAACGAATGGATCGTCTGCCCCCCGACGTTGACGGCCGCCAGGCCCGTGGGCGCCACGACCACGATCTCGTCGGGCAGCATGGAACGCAGTGCCGTCAGCAGCGTGGATTTGCCCGTGCCGGCCCGGCCCGTGACAAAGAGGTGGCCATCGCCCTCGCGCATGTAGTCGTAGGCTGCAATGTGCTCGTGCGTGGGCTCCACGCCTTCGGGCCAGTCGGGAGGACGACGGGCAGGCGGTTGCGACTTTGCGCTTTGCGTCATCAGGTGGAGGTTCTCTGCTGCGTCACATGCCGCGGCCGCCGGCCACGTCGAGGCGCTGGCCGATGATGTAGGAGGCCGCGTCCGAGCAGAGCCATAGCACGGTTTCGGCGATCTCATCGGCCCTGCCGCCACGCTGCAGGGGAATGCTGCTTGCAAGCCGCGCGATGCGGCCTGGATCGCCCGCCGTCGCGTGGATGTCGGTGTCGATGAGGCCCGGCCGCACCGCGTTCACGCGCACGCCTTCGCCGGCAAGCTCCTTGGCCATGCCGATCGTCATCGAATCGATAGCCCCCTTCGAGGCGCCATAATCGACAACGCCGGGGGCGCCGCCGAGCCATGAAGCTATAGAGGACATGTTGACGATCGAGCCGCCTCTGCCGCCGCGCTTGGTCGACATGCGCCGGGCCGCTTCCTGCGCGCAGAGGAAGGCGCCGGTGGTGTTGACCGCGATCATGCGCTCGACGCGGTCGAGCGGGAGGTCGAGGAACGGCATCGCGGGCGCGAAGATGCCAGCGTTGTTGAAGAAGGCATCAAGCCGCCCGAAGGTCTCGTCGACGGCGGCAAACAGCCGTTTCACATCATCCGGCTTGGCGCTGTCGGCCTGGACGGCGAGCCCCTTGCGGCCCTGCGCCTCGATGTCGGCCACCACGGCACGGGCCGCTGGCACATTGCCGACATAGCTGATGGCAACGTCGTAGCCGCGCTGTGCCGCGAGCCTTGCCGTTGCGGCGCCGATACCCCGGCTGCCGCCGGTGATCAGAATCACTTTGCTCATGTGCGTGGCTCTCCCGGCGCATGTCGTGGTTTTCGTGCAGGACTATAGCGGCCGGCGCGACAGGGTCCAGCGGTGGCCGCAAAACACATTATTCCGCATAGCGCATGGCGTTGCCGTTGGCTAACCTCGGGGTAGAGGAAACACCAAGGGAGCTTCGCAACGTGAGCCAGACGAGCCTCATCCCGCGCACCGTCTTCGAGGAAGAGCACGAGCTGTTCCGCCGTACCGTCAGCGCCTTCATCGACCGCGAGGTGACGCCGCACTACGAGGAATGGGAAAAGCAGGGCCACGTCACGCGCGAGGTGTGGAGGAAGGCGGGCGAGGCGGGACTGCTGCTCACCGGCATCCCCGTGGAATACGGCGGGGCCGGGGCGGACTTCCGCACGGCAGCGGTGATGATCGAGGAGATGGCCAAGCGCGTCTATGCGGCGCCGGGTTTCCGATTGCACTCCGATATCGTGGCGCCGTACATCCTGCACTACGGCAGCGAGGAGCAGAAGCGCACGTGGCTGCCGCGCATGGCCACAGGTGAGGTCGTGACCGCGATCGCCATGACGGAACCCGATACCGGCAGCGATCTCAAGAATATTCGCACCACCGCAAAGCGGGATGGAAACCATCTCGTCGTCAACGGCGCGAAGACCTTCATCACCAATGGCGGGCTTGCCGACCTCATCATCGTCGCCACGAAGACAGACACCACGGCCGGGGCCAAGGGCGTCAGCCTTGTGCTGGTGGAGGCCGACCGTGCCGGCTTCCGGCGCGGCAAGAACCTGAAGAAGATCGGGCAGAACGCGCAGGACACCGCGCAGCTCTTTTTCGACGACGTGCGCGTGCCGGTGACGAACCTGCTTGGTCAAGAGGGCGGCGGCTTCGTCCATCTCATGCAGCAGCTGCCGCAGGAGCGGCTGATCAGTGCTGTCGCGGCCGTTGCCACGATGGAAGCGGCGCTGCAATGGACTGTCGACTACACGCGCGAGCGCAAGATGTTCGGCAAGACACTCGCCGACATGCAGAACACGCGGTTCAAGCTGGCCGAGGTGAAGACCGAGGTGACCGTTGCGCGTACCTTCATCGACAAGTGCCTGGAGCTGCACGTCAAGGGCGGGCTGGATGCGCCGACGGCGGCCATGGCCAAGTGGTGGTCGACGGAACTGGAAGGCCGCGTGCTCGATACCTGCCTGCAGTTCTTCGGCGGCAACGGTTACATGGTCGAGTATCCGATCGCACGCGCCTATGTGGATGCCCGCGTGCACCGCATCTACGCTGGCACCACCGAGATCATGAAGGAACTGGTGGCGCGCACCTTGTGAAGGGGCCTCACGCGCGGCCCTTGGCTTGCGTGGCGGGGCGCACCGCGCGCGTGTCACCCTTGCCGGCAAGGCCTGCCGCCTCCTGCAGCGCGTGGCGGAACTCGTCGCGCTTGTCGTGAATGGAGGCGATCACTTTGCCTGTGGGCAGGCCGAGGCCGACGAGGGCGGCCTCGGAAAGCTGAAGGCTTGCCTCAATGGTCTCCGGCACGGCATCCGAAACGCCGATGCGGTAGAGGTGCCGTGCGTGCGTGGAGTCGCGGGCCCGTGAGATGATGAGCAAGTCTGGCCGCAGCGCGCGCGCAACGCGCACGATCTCGTCGATGCCGGCCTGATCGTGGATGGTGACGATGATCGCGGGCGCGGTCATGAGGCCCAGCGACTTCAGGAACTCGGGCTGCGCCGCGTCGCCAAAGTAGACGTCGCGGCCGGCCTTGCGTGCGTCGCGCACGGCATTCGGATCGCGATCGGTCGCCACGTAGGGATGGGCGTGGATAGCCAGCATCTCGCAGACGATCTGGCCGACGCGTCCATGCCCCACGACGATGGCACGTGGCGGGCCGTCCGCAAGCGGTGCGGCTGCCAGATGCTCGTCTGCGGGCCTGGACGCGGCAAAGCGTGGCGTGATTTTGTGGGACGCCCAGGACAGCACCGGGATCAGGGCCATCGAGATTGACGTAAGCCCCAGGAGAAAGCTTTTCGTGGGCTGGGCGAGGATGCCGAGTTCCATGGCGAGGGCGAGGCCGACCAATGCGAACTCGCCTGCGGGGCCGAGCAGGAGGCCGGTTTCGACGGCGGACGGCGTGCTGATGCGAAAGGCCTTGGCGAGCCCGATCGTGATCAAGGCTTTCACGGCGATCAACGCAATGACGCCAACGGCGAGAGACAAGGGCGCAGCGGCGAGCACGCGCACGTCGAGGTTCATGCCGATGGTGAAGAAGAACATGCCGAGCAACAGGCCCTTGAACGGTTCCACCGTGGCTTCGATCGCCTTGCGGAACTCGGTCTCGGCAAGCAAGAGCCCGGCGATGAAGGCTCCGAGCGCCATGGAAAGACCCGCAGCGGCTGCCGCAACGCCGGTGCCGACGATGACGAACAGGGTGGCGGCGATGAAGAGGTCGGTCGACTGGGTGGCAGCCACGAGGCGGAACATGGGGCGCAACATCAGGCGGCCGAGGCTTGCGATCAGGGCGATGGCCACGACCGCCTGCGTCAAGGCGAGCAGCACCGAGACCATCACCGAGGAGCCGGTCTTGGCGCCGGCGATGGAAATGAAGAGCAGGATGGGCACAACGGCCAGGTCCTGCGCGATGAGGATCGAGAAGGATGTGCGGCCTGCCGTGGTCGAAAGGCGGTGCTGCTCCGACAGCAGCTCTATGACGATTGCGGTGGACGAGAGCGCCAGGCAACAGCCGACGACGATGGCCGCGGCTGCGCTTTGCAGGAAGAAGGCTGAGGCTAGCCCTATAACGAGCGCACTCAGGCCCACTTGTGCCATGCCGAGGCCGAACACCAGGCGGCGCATGGTGAGCAGGCGCTGGTATGACAGCTCCAGGCCGATCAGGAACAGCAGGAAGACGACGCCCAGATCGGCAATCACTTCGACGTTGCGCGCATCGATCACCGTGATCCAGTGAAACAGCGAGATGCTGTCCTTCAGCCGTCCAAGCCCTAATGGGCCGAGCAGGGCACCCGCTGCGAGGTAGGCCAGCACCGGGTTCACACGGAAGCGGCGCACAAGCGGCACGACGACGCCGGCCGTGCCGAGAAGCACGAGCGCGTCTGAGTAGCCGGTGAAATTGATGCTGGCAGCCATCGAACCGGTGGGTCAGGGAAACACGGCACGCAGGAGTTCCTGCGTCTTCGACAGATCATCTGTGAGGAATCGCGTGCCTGCCAGCTATTTCGGAAGCTGAGCGTCCCTCTCGTTGGCGCGGCGCAGTGCCGGGCGCGCCTCGAGTGCTGCTACATAGCGGGCAAATTCCGGCCGCTCGGGCAGCAGCTTGAACATCGTGCCCCAGCGGACACCGGCGCCGAGGACGAGATCAGCCGCCGTGAACTGCTGGCCGAACAGATAAGGATTTGCTGCGCCAAGCGTCTTTGCGAGCACGTCGATCACGAGGTCGGTGCTGCCGAAGCCTGCTGCCGTGCGCGGCGCCGGCTCCTTGCGCGGAAAGGCGCGCTCGAGAATCGCGGGCTCAAGGCAGGCGGAATTATAGAACAGCCACTTGAGGTACGGACCACGACGGGCATCGCCGATGGGAATGTTCAGCCGGGCAGAGGGATAGGCGTCCGCGAGATAGGTTGCGATGGCGCCGGTTTCGGATACCGGGACGCCCTTGTGCACGATGACGGGCACCTTGCCCATCGGATTGAGCGCGAGGAACTCGGGCGTCTGTGTCTCCCCGTTCTTGAAGCTGACGAGCTTGAGGTCGTAGGGCTCGCCCAGTTCCTCGAGCAGCCAGAGGATCACCGACGAGCGCGAAGGGGAGGCGTGATACAGCGTGATCTCGGCCATGGTTCTTGCTCCTGGTGCCGGTGATTTCCGTGTCTTGTTGTCTCCGAACGAAATGTGGCCGATGCGAGGACAAGATCCGGATACGAGCGGTGCCCGCAGCACAAGTTGGGGCGGAACAACTACAGCGCGGGTGGCTCCGGCGGGGCTTAGAGGCCTGGTTCAGCCGGCCGCGCTGTTCTGCGAGCGGAAGGCCCAGCCCGTCATGCGGCCCTCGATCCACGCGGTGATGGCGTACATGACGATGCCGAGGATGGCGAGGGCGATGAGGCCCGCGAACACGAGCGGCATCTGGAAGTTGGAACCTGCCTGCGTCATCAGGTGGCCGAGCCCGGCGTTGGCCGCGATCGTTTCCGAGACGACGGCACCGACGAAGGCCAGCGTGATGGCAACCTTGAGCGAGCCGAAGAAGTAGGGCATGGCGCGCGGGATGCCGACCTTGCGCATGACGTCCAGCTTGCTGGCGCCGAGCGCGCGCAGCACGTCCTCGAGTTCGGGCTCGATGGTAGCAAGCCCCGTAGCGACGTTCACCACCACGGGAAAGAACGAGATGAGGAACGCGGTGAGGATGGCGGGGATCTCGCCGATGCCGAACCACATGACGAGGATCGGGACCACGGCCACTTTCGGGATTGAGTTGAAGCCGATCATAACGGGATAGAGGCCGCGATAGATGGTGCGGGACCAGCCCACCACGAGGCCGAGCAGCAGACCAAAGCCGACGGCGAGGATGAACCCTGCGACGGTGGTCCACAGCGTGACGAAGGAATTGCGCAGGATCGGGCCCTGGTAGGTGTAGAGCGCCTGGAATATGGCGCTCGGCGCCGGCAGGATCACCTGCGAGACGCCCAAGCCTTTGCAGATGCCTTCCCAAAGTGCGAACAGCACCACGGTGAAGATCCAGGGGGCGAGAGTTTCGATGCGGCTGGTCATGCCTTGCGCACCTCAGCGATCTTGTTGCGCAGCGACAGCACGATTTCCGAGAAGTCGCCGCGGTAGCAGATGTCGAGTTCGCGCGGCCGCGGGAACGTGATGTGGCGGGTCTCGATGATGCGGCCGGGACGCGCGCTCATGACGTGTACCGTGTCGGCGAGGAATACCGCTTCGCGCAAGTCGTGGGTGACGAGCACGACCGTGAACTTGAGCCGCTCCCAGATGTCGCGCAAGACGCACCACAGCTCTTCGCGCGTGAAGGCATCGAGGGCGGCAAAGGGCTCGTCCAGCATGAGCAGCGCGGGCTCGTGGATCAGCGAGCGGCAGAGCGAGGCGCGCTGCTGCATGCCTCCGGACAGTTCCCACGGGAAGCGGTCACCGAAGCCCGCAAGGCCGACGGAGGCCAGCAGCGCCTCCGCCTTGTCGCGGTACTCGGCGCGGTTGCGGCGAAACGAGCTGCGATAGGGCTCCACGATCTCGAGGGGCAGCAGCACGTTGTCGAGGACAGTGCGCCACGGCAGCATGTTGGAGTGCTGGAAGGCCATGCCCGCGATCTGCACGGGGCCCCGCACGGTATTGCCGTTCACCTTGACGCTGCCCTTGGTGGGCGGTTGCAGCCCGGTGACGAGCTTCATCAAGGTGGACTTGCCGCAGCCGGAGGGACCGACAACGGCGGCAAACTCTCCCTTCCTCACGGAGATGCTTGCGCCTTCGAGGGCAAGCACAGGGCCTGTCCGCCCCTTGTAGGAGAGTGTGACGTCGTCGAGGTCGATCACGATGCGGGCCCCAAGGTCAGAGCTTGCGCTCGGCAGCGGGTGGCAGGTACTCGCCCGTGAAGATGTCCTCGGCCTTCGGCTTCGCCTTGAAATCGTAGGTGTCGCCGATCTGGTCGATGGATTTGGCGAGGCGGCTCATGTCGACGCCGCCAACGCCATTCTCCTTAACGTAAGGGGTGACCATGTTGTCGCGCAGTGCCATCTTCAGGCGCTCCAGCTCGATGGCGGGATTTGCCGTCTCGTTGCGCTTCAACACGGACTTGATAGCTTCGTCGGGGTTCTTTGCCGTGTCGATGAAGCCCTTGATGGTGGCCTTCACGAAGCCGGCCACCAGCTTGGGATTGGCTTTGGCGAAGTCGGGGTTGACCATGATCGCGTTGCCGTAGAGCAAGAGGCCGTGGTCGGACATCAGCATAACGGCGATGTCCTCATCCATTACGTTGTTTGAGCGCAGGTTGAAGTAGGAGGAGAAGGAGAAGCCGGTGACGGCGTCCACCTTGCCCTGGGCCAGCATCGGCTCACGCACGGGGAAGCCGATGTTCTCGATCTTCACCTTCGAGGCATCGATGCCATTGGCCTTCACGAAGGCCTTCCACTGCGCATAGGCGCCATCGGGTGCGGGCGCGCCGAGGGTCTTGCCTTCGAGATCCTTCGGTGCGGCGATGCCGGTTTTCTTGATGCTGACGATGGAGAACGGCGGGCGGTCATAGACCATCATCACCGCTTTTACGGCCTGGGCCGGGTTCTCGTCGCGGAACTTGACCAGCGAGTTGATGTCGAAAAAGCCCAGTGGATAGGTGCCTGCTGCGACGCGGGCGATGCCGGCGACGGAACCCGGGCCGCTGTCGACGGTAACGTCGAGGCCTTCGGCCTTGTAGTACCCCTTGTCGATGGCCACGAAGTAGGGAGCCGAAGGCCCCTCGAACTTCCAATCCAATGCAAATTTCAAGGGCGTCTGGGCCGAGGCCCCGTGCGACACGCTCAACGACATTGCAGTTGCCACGAGAGTAAGCAGTGCGTGCTTGAAATGCATGAAGTGTTTCCCCTGCTTGCATTATGCTGCCGACATTCGGCCGGCTGGTGCAGATGCAGCAAGTGACGTGCCACGTCGCGCAGGGCGGACTGGTGCGTATACGGATCGTTAGACGGCTGCGGCCGCCTGGCGGGATGCTTGCGCGTCAGCGGACGCTGACGTGGACGTTCTGGGGGGCGCCGGAAGTCGCGCCGGTATGATCGGCCACGAGCACCGCGAAGCCGGCATCGGCGCCCTTGGAGCCATCGTGCCGGAAGAGAATGCGGCCGGCGTCGAGATCGGCCTGCGTGAACTGGGTGAGAGGCCGGCTGGGCGCGTCCGTGGCGACCACGAAGCCGCCGCGGGTGTCGCTCAACGTGAAAAGCAGCTGACGGGCATCGTCGTCGGGATCAATCGCATGGATATCCTCTGAGGTGATGCGCACCGAGCCGCCGCGAGCGACCGCGATTTCGAAATCGCCTGCCAGCTGCGGCGGCACGTTGCGCACGTCGGCCGACAGGCTGCCGCCCATCTCCATGGCCATCTTGCCGTAGCGTACGGTGCCGGAAACATCGCCGGTGGCGCGAATATTGATGAGGTCGCGGATGCCGATGTTGCCCTGCAGCATGCCATGCACGTCCGCGGAGCCAGCCCTCACAGTGCCGAAGCAGCGCCCGCCCGGATGCACGACGAGCTTGTCGGTGGAGATTTCGCCTTCGATGTAGCCCTGCACCTCTAGTTCGCGACAGTTGCCGACCTTGCCCTGCAGGATGCAGCCCTCGGCAATGATCAGAACACCTTCCCTGGCACTCACGCGCGTTCTCCCCTAGGCACAGGCCGCATGTCTCGCAGCATCGATCAGTGCTGCGACGGAAATTTGGCTGTTGGCGGCCGATGAGCCAGCGTTTCGTGCCGGTATGGTTTACGGCGGGCCCGTGACAACCGGGCGGGGGCTCAGACCATCACCTGGGTGCCGACCTCGACCACGCGGTCGGAGGGGATGCGGAAGTACTGGGTGGCGTCCTCGGCCCGGCCGGCGAGCCAGATGAAAAGGTACTCCTGCCACCGGGGAAGATCGGACTTCATCTTGGTGCGTAGCGACCGGCGCGACAGGAAGAAGGACGTTGAATTGACGTCGATCACCAGGTCCTTGCGGCGGCAATGCTCGATGATCTTGGGGACGCTGGGGCTTTCCATGAAGCCGTAGCGGGCCGTGATGCGAATGAAATTACCGGCCACCTTCTCGATTTCAATGCGCTCGTGGCGCGGCACGCGTGGTGTCTCAAGCGTGCGGATGGTGAGGAAAATGTTGCGCTCGTGGAGCACGCGGTTGTGCTTGAGGTTGTGCAGCAGTGAGGTTGGTGCTGCCGTCGGATCGCCGGTGAGGAATACGGCGGTGCCGGGCACCCGGTGTGGTGGTTTCGCCTCGAGCTTGCGGATCAGCCAGTCGAGGGCTGCTTCGTTCTTGCGGGTGGCGCGCGCGAGGCTCTGCGAGCCCTTCACCCAGGTCAGCATCATCAAGGTCAGCACCAGCGCGAGGGCGAGCGGCAGCCAGCCGCCGTCGAAGATCTTGAGCGTGTTGGCTGTCAGGAAGGCCTGTTCCAGCTGCAAGAGCGGCACGATCAGGATCGCGGTCTTCCATACCGGCCAATTCCAGTAGCGCCAGATCACGAAGAAGGCGATCAGGCTGTCGATCACCATCGTGGCGGTTACGGCCATGCCGTACGTGGAGGCGAGCTGGCTGGAGGAACGGAAGGCCAGCACCACGAGGATCACGCCGAGGCAGAGCACCTGATTGACGCGCGGCAGGAAGATCTGCCCCAGCACACTCTCGGAGGTGTGGCGCACGGCGAGGCGCGGCAGCAGGCCCAGCTGGATCGCCTGCCGGGTGAAAGAATAGGCGCCCGTGATGACGGCCTGGCTGGTGATCACCGAGGAGGCCGTGGCCAGAACGACCATCGGGATGAGCGCCCAGCCGGGATATAGCCGATAGAACGGGTTCTCTACCGCATCGGGCTGCGACAGCAGCAGGGCGCCCTGGCCGAAGTAGTTGAGGATAAGGGCCGGCTGCACGATCGCCAGCCAGGCGATCTGGATGGGCCTCCTGCCGAAGTGGCCAAGGTCGGCATAGAGCGCTTCGGCACCGGTGGCGGCGAGGAAGACGAAGCCCATCACGAGCAGGCCCAGAATGCCGTGCGTGAATACGAACTGCACGCCGAGCAGAGGGTTCAAGGCGTAGAAGACGCGGAAATCATCTATGATGTGGATGAGGCCGCCGAGGGCCAGGGCCGCGAACCAGATCAGCATCACCGGGCCGAAGTATTGCGCGACTTTAGCCGTTCCGCGGGCCTGGAACGAAAACAGCAGCACTATGATGGCGATGGTGATGGGGAGAATTGCGCCTTCCAGATGCGGCGTCACCAGCTTCAGACCCTCGACCGCCGAAAGCACGGAGATGGCGGGTGTGAGAACCGCATCGGCGAAGAAGAACGCGGCGCCGATGACCCCGAGCAAGAGGATCAGAGGGGCGCTGCGTTTTGCCACCGATTGGCCGAGCGCCATCAGTGCGAACGTGCCACCCTCGCCCTTGTTGTCGGCATTGAGCAGCACCAGCACGTATTTCAGGGTGACGATGAGGAGCATCGTCCAGAGGGTGAGGGACAGGATGCCGAGAACGGATTCCTCGTTTCCTGCGCCGTGGCTCTGCGCCGTCTTCATGGCTTCGCGCAGGGCGTAGAGCGGGCTGGTGCCGATGTCGCCGAACACGACGCCCATGGCGCCGAGAGCCAGCGCCCAGAGATGCTTCTCGCTGGGACCGGCTTCCGTGCCGGGAGAGACCGCTAGAGATTGGGCCATGGAGCGCTAAGGTTCCGGTTGGGGTACGCGCGCAGTGTCAGCATTGCAGCTGATGCAAGCGGCAAGCAACACGTCCGTCGTTCGGTCACACTCGTTGGCAACCGCGTGCCAGCAGCAACGCTGGCAGGCGCCGGACCCGCGGTCCGGAAGAGGCAAGTGGGCGCGGCTTATACACCTCGCCAGTGAGCGGAGAAAGAGGGAGCACGGTGGTGAGTTGCCAGCGGCACGCCGGAGGAGGCGGGCTTGCGCACATCCTTGCCTGAGCAACCTCCAGCTGGCCTGGGAATGCCCTTGCAAATCAGGGGCTCGCCTAGGCTTGGCAGAAGGCGGGCCAAGTACAGGACCGTCGAAGTGGTGCCATTCGCGGCTGGGGAGGCGTCAGAATGCCCCAGTGGGGCTGGCGGCCCGAAAACAGCATGCGGAGCGCCCAGGACGGCTGCCTCAGGCGACGCGAGCCCGGGGCGGGCGCGCGTCGTCGTTGAGCGCTGGGGCGGGCCCGAACTGCATCTGGACCTTGCGGCAGGCCTGGTCCTTCAGGGCGACAGGGTCTGACAAGCCTTCGGCCCGCAAGGCAGCGATGCAGGCGGCCAAGCGGCTGCGGGCCTCCTCGATGAGGTGGGGACGGGACAGGAAATGCATCTCGAGCACGACCCAGGCCTCGGCCTCGATGCCGTCGGTGGCCGGTGTGCGGGCAACTGAGGGGAAACGGTTGCGCATGAACTCGAGGTCTCCGGTTTGCTTGTTGTCGTGAGACTGGCGCGCGAGGCGCCAGACGTCAGTTACGCCGGATACATGACAGGCGAATTGCACGCCCGAGGCGCCTGGATGACCTTCGATCAGGGCAAGAAGTGGGCTCAGTGACGCCAAAAATTTTGTGCCTGGGGAGGAACAAATCGGGCTTTGAAACAAGAACAGCGGCATCCCGTGAAGGATGCCGCTGCGAAAGTTTCAGATCGCAGGCTTGCTCAGTGCGCCAGGACGGCGAGGAGCAGGAGCGCCACGATGTTGGTGATCTTGATCATCGGGTTCACGGCGGGCCCGGCCGTGTCCTTGTAGGGATCACCGACGGTGTCGCCCGTCACCGAGGCCTTGTGCGCTTCGGAACCCTTCATGTGCTTGACGCCGTCCTTGTCGACGAAGCCGTCTTCGAAGGCCTTCTTGGCGTTGTCCCAGGCGCCGCCGCCGGCCGTCATCGACACGGCCACGAACAGGCCGTTGACGATCACGCCGAGGAGCATGGCACCGAGGGCCGCGAAGGCGTCACCGGGACCGGCGATCCACTTCACGACGTAGAAGCAGACGATGGGCGACAACACCGGCAGCAGCGAGGGGATGATCATCTCCTTGATGGCTGCACGGGTGAGGATGTCGACGGCCTTGGCGTAGTCGGGTTTTTGCGTGCCCTGCATGATGCCAGGCATCTCGCGGAACTGGCGGCGCACCTCTTCCACGATGGAGCTGGCAGCCTTGCCCACGGCCGTCATGGCGATGCCGCCGAAAAGGTAGGGCAGCAGGCCGCCGAACAGGAGGCCAACCACGACGTAGGGGTTCGACAGCGAGAAGTCGACCTGCAGGTTGTGCAGCATCGAGCCGGGCTTGGCCTGCGAGATGAAGAAGCGCAGGTCCTCGTTGTAGGCCGCAAACAGCACCAGCGCGCCGAGGCCCGCGGAACCGATGGCATAGCCCTTCGTCACGGCCTTCGTCGTGTTGCCGACCGCGTCGAGCGCGTCGGTGGTCTTGCGGATCTCCTTGGGAAGGCCCGCCATCTCGGCAATGCCACCGGCGTTGTCGGTGACGGGGCCGAAGGCGTCGAGCGCAACCACCACGCCCGCGAGCGACAGCATGCTCGTGACTGCGATGGAGATGCCGAAGAGGCCGGCGAGCTTGAAGGCGACGATGATGCCCGCGATGATGATCAGCGCCGGCAGGGCCGTTGCCTCCAGGGACACGGCCAGACCCTGGATCACGTTGGTGCCATGGCCCGTAACCGAGGCCTGGCTGATGGAGCGAACGGGGCGGTAGCCGATGCCCGTGTAGTACTCGGTGACGAAGATGATCGCCGCCGTCACCACGAGGCCGACGACGCCGCACCAGAAGATGTCGTTGCCGGTGAACGTCACGCCGCGGGCGGAGAAGGTGGTGCCCATGCCGAGCAGCCAGTCGGTCAGCGGCCACATGGCAACGAGAGACAGCACGCCGGTGGCGATGAAGCCCTTGTAGAGCGCGCCCATGATCGACTGGTTGGAGCCGAGGCGAACGAAGAACGTGCCGATGATGGAGGTGACCACGCCGAGCGCGCATACGGCGAGCGGGTAGACCATGAGGTTGTACACCACGGGCTGCCCCGCGAAGTAGATGGCGGCGAGCACCATGGTGGCGACCACCGTCACGGCGTAAGTCTCGAACAGGTCGGCGGCCATGCCGGCGCAGTCGCCCACGTTGTCACCGACGTTGTCGGCGATCGTGGCCGGGTTGCGCGGATCGTCCTCGGGGATGCCGGCCTCGACCTTGCCGACGAGATCGCCGCCGACGTCGGCGCCCTTCGTGAAGATGCCGCCGCCCAGACGGGCGAAGATGGAGATCAGCGATGCTCCGAAGCCCAGTGCGACCATGCTGTCGATGACCGTGCGGCTCGTGGGCGACATCTTCAGCCCGCCGACGAGCAGCGAGAAGTAGACGGCGACGCCGAGAAGCGCGAGGCCTGCGACGAGAAGGCCGGTTACCGCACCGGCGCGGAAGGCCATCGAGAGGCCCTCAGCCAGCGATCGCGTGGAGGCTTGTGCGGTGCGCACGTTGGCGCGAACCGAAACAAGCATGCCAATGAAGCCCGCCAGTCCGGAGAGCACGGCGCCGATCAGGAAGCCGATGGCCACATACCAGCCGAGAAGCACACCGACGAGAACGAAGATCACGGCGCCGGCGATGGCGATGGTGGAGTACTGCCGCGTGAGATAGGCCTGCGCGCCTTCCTGCACCGCGGCTGCAATCTCTTGCATGCGCGCTGAACCGGCATCCGCGGCCATGACGGCCCGGATGGTGTAGGCGCCGTAGACGATGGAGAGCAGTCCGCAAAGGACGATTGCCCACATGACACCATTCATGACGAAGTATTCCCCCCTGATAAACGCTCACGGCAGTTGGACGCGCCGAAACAGGGATCCGCGCACGCCGGCGCCTTGGCGCTGCGGGCACGGTCCCTGTCCGTTATTCGGCGCGGACCATGCCAAAAGTCACAGGCCGTTGCAACTCGCACTTTAGAAATGATCCCATCCGGTGTTGCCGAGGGTCACCGGGCGGCTCTGGGCATCGCGCAAAACGACAGGGTCCACGCTTGCGGTGTGGATACATCCGATGCTGGTTAAGGGTATCGCGCTCGAAGCCGCGAGGCAGGCGAAGGCCTCTGCCTTGTCCGCGGCAACGGCGGCCAGCACCTCATAGTCGTCCCCGGATGTCGCAAGGGAGGTAAGCAGCGCGGGCTCGGCGGCCACGGCCTTCAGCGCGGCTGGGCTCAGGGGCAGCCGCGGCAGGCTCACCTCCGCCGAAGCCACCGATGCGCGGACCATGCGGGCGAGATCCTTCACGAGGCCGTCGGAGAGGTCCATGGCAGCGCTGGCGTGCGCCCTCAGCGCCTCGCGCAGGGCGAGGCGCGGTTGCGGCCGGAGGTAGCGCTGGCGCAGGCTGTCTTGCTCTTGCTGACTGAGGTTCCAGGCCGCTCCCAGGTTCGGCTCGAGGCAAAGACGCAGGCCCAGGTAGGCATCCCCCAGGGTGCCTGAGACGAAAAGAACGTCGCCGGGGCGGGCTGCCGCCCGGCGGACCATCTGGCCGGTGGGCACCTCGCCCAGGACGGTGACGGAGATCGTGATGGGGCCCGGCCGACGGTCCGTGTCGCCGCCAATCAGGGTGATGCCGAAGCAGGCTTGTGCCTCGCCAAGGCCCTTTGCGAAGCGCTCCAGCCAGTTGCGGCGGGGAGCGGCGGGAAGGGACAACGCCAAGAGATATGCGAGCGGGCGGGCTGCTTTGGCCGCAAGGTCCGATACATTCACCGCCAGGGCTTTCCAGGCAATGTCCTCGGGCGCATCGCCAGGGAGGAAATGCACGCCTTCTGCAATCGGGTCGGTCTTGAGCACGATGTCGGTGCCGGGAAGGGGCGTGAGCGCGGCGCAATCATCCCACAGACCAAGGGCCCACGGGCTGGTCGCAAGGGGCCTCAGGACCTCGATAATGCCGGCCTCGCCGGAGATGGTGTCGTCCGCAGTCATGGCCTTTCCCGCAGGCGCCATCGGGGCCGCCTGTTTTTCACGCAAGCATAACGTACTGCGGAGCGCCGCGGGGACTTCCGCTCAGCGGCCCGCCGCGTAGCCCTGCATGCCGCGCGGATTGGCGGCGGCGCGGCGATGAACGCCCTCTTGTGCTGCAGCCGTCAGGCGCCCTTCCGACCAATCGGGACCCACCTCGACCTTGTGCCCGCGCTTGGCGAGTTCCTGGATCGTCGCCGCGGGCAGGCGGCCCTCCACCACGAGCACGCCGGGCCGTGCCGTACGCGGCCAGAAGGAACCGGGGAAGTGCTCGATATGCCAGGCTGGCGCGTCGATCGCTTCCTGCAGGTTCATGCGCGGCTTGGAACCGGCGAGGCGGGCGTGGCGCAGGAACAGCTGGCAGCTCCACTGGTCCTGCTGGTCGCCACCGGGCGTTCCCCAGGCCATGTAGGGCTTGCCGTCGCGCAGCGCCATGCCGACCGACAGGGTGGAGCGCGGACGCTTGCCGGGCGCCAGGGAGGCAGGCTGGCCTTCCTCGAGCCAGAACATCTGGCCGCGGGTGCCGAGCGGCCAGCCAAGCTCGGGGATGACGGGCGAGGACTGCAGCCAGCCGCCGGAGGGCGTGGCGGTGAACATGTTGCCGGCCTTGTCGATGATGTCGATGTGCACGGTATCGCCGACGACGCGGCCGTCCTCGCGCGTCGCTTCGGCGTGCGTTTCCATCTTGGCGAAGGTGGGCTCGCCGGCTCCCGCGCCCATTTCCCGCGCGCCCTTCACGATGACCCTGCCGCCGAACCCTGCGATGGTGCCGGGTCGCTGCTCCATGGATGCTTCGCGCGTGACGAGCTTGCGGCGCTCGGCGTTGTAGGCCTCCGACAGCAGCGTTTCCATCGGCACGTCGACGACATCGGGATCGCCGTAGAAGGCCTCGCGGTCGGCGTAGGCGAGCTTGGCGCATTCCACCCACAGATGCACGAAGTCCGGGCTGGTGACGTCGAGGCTGTCGAGCCCGAAGCCCTTGAGCAAGGCCAGCATCTGCAGCAGCACCGGCCCTTGCGTCCAGGACGCCGGCTTGAACACGCGGTAGTTGCCGTAGTCGAGATGCAGCGGGGCTTCGACGGTCGGCTTCCAGGTGGCCATATCCTGGCCCGTCAGCACGCCGCGGTGGGCGCGCCCGCTCACGTCCATCACGTCGGTCTTGCGGCAGAAGTCGTCTATGGCCTCGGCGACGAAGCCCTGGCTCCAGATGCGCGAGGCGCGTGCGATCTCGGCCTCGCGTCCGCCGCCGCCTGCCTCCGCCTCCTTCAGGATGCGCATGTAGGTTTCGGCGAAGGCGCGATTGACGAACAGCGAGCCAGGGACCGGCACGCTGCCATCCTTCAGGTAGAGAGCGGCAGAGGTTTGCCAGTGCTCCTTGAACAGGCCCTCCACCGTCGCGATCGTTGCGGAGGCGCGTTCCGCCAGCGGATGTCCGTTCAAAGCATAACCGATGGCAGGCTCGAGCACGTCACGCAGGCGCATGGTGCCCATCTCGGCGAGCACATGCATGTAGGTCTGGAAGGTGCCGGGGATGCATGCCGGAAGGAGCCCGGTGCCTGGCACGATGTCCAGCCCCAGGTGGCCACGGTAATGCGCGATGCTGGCGCCTGCCGGCGCAGGCCCCTGGCCGCAGACCACCTGCGGCTTGTCGCTGCCCGCCTTGATCACCATGACGGGCACGTCGCCGCCCGGACCGCACAGGTGCGGTTCCGTGACCTGCAGCGCGAAGGCAGTGGCGATGCCGGCGTCGAAGGCGTTGCCGCCCCGCTCCAGGATGCTCATGCCGACCGCGGTGCCGATCCAGTGCGTGGAGGTGACCACGCCGAACGTGCCGTCGATCTCGGGGCGCGTGGTGAAGGTACCGGGGTTGATGTTCGACATGGACTGCCAGCCTTTACTGTCGTGGGACGCCGGCAAGCCCGGCGGTGCAAGCGCCAGCAATAGCAAATGCAGCCGCCCGAGCAAAACCGCTTGAACCGGGGCGGCGTCCCTTGCTGGCTGATCAGGCGCTTTTCGCGGGAAGGAAGATTGCCCCCGGTGGGTGCTAAGCGCCGTTACTGACGGCGACGAGCTTCTCCAGCGTGCGGCGTGCGGCGCCGCTATCGATCGCGCGGGCCGCAAGCTCAGCGCCGTGGGCGAGGTTCTCAGCCTTGCCGCCGACGATGAGGGCCGCTGCCGCGTTCAGGATGGCGATATCGCGCAAGGGTGTGCGCTTGCCGTCGAGCACGTCGCGGATGGCCTGTGCGTTGACCGCTTCGTCGCCGCCCTTCAGATCAGCGAGCTTGGCAGGCGCGAGGCCGGCTTCGGCAGGCGTCACCTCGAACACCGTGACCTTGCCGTCTTTCAGCTCCGCCACGTCGGTGGCGCCTGTCGTTGTCAGTTCGTCGAGGCCGTCGTGGCCATGCACGACCCACACGTGCTCGGCGCCGAGGTTCTTCAATACGTGTGCAATGGGCTCCACCCAGTGCCAAGAGAATACGCCTACCACCTGGCGTTTCACGCCTGCGGGGTTGGAGATGGGGCCCAGCAGATTGAAGATCGTCCGGATGCCAAGCTCGGTGCGAATGGAGGCCCAGTGCTTCATTGCCGGGTGATGCAGCGGCGCCCACATGAAGCCGATGCCGGCCTCGTTCACGCAGTGCGATACCTGGCTGGGAGAAAGGTCCACCTTGACGCCGAGCTTCGTGAGAACGTCCGAAGCCCCTGAGAGCGAGGACACGCGCCTGTTGCCGTGCTTGGCGATACTGATGCCGGCGCCTGCCGCGATCATGGAGGCGCAGGTCGAGACGTTGTAAGTTCCGTGGCTGTCGCCGCCGGTGCCGACGATGTCGACCGCGCCGGCCGGCACGTCCACCCGGTGCATGCGCGCCCGCAGCATCTGCGCGGCGCCAGTGATCTCCTCCACCGTCTCGCCGCGTACGCGCAGAGCCATGAGGAAAGCGCCCATCTGTGCGGGCGTGGCGTGGCCCTCCGTCATCTCTTCCAGCGCGAGGCGGATCTCGTCCTCCGACAGCGTGGCGCCGGTCGAGACTTTCTGGATGAGCTGTCTCAGCTCTTTGGAGGCTTCGGCCATCGGTGATCTTTTTTCGTGCTGGGTGTGGGCGTTATCAGGCAGCGCTGCGCTGCGTCTTGGTGTTGGGCCGGCGGGGCGACAGGCCCGCGATCTCGAGGAAGTTCGCAAGCAGCGCGTGGCCGTGCTCCGAGGCAATGCTTTCGGGGTGGAACTGCACGCCATGCACGGGATGCGTCTTGTGCTGCAGCCCCATGATCAGGCTGCCCTCAGCGGCCGATGTCTCGGCGGTGATCTTCAGGCAGTCGGGCAGGCTCTCGCGCTCAACTACCAGCGAGTGATAGCGTGTCACCTCGAAGCGCTTGGGCAGGCCCTTGAACAGGCCCTCGGCCTTGGTGGCGATCCTGGACAGCTTGCCGTGCATCGGCACCGGCGCGCGCACCACCTTGCCCCCGTAGGCCTGGCCGATGGCTTGATGCCCCAGGCACACGCCGAGCAGCGGAATGTGGGCGCCCGCCCTGGCGATGAGGTCGAGGCAGATGCCGGCCTCATTTGGTGTGCACGGCCCCGGCGACAGCACAATGCCCTTGGGCTTCAGCTTCATCACGGCATCGACCGTGATCTTGTCGTTGCGAAACACTTCGCAATGCGCGCCCAACTCGCCCAGGTAGTGGACGAGATTGTACGTGAAGCTGTCGTAGTTATCGATGAGTACCAGCATGATGGGGAGCTTGTAGCAGCGATCAAGGCCCGGTCAAGCCGCGCAAGGGCGCCAATGGGGGGCACGCGGGCTATCGATCAGGCAATGCTTCTCGGGGTGACGAAGCGCAGGAGACGCGCCTTGCCGGGGCCTGCCTCGGACCATGCCGTGATGTCGAACGTCATCACGGCAAGGGCAGCGGTGGGAAACTTCACGGCGAGCGCCTTGCGCCCCTGCGCATCGCCGGAGCCGACCAGCGCCACGGCGAGTTCGTGCATGCCTGGATCGTGGCCGATCATCATTACATGGGTCGCGTCGCTCGCTACCTTTCGCAGGCGTGCCAGCATCGTGGGTGCGGGTGCGAGGTAAAGTCCCGGCTCGATCGAGACCTGCGGCTCACCGATGTGCGGCAGCACCAGGTCCAGCGTCTGCCTTGTGCGCAGGGCCGCCGAGCACAGGACGAGGTGCGGCTTGACCCCGGCATGCGCCATGAAGGCGCCCATGCGGGGGGCGGCCTCCAGCCCGCGGGGCGCGAGCGGACGATCGAAATCATCCATCCCCGGCGACGACCAATCCGACTTCGCGTGCCTTAAGAGCGAGAGCGTGAGCATCGGGCAATCCTAGAGCATGTCCGATTTGGTTGGAATCGGAACTGACAGATCGGACATGCTGCAAGTGTCTGTTGGTGAGTCTGATTCGCGCTTTCGACGGGCGCTCAAGCGCGTCCATCGCAACCGATCAGATGGGGCATTGGCGTCGTGCGCCAGCATCGCGGCGCCGGAGTAGAATGGTCTTCGGCAGGCCCGTATTTTGCATGCCGGAGCTTGAGGGCCCGTATAAGGCGCGCTGTCGAGCGTGTATTCTAGGGCTCCCCAATGCAGAAGGATGACGTGTTGAGCAGAGCGGTCAAAGCGGATGCGGCGCGGGGCGGGCACGAGCGATCTGTCGACGTTGTGCCGGAGCCGGTGCCCGACAGGACGCGGGGGTGGCCTGCCTTCGTCATCGCGGCAGCCGGTGGCGGCGCGGGTATCACCCTCATGCTCGCGCTGGCGGACGCGATGCACTACCCCTGGGGCTTCGTGCCCTTCGCGACGTCGATCGTATTGGTACTGGGCTCTCCGGGCGCGCCGCAGGCGCAGCCGCGCAACATCGTGGGCGGGCACGTTTTGTCAGCACTCGCAGGGCTGATCGCGTGCGCTGTGCTCGGCTACACGATGTGGTCGGCCGCGCTGGGTGTTGCGGTGGCGATCGCGGCTATGCAGGCGACGCGGACTTTCCATCCGCCCGCCGGGATAAGCCCCGTCGTCATTGCGTCAGCTCATGCCGGCTGGGGCTTTCTGCTGGTCCCTGTGCTGGCGGGTGTGCTGATCCTGGTCGCTTATGCCTGGATATTCCATCGGCTCACGCAGCCTGTGCCCTGGCCGAGACATTGGACGGATAGCTCATCCACCCGCGCCGAAACCATGCCGCGCCAGGATCCCTTGCCCTGACGTCGATTTGACGAACGCGGCAAACTCCGCAGCGACCGGTGGCGCCTGCTTCAGGACCACCATACCGTAGTCCGCGCCCACGCTCAGGGCTGCCGGGACTTTCACGATCCTCAGGCCCGGAACCTCTTTCTGGGCGATGAGCGCGTTGGTGCAATAGGTGAGGAAAAGGTCTGCCTTGCCGCTTCCCATGATGTGGCCATAGGCGCTCTTGCCGGCTGGCGGTTGCTCAGAGGTGGGGCCGCCGGTCAACTTAAGTGCCTTGGCGGTGAGAGCCGCTGTTGCCCCGGGCTTCAAAGCCTCGGCCTTTGCAAACAGCTCGATCGCATAGTCTCCCGACGGATCGGCCTTGGGCGTCGATATGCCGAGCCGCATTGCGGGGTCGAGCATCGTGTCGAGGAGGCTATCGCTCGTGACATTGAGACCCGGTCGCGCGATGCCGCACAACTCGTTGCGCGCAAAAATCATGAGTGGATTGAGCGCCAGCGCCTTGTCGATCAGCTTCTGGGGGTGTCCCTTGTCTGCGGAGGCGAAGACATGCGCAGTCTCACCTTTCTCGACGCGTTCGCGCAGAAGTCCGGACGGGCCGAATGTGCTCTCCACAGCGTGTTCGGGGCGCGCTGCGCGAAAGGCGCCGATGAGTTCGGTCATGGCGGCGCGAAGGCTGCCGGCCGCGAAGAGGCGCAGGCTTTCCGCCTGTGCGGGTGCCGGTGCGATCATGACTGCGGCAGCGAGCAGGAATTTGCGGAACATGCGGAGCGCCTCAGGGTGAATTCGATGCGCTGTTGTGTTCGTGTCGGAGCACGAATTCAAGCATGGAAGTTGTGCATGCAGGCGCAAGCTGCTGCAGGAGATTGGCCCTGCAAACCGCATTGAAACGCGGTCGATGATTGTGGGCGTAGATGCCTACTCGAAACCGTTCTTTATGGAGGCTGCGATGGCTGCGTCGATGTCGGCCGGGTTGGTAATGCCGTGCGGCATGTCGCGCGAGGGCAGCACCTTGCGCACGTGGATCCAGCGTTCGCGCGCCACCGCTTCGAGGCGGGCCAGTTCCTTCAGCGGGTCGGGGTGGTCGTCCACGCGCAGGTCGTAGAGCGAGTATTCCTCGCCGTCGTGCACGAGCAGCGAGGCTGACTGCCGTCCGCGCCTGTCACCGCCCGCCTTTTCCCCCGCCTGCAGGGCCTCGATCAGGCGGCGGGAGAAGGGAAGGTCCGACGACGTCTCCATGGTCTCGGCCATGGCAGAAAGCACGGCCTCGCTCGTCAGCAGGTTTCCGGCGACCGCGAAGGTGCGGCCGATGCGATGACCGCAGATCTCACCGCTGGAAGCGCCGGTGTGCGCCGCAAAGCGCGCATGCCGGTCCATGACCATGAGTTGCCGCAAGTCGCGGCCATCGTCGGCGGCGACAAGCATGCGCAGGGTATCGGCAGCGCTGGCACCGGCCGAAAGGATGGCAAGTCCCCGCGGTCCATAGAATGGATTGAAGAGGCCCTGGCTCGCGATGGCACCAACGCCGGTTTTTGCGAAGGCATTGCGGGCACCAACGGCGAGGAAGCGGCTGGCGACGGCAATGCCGATGCGCCCGGTCCGCTCGTCGAACGCAACGACCGAGAATGTCATGTGTGTCTTCCAAGCCCCCTTGTCGAAGCACGCTCGCCACGGGATGGATCCAGCGGCCACGTGCAGCTCTCGTGAGCCTGCCAGAGCCTCAACCAGAGTCTCGGGCAAAGATCCAGCGGTGATCCGGCAACGGTGGGGAAGTCCGTATGGCGATGATGCCGCCTGCGTACCGGACGGGCTGTGGACAATCACCCCGGGCGGCGGTTGCGATTTCGATCGGCAACTCGGCTGTGACCCGGGCTAGACGTGACAACGGCTGCCGGAGGCATGCTAAGAAGCTCGCAACGAGAACAACGGGATCGAAGGCGCGCAATGTCCGGGAAAAGCGGCAAGGGCGAAGGCAGCAAGCAGGGCACAGCAATGGGCTCGGATGACGGCGAGCGTGGCTTCCTGCGGGGCTTGCAGAACTACGGCGACCGCGATTTTTCCATCTACATGCGGCGGGCCTTTGCCAAGTCCATGGGCTACAGCCATGAGGAGCTGAGCCGCCCCGTCGTGGGGATTGCTTTCACGCATTCCAAGTTCAATCCCTGCCACCGGCATTTTCCGGAGCTGCTCGAGGCCGTGAAGCGCGGCATTGCGACCGCGGGCGGCCTCGCGCTCGAGTTTCCCACCATCTCGCTGCACGAAAGCACGCTGGCGCCCAACTCCATGAAGTTCCGCAACCTCATGGCGATGGACACGGAGGAGATGATCCGCGCGCAACCGATGGATGCGGTCGTGCTGATGGGGGGCTGCGACAAGACCGTGCCGGCGCAGCTGATGGGGGCGGCCAGCGCCGGCAAGCCTGCGATCCAGCTCATCGGCGGGCCGCAGATGACCTCGCGCTATGGCGACGACCGTGTCGGCGCCTGCACCGACTGCCGCAAGTTCTGGACCCAGTACCGCGCCGGCAAGCTGTCGAAGCCTGAGATCGAGGCCGTGGAAGGCCGGCTCGTCACCACGTCTGGAACCTGCGCCGTGATGGGCACCGCTTCGACGATGGCGGCCATTGCAGAAGCTTTGGGCATGACGCTTCCGGGCACTGCGGCGATCCCCGCGGTGCATGCCGACCGCCTGCGTGCGGCTGAAGCCACCGGCGTGCGCGCCGTACAACTCGCCAAGGGCGATCTGACGCCCGACCGCATCATGACGCAGGCAGCCATCGAGAACGCGATGCGTGTGCTGCTGGCGCTCGGCGGATCGACCAACGGCGTCGTGCATCTGGCAGCCATTGCAGGACGGCTCGGTCATAAGCTCGATCTCGCCCGCCTCAACGCGCTGTCGGATACGACACCGGTGTTGGCCGCGGTGAAGCCCGTCGGCGACACCTATTACATGGAGGATTTCTTCGCCGCGGGCGGCATCGGAGCCGTGCTGCGCGAACTGAAGCCGCTGCTCAATCTCGACTGCATGACCATAACCGGCGAGACACTGGGCGAGCGACTGGCGGCGGAGGAAGGGCATTACGTCGACCGGCGCGTGATCAAGTCGGCCGCCGAGCCGCTCGAGCCGCAGGGGGGGCTCGTGGCGCTGTTCGGGTCGCTGGCGCCCGAAGGCGCCATCCTGAAACGCTCGGCCGCAACGCCCGCACTTTTCGAGAAGACGGCGCGGGCCGTGGTGTTTTCCTCCCTCGACGACCTCTCGACCCGGATCGACGACCCCGATCTCGACGTCACGGCAGAGGACATCCTGATCCTGCAGAACGCCGGCCCCAAGAGCGCGGCGGCGATGCCCGAGGCCGGTTTCCTGCCCATCCCGAAGAAGCTGCTGCAGCAGGGTGTGAAGGATATGGTGCGCATCTCGGATGCGCGCATGTCAGGCACCGCCTATGGCACCATCGTGCTGCACGTTGCACCCGAGGCCGCGGTGGGCGGGCCGCTGGCGCTGGTGCGCACGGGCGACATGATCCGCCTCAGCGTCAAGGAGCGGCGGCTCGATCTCCTCGTGGATGCAGCCGAACTCGAGGCCCGACGCGCCACGTGGCAACAGGCCGACACGTCTTCGCTGCGCGGCTACGACCGCCTTTTCCGCGATCGCGTGCTGCAGGCCCCGCTCGGTTGCGACTTCGATTTTCTCACGCTCAGCGCATGATCGATACAGGAGACACCGCCATGGCAGCGCACAAGCCCACGATCGAGATCGTCGAGGTCGCCCCGCGGGACGGCTTCCAGGCCGTGAAGCCCTTCATCGCCACCGCGCGCAAGATCGCGCTGATCGAGGAACTGGCGGCGACCGGGGTGACGCGCATGGAGATCGGCTCGTTCGTGAGCCCCAAGGCGCTGCCGCAGATGGCCGACATCCTCGACATCCTGCAGCAGGCGAAGCTGCCGACCGGCTTGCGCAAGGTGGCGCTGGTGCCGAACGGCAAGGGGCTGGAGCGGGCACTTGCTGCCGGCATCACCGACATCAGCTGGGTGATCTCCGTCACGGAGAGCCACAACAAGTCGAACGTGAACCGCAGCGTGGACGAAAGCTTCCGCGATTTTGCCGCCGCCTGGGCCAGCATGGGGGCCGGCAAGGCGCGCCTGCGCCTCGGGCTCTCGGTGTGCTTCGACTGCCCGTGGGAGGGACGCGTTCCTGAGGCGAGCGTGGCGCGCGCCGTCGAGCGCGTCATCGCTGCGGCGCCGGAGGTTGAAATCGGCATCTGCGACACGACGGGGCGCGCCGCACCTGATCATGTGTCGCGCCTCTTCGGCATGCTGGTGCCGCGCTACCAGACGGACAAGGTGCGCCTCGCCTATCACGGGCACGACACCTACGGTCTGGGCGTCACCAACGCCATCGAGGCCTATCGCCAGGGCATCACGGTGATCGACGGGGCTGCATCGGGTCTCGGCGGCTGCCCGTTCGCGCCCGGCGCTGCGGGCAATACCGCCACGGAAGATCTCGTCTTCGCGTTCGAACACATGGGGATCTCGACCGGGATCGATCTTTCGAAGCTGCTGGTCGCGGCCGATCACGTCTCGACGGTTGCGCCGGAGCAATGCGGGGGAAAGCTGCGCATCGTGCCGCGCAAGCGCGCGCTCGCGGGCTATGGAGCGGCGACGCAGGGCTTTGCGGCGTAAAGCGGGAAAGCGATTGGCGCCTCTCGTTCACCGGCCGGGCGTGGCCTCGCTCGTCATCGCAACGGCCTCGGCGCGCGCCGTGATGCGCTCGCGGTGGAAGAGGTAGAGGCCCGAGCAGATCACGATCAGCGCGCCCGCCACCGTCCAGCCGTCCGGGACCTGCCCGAAAACCAGGAAGCCGCCGGCCGAGTGCGTGATGAGCGCGACATAGACGAACGGCACCACGCGCGATGCCGGCGCATAGCGGTGCGCGAGAATGAAGAGGTAATGGCCGAGCGCGCCGGAAAGCCCGGTCGACCACAGCAGGGCCCAGGATTTCCAGTCTGCTGGCCAGATCCAGTCATGCAGTGCGAACGGCGCCACCAGGAAGGCGCCCGCCAGCAGCGAGTAGAACAGCGTCACTTCAGACTTGTCGAAGGCCGCAAGGTAGCGGGTGATCAGGCTGAAGAAGGCGTAGGCCATGGTGCTGCCGAAGGCGAACAGGAAGGCGGGATGGAAGCCTGAAAAGCCGGGTCGCACGGCCAGCAGGACGCCCGCAAAGCCGACGGCAATGGCCACGGCGCGGCGCCAGCCGATCCACTCGCCCAGCAGCGGACCGGCCAGGATCGCCACGAGCAGCGGCGTGAGGAAGCTGATCGTCGTTGTCTGGTCGAGCCGCAGATGGCGCAGGGCGAGGAAGTTGCACGCGGTGGAGGTGAGCAGAAGGCAGGAGCGGATCAACTGTGCCCATACCCGCTTGGTGCGCACAAGCGACGGCACCGCGATGAGCCCCAGCACGGCCACCATTGCCGCGAGCTGGCCGAGGTAGCGCATCCACACGATCTGCGTGACGGGCAGCTCTTGCACCAGCACGAGGTACTTCGCCGTCGTATCGAGGCAGGCGAAAAGCGCCGTCGCCAGGCACATGAGCGCGATGGCGCGCACCGGGTTGGCGGCGCCTACGAGGCTTGCCTGCGGCTGGGAGGACGGGCTGGCTTTCTGCATCGGCCTTACACAAGAGTATCCCGGCACAAGAGTAACCGGGGCAATGGCTGGGGAATCGCGGGGCACCATACGCGATGAAAAGCGGCGAGGGGGAGCCAGCTATGGCCCGTTGCCGCCTCCGTTACGCATAGCTGTTGCGCGCGGCGGCAGTTCCGCGGGGAGCGGAACAATGCCCTCCAGCGCCGAGATGAAACGCACCAGATTGCGCTTGATTTGAGGGGCGGAGCCCGCTATTGGGGCGGGGCGCGGCGGCATTCGCTTCGAATGCCGGCCGGCGGTTATCTTGCGGCTGTTCACCAGCACGAGAAAACCCTGGACAGCGGTACCAGCCGCTTGTGCGCACGGCCTTTTCCTCGGCATCTCGATCCATGGCTTCTTCAGGCTTGGTTCCAGATCAGGGGATGGCAAACCGGCCGCCCTGTAGTGGCGTGCCGCTCCGTGGCAACGGCCTCCAGGCCGCCGCCGATGGCAGTAAGCACCGGTAGCTCAGCTGGATAGAGCACCAGACTACGAATCTGGGGGTCGTGGGTTCGAATCCTTCCCGGTGCGCCATTCAAAAATTTGTCCAGCCCGGACACATAGGTAACGGATCGTATCTAAGACATGGGTAACACCCGTGTACCGAACGGGTTGTCGATAGGTTGCAGGGTTTTCTGTTCCAAGTCGATATATCCGAGGTCGTAGGCCATGAAGCTGACGACCCAGATTCCGTCCTCGACCTCCTTCAGTCCGAGCCGTTGTCCGGCCATGACGGTCGAGATGTTGATCTTCTTTCGATGCATGCAGATGCGTCCGCAGGCGGTGACGAGGGCGTCGCGGTCGTGCAGCGGATAGTCGATTTCGGGCAGGCCCTGATAGCGCCGCGGCGAGGCTGCATAGACGTCGACCGGTGGCTTCATTGCGAGCGCTTCGTGGGGGCGCTCGGTATTGAATTCCGGGTCCTGAGCCGGCGGCGGCAAGCGTAAGCTCCACTGACTTCGCAAGCCAGGCGGGTTACGGGAACATCAGCCGCCTTGAATATGGACCAGGGCGAAAGGTCCCGGGGCAGATGCCCGCCCGCAAGCATTGATGTGCTTGCCCGCGCTGCTGAAGCGGTGGCGGTCGGAGCGGAAACATGCGGCGATACGGACACGTCGCGCTCAGGTTCTGTCGGCGCTTGCTCCAGCACCACTCCGGCTTAGAGCGCCATCCCAGTCGCGAGCCAGACGACTTTCAAAGTCGTACCCTTTCTCATGTCATTGGCTCGCTCAAATTGATGAGATCAACCCGAGAACCTAGCGGACGCGCATCATCGCGAGGCCTCAATTGAACTTGATCGTTCCAAAGAGGCGAACACTGCGACCGGGCTGGAGGACCTCATCCTTCTTATA
>JBDHTJ010000051.1:0-28898 GCA_039808585.1 Hyphomicrobiaceae bacterium | reverse complement strand
CGTGTCGGCAAGCCGCATGGCGTCGACCGTCAGCTCGATGTCCATGTTGCCCTTGATCTTGCGACGGCCCATGGCATCGGTGAATTCCTTGGTGGGCTTCGTCACCATCGAGTAGCCGTTGTAGTCGAGCCAGTCGACGAGCGGCCGGATGGAGGAATACTCCTGGTCCTCGGCGAGTGCGGTGTAATACAGCGCACGAACCAAATGGCACTTGCCGCGGAACATCGACAGCAGGCGCTTGTAATCGATATCGAAACCAAGAGCCTTTGCCGTGGCATATAAATTTGCGCCATCAATGAACAGGATCACACGTTCGGTCGGGTAAAAATGCATACGTCCTTGCCTTTATTTGGTGTTCACTACGCACTGCCAGCAATCTTCACCACCATCAGGGAGGTGGAGATGGCACAACAGAAAGTGAAGGGCCTTTGCCTAGCGCAGACTCAACATCCGAGAGTCGTGACACATTTGTGCAGCATACATCATAATTCCGCACCGACGACAGGAAAAATTGGCGCTAAAGCACCTTCATGGAAAGGAAGTATGTCCGACATAAGTCGCGAAGGAAAGCGCATTCTGTTGGCGCTGGGCGCTAACCTGCCAAGCCGCTGGGGTGAGCCGCCCTATACCTTCGAGCGCGCCATTGCGCTCCTGCAAAGCGCGGGCTTCGCTATAGAGAAGGTCTCTAAACTATATAAGACTCGTGCAGTCGGTCCCGGAAAGCAAAACATTTACTATAATTGCGTGCTTAGCGGCCAAACGCGCCTTTCCCCGGCGGCTCTCATGCGCACGGCGAAGGCGATCGAGGCCCAGGCTGGACGCCGCCGTGGCCGAACCTGGGGACCGCGCGTCCTCGACATCGACATTATCGATTACAGGGGCCGTCGCCTGGGGCAAAGTCCGATCATGCAGCGCATCGAGCACCGGGTGCCAGGCAGGCTCGTCCTACCCCATCCTGAGGCCCATCGGCGGGCCTTCGTTCTCGTCCCCTTGCGGGACGTAGAACCGGCGTGGCGGCATCCCGTCAGCCGCAAGGGTCTCGCCGCGATGATCGAGGCTCTGCCCTTGCCGACGCGCAAGGGGGTGGGGCCCGGCCTTGCATTTTCCCTTCCGCCGTGCAACAAAAACGCATGAGCAACCAAGCTTCGGGGCAGTACGCCCACGGGGCCATTTTGTCTTGCCGCCCGGGCGTGTACACATGCCCCATTCACGAGAGCCGGCAAGCATCTGATCTGAGAGGGCAAACGGAATGGCGCGCGTTACCGTCGAAGATTGCGTCGACAAGGTTCCCAATCGCTTCGAGCTGGTGCTTCTGGCTGCCCACCGCGCCCGCGCGATCGCCAACGGCTCGCACGTTACGATCGAGCCCGAGAACGATAAGAACCCCGTCATCGCCCTGCGCGAGATCGCCGAGAAGATGGTGGCGCCGGACGACATGCGTGAGAGCCTGATCCACTCGATCCAGAAGAACGTCGAGGTGGATGAGCCCGAGCCCGGCGCAGCACCGATGCTGCCTCAGGAACGCCGCCCTGTCCTCGGCCGCGACGACCAGTCCACCGACAACGTTGTGGACGTCATCACGGAAGAGCAGCTGCTGCGCGGCATGGAGAGCATGACGCCGACCGAGCCGTCCGCGAACGGTGGCGGTAATGGTGGCGGCCGCCTGGGGTAGGCTCCCCGGTGCGGCGCGCGCACGAGTGGGGTGTTGTGCACGCGGTCGGCAAGCAGTCGGATAGGTCATTGAGATCGATGCGCGGCCAACTGCATATGCCGCGCACCTTCCGCAGTGCGTGCATCCTCACGTATGCGCCCCGCCCCCGCCTCGCTCTACCGCGAGGTGCAGCATGATGCGCCAGTACGAGCTCGTCGAGCGCGTCCGCAAGTACGACCCGACGGCCGACGAGAACCTGCTCAACCGGGCGTACGTCTACGCCATGATGGCGCACGGCCATCAGAAGCGGGCGAGCGGCGATCCGTTTTTCTCCCATCCCCTGGAAGTCGCCGCCATCCTCACCGAGTTCAGGCTCGACGACGCCACCATCGTGGCAGCGCTCCTGCATGACGTGATCGAGGATACCGACGTCACCCGGGCGGAGATCGATCAGAAGTTCGGTCACGAGATCGGCGCGCTGGTCGAAGGCCTGACCAAGATCAAGAAGCTCGACCTCGTGTCCAAGAAGGCCGAGCAGGCGGAGAATTTCCGCAAGCTGCTGGTCGCGATATCGAGCGACATCCGCGTGCTGCTGATCAAGCTGGCCGACCGCCTGCACAACATGCGCACGCTGGAGCACATGAAGCCCCAGAGCCGCCTGCGCGTATCCGAGGAGACGCTCGAGATCTACGCGCCGCTCGCCGGCCGCATGGGCATGCAGAGCATGCGGGAAGAGCTGGAGCAGCTGGCCTTCCGCTGGAGCCAGCCCGAGGCCTATGAGACCGTCGTCGCCAAGCTCGAGGAGATCCGCAAGCGCAACGCTGGTCTCGTGCAGGAGATCGAAGCGGCACTGCAGAAGAAGCTGTCGGAAGCAGGCCTCAAGGCCACCGTGCACGGGCGCGAAAAGAAGCCGTTCTCGATCTGGCGCAAGATGCAGAACCGGCAGATCTCGCTCGAGCAGCTGTCCGACATCTATGCCTTCCGCATCGTCACCGAGACCGTGAGCGACTGCTACCGGGCGCTTGGCATCGCGCACGCATCCTGGCGGGCCGTGCCCGGGCGCTTCAAGGACTACATCTCGACGCCCAAGCAGAACAACTACCAGTCGATCCACACCACCATCGTGGGGCCGCGGCACCAGTGGGTGGAGCTGCAGATTCGTACCGAAGAGATGCACCAGATCGCCGAGTTCGGCGTTGCGGCCCACACGCTCTACAAGGACGGCGTGATGCTGGATGGCTCCAGCACCTCCACGCACGCCAAAGAGAATCCATACAACTGGCTGCGCCACCTGGTGGACACCCTGCTGGAAGGCGACAACTCAGTGGAATTCCTCGAGCATACGAAGCTCGAGCTGTTCCAGGATCAGGTGTTCTGCTTCACGCCGAAAGGCCGCCTGATTGCGCTGCCTCGCGGCGCCACGCCCATCGACTTCGCCTATGCCGTGCACACCGACGTCGGCAACTGGTGCGTCGGGGCCATTGTCAACGGCCGCCAGATGCCGCTCACCACGCAGCTGCGCAACGGCGACCAGGTGCAGATCGTGACGTCCACCGGCCAGACACCGCCCGCCGCCTGGGAGCGGATCGCCGTGACCGGCAAGGCGCGCTCGTCCATCCGGCGCGCTGCCCGCGATTCATTGCGCCGGCAGTATTCAGAACTCGGCCGTCGCCTGTTGCTGACCGCGTTCCGGCGCGTCGGCCAGGAGTACGGCGACGACAAGCTGAAGAAGAACCTGTCGCGGCTTTCGCAGAAGTCCGTCGAGGAGGTGCACGCCGCCGTCGGCCGGGGCGAGCTTCCCGTGCGTGACGTCATCAAGGCCATTGTGCCCGAGAGCGAGCTGACCCAGGACAGCATCGCCAAGCGCAAGCGGCGGATGGATCGCGGCCAGAACGAGGAAGGCTGGTTCGCCATCGCCAAGGGCATGGGCCTCAAGTTCCGCATGCCGGCCGGCGGCGCAGAAGCAGAGGCCGCGCGCAACGGCTCGGCCCTCCCCATCCGCGGCATCAGCAACGACGTGCCGGTAAAGTTCGAGGAAGGCGGCGCTGTCCCTGGCGACCGCATCGTGGGCGTGCTCTCCGAGGGCGAGGGCATCCGCGTTTTCCAGATACATTCGCCCAAGCTCAAGGATTTCGAGCATGCGCGGTGGATCGACGTCACCTGGGATATCGATCCGGAAAATCCCGAGCGCTTCCCGGCCAAGATCGCCGTAACGGCGTTGAACGAGCCTGGCACGCTGGCCCAGATCGCGCAGGTCATCGGTGAGAGCGACGGCAACATCGACAATGTTCGCATGGTCCGCCGCGCCAAGGATTTCACCGAGATGGAAATCGAGCTCGAGGTGTGGGATCTCGATCATCTCACGCAGATCATCTCGGGCCTCAAGGGCAAGGGTGCGGTGAGCAGCGTGGAACGCGTTTTTGGCTGAGGCCGCAGGTGCCTTGGCCACATCCGGCGATTAAGCCGGCAGCAAGCGGATGGGCATGATGGCGGAAGCGACAAAGGCAGTGGGCAAGGCACCTCGCCTGAGGCTTGGCGTGAACATCGACCACGTTGCCACCGTGCGCAATGCGCGTGGCGGGCGCCACCCCGATCCCGTGCGCGCGGCACAGCTTGCCATCGCCGCCGGCGCCGATGGCATCACGGCGCACCTGCGCGAGGACCGACGCCACATCACGGACCGCGATATCGAGCGCCTGAAAGCCGAGCTGACGCGCCCTCTCAATTTCGAAATGGCGGCAACGAACGAGATGGTCGGCATTGCGCTCAAGACGGTGCCGCACGCCTGCTGCCTCGTGCCGGAGAAGCGGGAAGAACGCACGACCGAGGGCGGGCTCGACGTCGCGCGCGGGCAGGGTACGTTGGTGCGCCACATCGAGCAGCTGTCCGCGGCCGGGATCCGCGTGTCGCTGTTCATAGAGCCGGATGTCGCTGCCATCGAGATGTCGGCCAAGCTCAAGGCGCACGTTGTCGAGCTTCACACCGGCACCTACTGCGATGCCGCCCTCGACAACGACGCGTCGAAGGTGGCGCGTGAACTGGCACGCATAACAGCCGCGGCCGAGGCCGCGCACGCCCTGGGCCTCGAAGTGCATGCGGGCCACGGACTGACCTACAACACTGTTTCAGCCGTTGCAGGGCTGCCGCAGGTGGTGGAGCTGAATATCGGCCACTTCCTGATCGGCGAAGCTATTTTCACCGGCCTCGAGGCGTCGATCCGGCAAATGCGCGCCCTTATGGACGAGGCACGCGCGTGCAATGGCCGGGGCTGAGGGGCGGGCATGATCCTCGGCATCGGCAACGACACCATCGACATCCGCCGCATCGACCAGTCGATCGCCCGCTGGGGAGACCGGTTCCTGAACCGCATATTCACCCCCGTGGAACGATCGAAATCCGACCGGCGGAAGAACCGAAGTGCCTCATATGCCAAGCGTTTCGCGGCGAAGGAGGCCTGCTCCAAGGCATTGGGGACAGGGTTCCGGCACGGCGTATTCTGGCGCGATATGGGTGTTGTCAACGAGGCCTCCGGGCGGCCGACGCTGGTGCTGACCGGTGGGGCAGCGGAGCGGCTGCGCGCCATGACACCGGAGGGCATGGAGCCCCGCATCAATCTGTCCCTTACGGATGATTATCCACTCGCCCAGGCAATCGTCATAATCTCGTGCGTGCCAGCCCGGGAAAATGCCACGAAAGCTTGATCATCTGAGGCTCGGCGCCTCTGGCAATGAATTGCGGCCTTTGGCGTTAGCGTCTATAGGGAACAACCGCCGAGCGAGCGTTCCTGCCGCCCGCCCTCCGCCCTGTCCATTGCTCGAGGGACCGAAAGAGAGACGATGCGCGTGAACAGCGATGCAAACAAAGCTAACCCGTCGGAAGAAGGCGGGTCGCGCGAAATCGTCAAGATCGTCGTCCAGGCACTGCTCTTGGCCTTCGTCGTCCGCGTGTTTCTGTATCAGCCGTTCAATATCCCGTCGGGCTCGATGAAGCAGACGCTGCTTGTCGGCGACTATCTCTTCGTCTCGAAGCTGTCCTACGGCTACAGCCGCTATTCCTTCCCCTGGGGCCTGGCCCCCATCAGCGGCCGTATCTTCGGCGCAGAGCCCAAGCGCGGTGACGTCGCCGTCTTCAAGTATCCGCGCGACAATTCCACCGACTACATCAAGCGCGTCATCGGCCTGCCGGGCGACGAGATCGAGATGCGCAATGGCGTGCTCCACATCAACGGCCAGGCGGTACCGAAGGTGCCGAAGGGCATGTTCATCTCGCCGGAGGAGTCGCGGCCCATCCCGCGCTTCGAGGAGACGCTGCCGAACGGCGTCAAGTACATGGTGCTCGATGCAACGCCCAACGGCGGCTTCGACAACGTCGGGCCTTACAAGGTGCCTGCCGGTCATTACTTCATGATGGGTGACAACCGCGACAACTCCTCCGACAGCCGCGACCGCTACGGCGTTGGTTACGTGCCCTACGAGAACCTCGTCGGGCGCGCCGAGATCATTTTCTTCTCCGCCGCCGTCGACGACCCCGATGCGTTCCGGCTGACAAGCCCGTGGACATGGCCATTCGATATCCGCTGGCGGCGCATCTTCAATCTCGTTCGGTGATCTGCCGTGGCCGCCACCCGCAAGCACCGGGAACTCGAGGCGCGGCTCGGCTATACCTTCAAGGATCGCGCGCTCTTCAAGAAGGCACTGACGCATGCCAGCGTGCGGCAGGCTTCGGCGAAGCGGCGCGACAACGAACGGCTGGAATTCCTGGGTGATCGCGTTTTGGGGCTGGCTATCGCCGAGCTTCTGAGCGAGACCTATCCGGCTGCAAGCGAGGGCGAACTTGCCCGTCTCTTCAACCGCCTCGTGCGTGGCGGAACATGCGCTGACGTGGCGCGCTCGCTGGATCTCGGACCGGCACTGGTGCTGAGCGAGTCCGAGGCCGGCAGCGGCGGGCGAGAGAAGGAAACTATTCTGGCCGATGCCTGCGAGGCGGTGCTGGGCGCCATCTTCCTCGAGGCGGGTTACGACAAGGCGCGCGAGATCGTGCGGCAACTCTGGATGCCGAAGCTCGACGGCGCGCCCGCGGTCGTGGTCGACGCAAAAAGTGCGCTGCAGGAGTGGGCCCAGGGGCAGGGCTTGGAGTTGCCTTCCTATATCGAGGTCGCGCGCGAAGGTCCCGATCACGCACCGCGCTTCACCTCAGAGGTACGTATCAAGGGCCGCAAGCCGGCACGCGGCGAGGGTGCCAGCAAGCGGGCGGCAGAGCAGGCCGCAGCCGCGACGCTGCTTGCCCGTGAAGGAGTTTGGAAGCCGAATGCAAACGCCTGACAAGGATGCACCCGGCCACGCCGACGACGAGCCGCCCGTGGGCGGCCCGGACCTGCCAGCATTTGTCATTCCGCCGCCTGTCGTGAGCCCTCCGGGCGCCCGCTGCGGCTTCATCGCGGTCATCGGCGCGCCGAACGCCGGCAAGTCCACCCTCGTCAACGCGCTTGTGGGCACCAAGGTGTCGATCGTCAGTCACAAGGTGCAGACGACGCGCGTGGCGCTGCGCGGCATTGCCATCGAGGGCGCCAGCCAGTTGGTCTTCATCGATACGCCCGGCATCTTCAAGCCGCGCCGTCGCCTCGACCGGGCGATGGTCGAGGCTGCCTGGGGCGGGGCCGGCGACGCCGACGTCATCCTGCTGCTGGTGGACGCGGCCAAGCGCCTCGACGAGGATATCGAGCGTATCCTCGGCCGCATGAACGAGGTGCGCGTGCCCGTGATCCTCGCTCTCAACAAGATCGATCGCGTTGAGAAGGAGCGCCTGCTGGAGGTGGCCCACGGCCTCAACGAGAAGGTGAAGTTCGACGCCACCTTCATGATCTCGGCTCTGAACAAGAAGGGCATCGACGACCTCAAGGCCTACCTGGCCAAGATCGCGCCCGAGGGCCCCTGGCATTACCCTGAGGACGAGGTGTCCGACGCACCGATGCGCCTCATGGCCTCCGAGATCACGCGGGAGAAGATCTATCACCGCCTGCACGAGGAGCTGCCATACGACGCCACTGTCGAGACGACGGACTGGAAGGAGAAGAAGAAAGAGGTTCGCATCGACCAGACGATCTTCGTCACGCGCGAAAGCCAGAAGGCGATCGTGGTCGGAAAGAACGGTGCCATGATCAAGCAGATCTCGATGGAATCCCGTCGCGAGCTGTCTAAGATCCTGGACAAAGTCGTGCACCTGTTCCTGTTCGTGAAGGTGCGCGAGGACTGGGGGGACGACCCGGAGCGGTATCGCGAGCAAGGCCTCGCCTTCCCGAAAGACTGATCCGAGGATTGACGATGACTGACCTGGTAATCCGGCCCGACGACCTCTCGGGCCAGCCGACGCGGGACCTGATCGCGCGGCATCTGCGCGGCATGCATGAGAACACGCCTCCCGAAAGCGTGCACGCCTTCGACATCGACAAGCTGAAGGACCCTTCCGTCACCTTCTGGTCCGCTTGGATGGGCGATGAGATCGCAGGCTGTGGCGCGCTGAAGGTGCTCACGGGTGACAAGGGCGAGATCAAGTCGATGCGCGTCGCCGACAAATTCCTGGGCAAAGGCGTGGGCCGCGCGATCCTTGAGCACATCATGGCCGAAGCCCGGCGCCGCGGCATGAAGAGCCTGTGGCTCGAGACGGGCTCGTCCGCGGCATTCAAGCCCGCCCTCAGCCTCTATGCCAGCAACGGCTTCAAGCGCTGCGGCCCCTTCGAGGGCTACACCGACGATCCCTTCAGCATCTTCATGACGCGCAGCATCTGAGGCGGCGGCCTGAGCATCGGTTTCGATGGACGTGGGAACGCCGCCATCTCAACCGATCAAGGTTTAAGCCAACGCCGAGTAGACCAGGTTGCGGAACAGCATGCGGTAGTACTCGCGCTGCGCCGGGGCCTGGATCATCAGCAGCGCCCAGAGATCCTCCTTCGGGTCGATCCAGAACGTGGTGCCGGCGATGCCGCCCCAGTAGAACGATCCGGCAGTTCCCGGGAAGCTGTCGAGGCCCGTTACGCGCCGCACGCCGAAGCCCAGACCAAAGCCGTGCGCAGGCGGCAGCAGCCCCAGGTTCTGGTCGATGATCACATTGGGCGCAAGGTGATCCGACGACATGAACTCAACCGTCTTCCGCCCCAGGATCTGCGCCGACCCCAGCGTGCCGCCATTGGCCAGCATCTGGCAGAAGCGCGCATAATCAGGTGCGGTACCGTAGAAGCCGCCGCCACCGGATTCATGATGCGTCGGAAGCATCATTACCGTGCCGCCCGTGTCGGGGTCCTTCGGCAAGGGTGCCGCGACCCGCGAGGCCTTGTCTGGCGGCACCGTGAAGAACGTGTCGTGCATGCTGAGCGGATCGAGCACCTCCGCCTTCAGCACCTCGCCCAGCGATTTCTTGTGCACCACCTCGAGCAGGCAACCGAGCACGTCGGTGGACTGGCTGTAGGACCAATGCGTGCCGGGCTGGTGCAGCAGCGGCAGCTCCGCGAGCTTGGCGCAGAAGTCGGCGTTGGTGAGTTTCGTGCTCGCCAGCCGCGCATCCTGGTAGCGCTTGGCGACCTCGCCGGTGGCGACGAAGCCGTAGGTGAAGCCCGAGGTATGCCGCAGCAGGTCCTGCACGGTGATCGGGCGGACGAGCGGATCGAGCCGGACGATGCGCTCTCCCTCCTGCACCGCCACCTTGAGGTCAGCCAGCACCGGGATGTATTTCGCGATGGCATCCCCCAGGAGGATGCGCCCCACCTCGACGAGCTTCATCACGGCCACGGAAACGATGGGCTTCGTCATGGAGTAGATGCGGAAGATGCTGTCGAGCCCCATGGCCTTGTCGCCTTCGGGCCCTTGTCGCCCCAGGGCCTGCGCCACGGCAAGCCGTCCGCCTCGCCCGATCATCACGACGGCGCCGGGAAGCCGCTTGTCGGAGATCTCGCGCTCGAGCACACGGACGAGGCGGCTGGCCCCGCGTTCGGTCAGGCCTGCAGCGACGGCGTTTGCGGGCATGGCGAGATGGTCGGACATGGTCTCTCCCCGAGTTTGTTGTCGGGGGAAGATTATCCGAGCCGGACGCCGCGCGACAGCGGGCTTCCACGACAAAGTCTGCGTCGCACCGGCTGGGGCCGCGCTCGGGGGCGCTCCGTGGCCAGCGAACGGCCTCTATGCGTTAGTGGAGGCAGGGCAGGTGAAAAGTGCATCTGCTTCGCCTATATTGACCTCTGAGCCAGCTATACCGGCAATAGCGCGAACGCAGGAAGGCAGCCGATGTCGAAGCGACTGGGACTAATACTCATGGCAGGCGGGCTCGCGCTCGGGGCCGGCGGTGCCGGCGCGCATCTGATCTCGAAAGCCGGCGCGGTGCACCCAGGCTTGGCCGGGATAACACCCGTGCCGGCGCCCCCCGTGCCATTGCCCCTTGTGCTGGCACAGGCCACCAAGCCGATGCCTCCGCCGCGCACAGAACGCCGGGAAGAAACCGGCCCGGACGGCGGCTCCATCAGCGGCAAGCGGCTGGCGAAACCTTCCTCCGAGCCGGAGGCGACAGCCATTCCGGTGGAGGTTGCTCCGCAGCCGCCGCGCGCCCGTCGCGACATCCATGTCGAAGCGCCCTCGACCGACGTTCGTGTGAACCCCAGCCGTGGCGCGGTGCGTGTCGAGGCACCCTACACCTTTGTCGACGTCAATGCAGAGCGCGGCCGGGCCGTGGTCCGCGCCCCTGGCGTGAACCTCGACATCCGCTGGTAAGGCGCAACGGCAGCGCGAAAAGATTTGGGCTGCCGCTGTGATGCGCGCAGCCCAATCTAGACACCTGCTTGTGGCGAACGACGACGGCTATTTCTTCACGGTGCCGGCAGGCATCGCGCTCTTGGACGGCAGATCGCCAGTCGCCGGCTCTTCGCTTTCGACCGTGCGCACGATGCTCGACACCGGCGCGCCGCCGGAAACGGCAACGCCCTTGATTTCGCCCTTCAGCGCATCGTCGTACTCAGGCAGCGTCTCGATCGGGAACTTCGAGCGCATGTGCACTACCTTGTAGCCTTCCGACTTCAAGCGATTGAGAAGCTCCGGCAAGGCCTGGGCCGTGGACGTCTGCAGGTCGTGCATCAGGATGATGCCTTTGCCCTTCTTGTCGAGCTTGCTCATCACCGATTTGATGACGTCGTCAGCCTTTTTCATCTTGAAGTCGAAGCTGTCGAGATCGTGTGAGAACACCGCGACGTTGCGCTTGCCGAGGTGCTCCATCGCTTCCTTGGGATCCTTCAGGAAGGGGAAGCGGAAGAACGACTGCGGCGACTGGCCGATAGCCACCTTCACCGCGCTGAACCCCTTCTCCAGCTCTGCCGCGACTTTCTCGCCTTTGAGCTTCGTCATGTTGGCATGAGACCAGGTGTGCGAGCCCACCGTATGTCCCGCAGCGGCCACTTCCTTGAGGATCTCGGGGTGCCACATGGCGTGCTTCCCGATCGGGAAGAAGGTGGCCTTGGTGCAATGGGCCGCCAGCGCCTCGAGCACAGCGCGCGTGTTGTTGGGCCAGGGGCCGTCATCGAAGGTGAACACGACTTCCTTCAGGTTCAGGAAGTCGTAGGCCTTGTACTGCTCCATGCCGAAGCCGGGCCCGCCCGTAGTGTCGATCTCCACGGTACGCGACACGCCAAGGGCGTTCGGGTTGAGGCACTTGCCCGCCCCCTGCGCCATCGCTGCTCCCGAAGGCAGCCCAATAAACAGCGCAGTTACGGCAATCGCAGGCCAAAGCCGCATGTGTTCTCTCCCCGGCTGGTGCACGTCTTAGGCGTGCGCTCTGCCCCTTGGAAACGACGTACAAGCAAGGAACCACGGCGCCAAGCAAACGCCCCTGTGGAATCACGCACGAAGTCTGTCATGCTGCTCTTTCATCGGCAACGTTAACAGATCCCGCCGGGCGCAGCTGTGGCCCTGGCCCCACAGCGGGTCAAAATGCCAATAAAAGCAGATTGTTCTGAAATCGAGGACATGCTGACATATTTCTACCACGCGGGGATGTTGGCTTTCCCGCGTTGGCGCCACGAAGAACCAGCTTGGGGGAATTGAATGTTCACGCGCAGCTCCTCAGTCGAGCCGAAAACCATTGAGCCAACCCAGCAGGCCCCGAGCCTGAATACGCAGCGCCGGCCTGGTCCGCCCGCGCCTCCGGAGGGCGCAGGCATGTCGAAGTCGGTCATCGGCAAGGATCTCAAGATCCTCGGCCAGGGCCTCAAAATCATCAGCCAGGGCACCATCCAGGTCGACGGCGAGGTCGAGGGCGACGTACGCGGCAGCGAGGTCATCATCGGCGACACGGGGCAGGTGACAGGCATGGTCTCGGCAGAGCGCGTGATCGTGCGCGGCAAGATCGCCGGTGTCATCCGTGGTATCACGGTGGCCCTGCAGGCGTCGTCCAAGGTGGTGGGCGACATCCATCATATGTCGCTCGCGATAGAGCAAGGTGCGGAGTTCGACGGCCGCTGCAAGCGCCCCTCCGATCCCTCCGAACTCAATCTCGACGGCGCGCCGCAAGCAACGCAAGGCGGGGCCCCCATTCCGCTGCCCCGGGCGAGCTGAGCAGGCGTCGCCTGAAAGCGGTGTTGTTACAAGGTGTTAATTCGCTTGCGTCTTGAAATCGAGACGGCAGCTGCTAATATCTCCATTAGATTCGCAACAACGGGAAGGAGGTGATCCGATGTCGAGTGAGATCCTGCGGAAGGCCATGGTGCTGAAGCTCGGTCAAGCGCGCGTTGGGGCAACCTCCAGCGCAACCTGAGTGGGCCGTGTCCGGATATTCGGACAGCGCCACGCCACCGAAATCTCACGGGGACCGCCCATCGGGCGGTCCCTTTGATTTTGGGCGCCTTGTTGTTTGGCGTCTTCGCCAGCCTGCCAGCACGTAGTTGCCTTCGGGTCATCTCCGCCAAGTAACTGCGCCGTCCCCTGCCGCAGGTGCTGGTCAAGCGCGCCGGAAGGCGGAATACTCCGCCCGCCAATGGGTTGAGGGGCGTAAGCGGTTGGCTTCACCGCACGCCCGGCATCGTTCGTCAGGGGGCACACATGTTGGGGGCACGGGTATTCGTCGGCGTGATCTTCACGCTCCTCGGCGTCTCGTTCCTGGCGTCGACGGGTCTGCTCCTGCACGAGTATCGCGACGGCGATTGGCTCACCATGCTCGTCACGCACTCGAACCTGTTCCTGTTCTTCCCTGTTCTGGGTGTCCTGGCGCTCGTCGCCTTCTATTTGCCCTCGGTAATCTTCACGCACCTCTATTGGCACCATCTGCCCTTGGGCAAGCTGCGCTTCACGCTGGGCCTCATCGGCGTGGTGGCCATCACGTACGGCGTCGACCGCTACCTCGATCGCAGCCCGCGCGCGCTGTGGGAGGTGGCGCCCCAGGTGCTGGCGTCCGACAAGGGTGCCCCCTTGGGCTGCAGCGGAGATGCCTGCGAGCGCGCGCCCATCGCCACGGTCGTCGAGTCGCTGCGCGAGGCCTCGCAGGTTAGGGTGGGCCTGTCGAAATTCGCTCGCGCCTGCGGCGAGGACAAGCTGCTCGAGCCGCGCGAGGAGATGAAGCACCTGCGCTACTGCTTCCCCTCCATGAAGAGCATGGACGGCAACGCCTGCTGCCGGGTGCAGGAGGCGTTCAGCAAGGTCGTCGACGGCATGCAGGCGGACCCTGCCAAGCGGTCACTCACTGCGCAGTGGGACCGCATATTCATGCCGCTCAAGATCTTCTTCGTCGTGATCGTGCTTGGCATCGGCTTCCTGCTTGCCATGTGGCGCGATCGGGTGGACGAGTACTACGGCCGCTACGTGCCCCAGATCGAGCGCGGCGTGATCATCGGCGGCTTTGCCATGCTGCTGTGGCCGGCGATGGACTATGCCTATCTTTCAGCTGCCAACGTGTTGTTCGGACACGAGGGCACCGGCCCACAGTTCAAGCTGAGCCTCGTGATCGGCCCCTGGATGCTGCTGCTCATCTTCTACTTCTTGCGCCGGCTTGGCCAAAAGGGCGAGATGCTTGGGCAGATCTCGGGCGTCGTGGCTGCAGCCGTAGCGGTCCTGCGCTACGAGGAACTGAACGACTGGGCCAGCAGGCTCGTCGGCGTCGGCATGCCGCAGTGGATGCTTGGCGTGCTGCTCGCCGTGGCTTTTGCGGGTTTCGCCGCCCTGTTCTGGCCCTGGCGTGTGGTCAACTACTCGAAGGACTGGTCGGAGTGAAAGCGCGCCCTTGGCGCTGAATTTGCGACAGACAGATGACGCTCGACGCGCTTGCCACCGCACGGGCACCTGGGGCATAGCCCTCTTGCAAATCGCGGTTGCGAGTGTCGCTCATGATGTTCATCTATGACAATGTCGACGGCGTGCTGGTGCAGCGAACCCAGCCGGCCGAGATCACACCGCAAACCGTGTGGATCGATCTCTTTCGCCCGACGCGCGAAGAAGACATGGCTGTCGAGAAGGCGCTGGGCATCTCTGTCCCCACCCGCGAGGAGATGTCGGAGATCGAGGCATCGAGCCGGCTCTACCACGAAGGCGGCGCGCACGTGATGACCGCCATCGTGCTGTCGCTCAGCGAGAAGGCCGCGACGCTGGAGGCCAAGCAGCACACGTCGAGCGACGGTGACGTCGTCTCTCCTGTCACCTTCATGCTCGCAGGGCAGCGGCTCGTGACGGTGCGCTACGGAGAGCCGCGTGGATTCAAGCTCTATCTCACGCGTGCGCAGAAGAAAGATGCCGTATGCACCTCCGGCCCCACAGTACTCGTTGGCATCATCGAGGCCATCATCGACAGGGCCGCAGACCGCGTGGAGCGGATCCAGGCGGAGGTTGACCAACTCTCGCACACCATCTTCGACATTGGCGGCAGCGGGCGCGCGCCTCGCTTCGACGTCAACATCCGCACCATCGGGCGCGAGGGGGAGCTGACATCGCGATCACGGGAAAGCCTGCTGTCGCTCGACCGTCTGCTCACGTTTCTCTCTCACATCACGTCCGAGCGCGGCGAGGACAAGGCGCTGCGGGCGCGCATCAAAACCGCCAATCGCGACGTGCAATCCCTTAACGACCACATCGGCTATCTGTCGGTGAAGATCAACTTCCTGCTCGATGCCACCTTGGGAATGATCAACAACGAGCAGAACACTATCATCAAGATCTTTTCGGTTCTGGCCGTCGCCCTGATGCCGCCGACGCTCGTCGGCACCATCTACGGCATGAACTTCAAGCACATCCCCGAACTGGAGTGGCAGTACGGCTACCCGATGGCTTTGGGCCTGATGGTGATATCCGCCGTGCTCCCCTGGATGTACTTCAAGCGCAAGGGCTGGCTATAGGCCGACCGCGAGCAGGTGCCAGGCAAGGCCGAGGCCCGAGCAGAGGGCGAGCGTCTGCATGATGCCACGGTGCAGCACGAACAGCAGGCCGATCGCCAGCACCGAGAGAGCCAGCGATATCCACGAGACCGACGAAGGCTCTGGCGACAGCAGGCGCACCGGGCCCAGCATGCGCTCGTCGACCTTCCCGAACAGCACGTGGATGGCAAACCACACCGTGAGGTTCAAGATCACGCCGACCACAGCGGCCGTGACACTGGCAAGAGCGGAGGCAAGTCGTGGCGCATGGTTGAGCCGCTCCACGTAAGGCGCGCCGACGAAGATCCAGAGGAAGCAGGGCGCAAACGTCGCCCACAGCGTGACCAGCGCGCCGAGCAGGCCCATGCCCCAGCCGCCCTGGCGGTAGGCAGCCAGGAAGCCCACGAACTCCGTTACCAGGATGAGCGGCCCCGGCGTCGTCTCCGCGAGGCCGAGCCCGTCCAGCATCTCGCCGGACGTGAGCCACCCGTAGTGGCCCACCACGTCCTGCACCATGTAGGCAAGGACCGCATAAGCGCCCCCGAACGTGACGACAGCGAGCTTTGAGAAGAAGAGCGCGATCTGCGAAATCACATGGTCCGCCCCCAGGAGATAGGCGAGCGCAGCAAGGGGCAGGATCCAGATTGCGAGCCAAAGCGCTGCCGTAAGCAACGTGCGCGACGTTGATATCGGGACTGAAACCTGCGGCCTATCGGCGCCCGCCTTGCCGCGCAGAAAGCCGATGGCTGCAGCCGCGAGGACGATCAGCGGAAAGGGGATGCCAAGAAAGAACACACCGGTGAAGGCGAGCCCGGCAACGATCCATTCGACCGCGTCCCGCAGCGAGCGGCGCGAGATCCGCAGCAAGGCCTCGACCACGATTGCGAGCACCGCGGCTTTAACGCCCAGGAAGAGGGCAGTCACCAGTGGCACCTTGCCGAAAGCGGCATAGATCATCGACAGTCCCAGGACGACGAACGCACCCGGCAGTACGAACAGCAGTCCCGCAGCCAGGCCGCCCTTCAGGCCATGCAGCCGCCAGCCAACGTAGGTCGCAAGCTGCATGGCCTCTGGGCCCGGCAGAAGCATGCAGAAGTTGAGCGCGTTGAGATAGCTGCGCTCATCGATCCAGCGCTCCTCCTCGACGAGCACGCGGTGCATCAGGGCGATCTGGCCCGCGGGACCGCCGAAAGAAAGCAGCCCGATGCGGGCGAACACCCGCACGGCATCGGCGAACGATGGTGATGTCACAGGGCCCGAGGGTGCGGGAGCAATCGTCGTATCGAGGGCGGCCATGCGAGCCTCCAAAAAGCGTGGAGACGGCTCTTGGGCGGGAACGCCTCGAAGGGGCGGCCGCGCTAGCCCCTCGGGTGAGGTTTCTCGATGTGGCACGCGGCGTCAAGAGCGGAACCGGTCGGCCCGCAGAATTCATGCTCGGCAAGACAGCAGTTCAGGTGCGAGCGGCCGGTGCAGCGCACGAGCGGCTAGGCGCACAGGCAGGCCCGCGCTATCAGTGGGGCAACAGCCAACGTCACAGGGAGCGCCAGTTATGGATCTCGGCATCAAGGGCAGGAAGGCCATCGTCTGCGCGGCCTCCAAGGGTCTCGGCAAGGGTTGCGCGGAAGCACTGGCACGCGAAGGCGTCGAGCTCACCATCTGCGCCCGCGGTGCCGATGCCCTCGCCGCAACGGCGAAAGAACTGTCTGCCTACGGCGTGAAAGTTACGCCGGTGGCCTGCGACGTGACCACGGAAGCCGGGCGACAGGCGCTGCTGGCCGCTTGTCCCAATCCCGACATCCTCGTCAACAACGCGGGCGGCCCGCCGCCTGGCGACTTCAAGAACTTCTCGCTGGATGATTGGCGCAAGGCGGTGGAATGGAACATGATCAGCCCCATCGCGCTGATCCACGCCACCATCTATGGCATGATGGATCGCGGCTTCGGCCGCATCGTCAACATCACCTCGGCTTCGATCAAGAACCCGATACCCTCACTCGAACTGTCGAATGGCGCCCGTCTTGGTCTCACGGGGGCAGTCGCAATTCTCGCCCGCAAGGCCTCGCGTCGCAACGTGACGATCAACGGCATCCTCCCCGGTCCCTTCGATACCGACCGGCTTCGCGGCACCACTGAAAAGCTGGCTCAGGCGCGCGGCGTCGCCAACGCCGTCATCGAGGAGGAGCGCAAGAACGCGGTGCCAGCTGGCCGCTTCGGCACCACGCACGAGTTCGGCGCGACGGTCGCCTTCCTGTGCTCCGACCATGCCGGCTTCATCACCGGGCAGAACGTCTGCATCGATGGCGGCGGGTATCCGGGCCCGCTCTGAGGTCCGACGCAAGCACAACTGTCATTGTCTCGCCCACGCGCATAAGTGCGTGCGATAGTCGCACGCAACGATCGCGCGTGGATCGCGCGCTCTGCACGTTGAGAAAAGCCAATGTTTTGACGTGTGTAGGACCTTTGGGCTCGGAACTTTTCTGAATCCGATTCACACTTCTGCGTTGACCCCGGTCCGGTTAGCTGTTGATTTCCGCGTCGCTGGAGGCAGGCAGGCGCGAAACCCAATCCGCCTAGTACTGCCAAGGGTTCCAGCATGACATTGAAGTCCAAACTGCATCTGGATCTGTAGTCCACCGGTCTAGCTCGCCAAACCAAAAAACGACAGCAAGCGGAGAGGCTCTGTCTCTCCACTCTACGGCTGCGCCTGTCGCAGTCCCGGTGGTGCACGTTCTTGAGCGGTCCATGCGTAAGGAGAGAAGCAATGGCATCGAAGTTGAAAGCTGCACTTCTAGGGCTCGCACTTTCTGCAGGGCTCGCCGTGACGGCTCAGGCGAGCGCACCCACCAATCACGAGACGAAGGCACTGCGTGCTCCCGCCGCGAGCCTGGAGCAACCGCTCGCAGCGCGCTATGCGCGTGCACGCTCCAGCATGAACGACGGCTGGGACAGCTGGGACGACGAGCGTCCTCGCGCCACGCGTAAGGCCAAGCGCCACCAGGCGCAGAAGCAGCGCCGCGCCCACCAGCATCAGCGCCAGGCCCGTCGCCACGTCGAGCGCGAGACCTACGGCTACTGGGACGATGAAGCGCCGCGTCCCTCGCGCCGCGCCAACCGCCGTGGTGGTGAGCGCTCGTCGGCTTACGTCTCCGGAGGCGGCGATAGCGGCATCGCCTCCTATTACTGGCAGGGCCAGCGCACGGCTTCCGGCGCAGCCTTCAACCCGAACGGTCTCACCGCTGCGCACCGCACGCTTCCCTTCGGCACGCGCGTGCGCGTCACGCACCTGGGCAACGGCCGCACGGTTGACGTCACCATCAACGACCGCGGCCCCTTCATCGCCGGCCGTATCATCGACCTGTCGCGCGGTGCGGCCAGCGTGATCGGCATGACCGGCCAAGGTCTTGCCCGCGTGAAGATGGAAGTGATCGGACGCTGAAGCGCCGATCGGACTTATAGGAGAGCGGCGGGATTCACGGTCCGCCGCTTTTCGTTTGGAGATTGGCGCGTCTGGAGCCTGATCGGCAGAGATGGACGCGTGCTCGCGTCCATCGAAAGCGTAAATTGGCCCCTCAATCTAGAAGCGGTGCCTTACGCGACGAGGCCATCGACCGCCTTGGCATCCTTGCTCGCTGGGAAGACTGTGGCTTCGAGCGCACCCGCCGGCACGCCCAGGTGGTCGCGCAACAGGCCTTTCACGAGCCCGCGCAGGTCCATCGTCGGTTTCAGGTCGCGTTTCTCATAGAGCGCGCCGGGATTGAGCCCGGGCCAGTCTGAAATAACCCGCCCGCCTGCCACCGCCCCACCCGCCATCAGCGCGACTGTCGCCATGCCGTGGTCCGTGCCCGCGGTGCCGTTGACCCGCGCTGTGCGTCCGAATTCGGTGATGACGAGCGCAATGGTGTCCTTCCAGGCGGCACCCATCCCCGTCTCCAGCGCCGCGAGGGCCGCGTCGAGCCCCGCAAGACGGTTGGCGAGTTGTCCTTTGGCGGGGCCCTCGTTGGCGTGCGTGTCCCAGCCGTTGTAGCTCAGGACGCCGATGCGGGGTCCGTCGGCGGTGCTCATGAAGCGCGCCGCTGCCTCTGCCGGCTCGACGAACTCGCGGAAGGGCCGCGGCGGCGCTGGCGTAGCGGGTTGGGAAACGGGCGTCTTGCGCTGGCTGTCGCTTTCACCCTCGGCGACGCGACTGATCTCCATGCCCTGCGCGAAAGCGCGCGCCAGGACGGGGTCCGTATGGGCATAGAGGTCGGACAACCTCTGCACCGTGGACTCGCGCAACGGAATGCCCGCCACCTTGGGGATCCACGACAGCGTCGCTGCCTTTCCCCGCAGCACGAGCGGGACAGTCGGGCCGATCACGAGCCCGCGCGGATTTGCCTGGCCTGCATGCGGCAGCCCAACGAGCGCCCGGTTCAGCCAGCCGTCGTCATTGCGGCTGAAGGCGGCAAGCCCGCTCTCCAGCACGTCCTGGCCGTCGAAGTGCGAGCGCTCGCGATAAGGCGTGTGCACGGCGTGAGCGAGGAGCGCCTGCTTCCTCCCGTAGAGCGCATGCAGATGTGGCATCGCCCCGTTCAAGGCGAAGAAACCGTCGAGCGGCAGAGCAGCGCCTTCGCCGGATGTCTGCAGCGCGATCTCGCCACGCAGTTCGGCGTAGGCGGGGTCGCCCAGCGGGGCAACAGTGGCGAGGCCATCGAGGCCGCCACGCAGGATCATGACCAGGAGGCGCGGATCACGCGTCCCCGCAAAGGCCGCCTTGGGCAGGAAGCTCCACAGCGCAAGACTGGCGGACGCGGCTACGAGGAAGCCGCGGCGGGTGGGCGCGATGGCGTCGGGACAGGTCATCGGCAGCTCCTCAGCGACGTTGAAACTCGGGCGACATGAGAAGCAGCGCAAAGCCCTGCTCACGCACCTCGGCGCGCGCGATGGCCTGGCGCGTGTCCTGGCTCAAGGCTTCTCCAAACAGGTCTTGTGCCACGTCGCGGGGGTCGAGGTGCTTGTCGACCTGGCGCGCCGCCAGTTCCGCAATGCGCAGGCGCTCCCGCATGGCCGAAGGCGCAGTCCATGCATCGTCCTCGTCAGGCCAGCCCTTTGGGCTCGGCGGACGCCAGAGCGGCTGCCCAAGCTGCACACCGAAACGCAGGAGGTTTTGTGGCTTCGCCTCGAGGGACAAAGCACGAGAGATGGACACCAGGAAGTCGCCCGGCGGCACGATCTTGGCGGGCGCCGCCTGCCATGCCTCCGGCGACTCCACCAGCGCCTTCGCGACCATCGCAAGGTCGCCATCGGTCTCCATGAAGGTCTTGCGCAGGCGCTCCACAAGGGACGCAGGCACCTTGTCGCCCACGAAGTGGCGCGCCAGCTTGCGCGCGATGTGATGCGCAGTCGCGGGATGCCGTGCCAGTGCCTCCAGCACGCGCTGCCCCGTAAGCTGCCCCTCGTCCTTATAGCGCCGGCCAAGCACGGTCCATTCGCCGGGTTCGTGCCGCGCCGGGATGAAGAAGAATTTGCCGGGCTCCGCGATCTGGCTGTCGAGCCCCCCGAAGCTCCAGCCCGTGAGGATGCGCGCAAAGTTCGTCACGTCTTCCTGCGTATAGCCGCCGTCGGCGCCGAGCGTGTGCAGCTCCAGGATTTCGCGGGCAAGGTTCTCGTTCAGGCCCTTGCCTTTTCCCCCTCGGCTGTTCGGCCCCATCGACTGCTGGTTGTCGAGATATGTGATCATCACGGGATGCATTTCCACGGCCAGCAGCATGTCGCGGAAGCGGCCCAACACGTGCGGACGGATCGCCTCGCGCTCGTAGGCGCCGGCAGCGATACGCACCGGGCCGCCTTTGTCGGCGGATATGCAGAAGTGGCTGGACCAGAACATCACCAGCCGCTCCAGGAAGCCGTCCGAGGTGTGAAGCGCATGCTGGAAACGGCTGCTCGCTTCCTCCACGAACACATCGCGCACGGTTTCGGCTGGCTGTTTCGGCGCGCCAGGGGCAGCCATCGCGGGTGGCGGCATCTGCGGCGCCGGTCCATCCTTCATCTTCTGCTGCTCGGCAAGACGCCGCTGGCGTTGCTCTACGAACAGTTCCTCGATGAGCGCGTGGCTGGGACGCAGCTGGGGGTCTTCAAGCAGCGCATTGCGCGCGTCCCGGAGAGATTGCCTCAGATGGCCGCGTGGATCGCCGGAGATCGCCTTGACCTCTCCCGGGCGTGCGCCCAGCCCGAACCGGCGAAGGGTGGTCACCGCATCTCGGACAGACATTGAGGCTCTCCGTATGGTCGAAAATTCTGTTTGGCTAACGTGGCCTTATCAGGGGTTCCGTTGCAGGCTCTAATGCGGTCCCGCATTGCGCTTTCAATCTGAAGTGCTTCAGCTACGCTGGAAAAAATGAACATCTCATGACTTGGATCGCCATCCTGGCCCTGGGCCTCGTGGCCGGCACCCTGTCCGGCATCGTTGGCTTCGGCGCAGCCATCATGCTGATGCCGGTGCTGATGTTTGCCTTCGGTCCGCAGGAAGCGGTGCCCATCATGGCCATGGCCTCGATGCTGGCCAACTTCTCCCGCGTCCTCGTCTGGTGGCGCGAGATCGACTGGAAGGCCAACGCCTACTATTGCGTGACGGCGATCCCCGCGGCTGCCCTTGGCGCGCGCACGCTCCTCATGCTGCAGCCTTGGGTGGTCGAGGCAGCGCTCGGTGCGCTCTTCATTGGCATGATTCCTGTCCGCCGCTGGCTGTTGCAGCAAGGATGGACCATCAGGGCGCCTCATCTGGCCCTCGTCGGCGCAGGGATCGGGTACATCTCCGGCATGGTCGCCTCCACGGGGCCCATCAATACGCCCTTCTTCCTCGCCTACGGCCTCGTGAAAGGGGCGTTCCTTGCCACCGAGGCATTGGGATCGATGGCGATTGGCATCACCAAGGCGATCGTATTCCGCAGCTTCGACGCCCTACCGTTCGAGACGATCCTCAAGGGCCTTGTCATAGGAGCGAGCCTGATGATCGGCTCCCGCATCGCCAAGCGCTTCGTTCTGGCGCTCGATGCGAGCCAGTTTCGCACTTTGATGGACGTGCTGCTGGGCACGGCCGGCCTCGTTCTGCTGTGGGGCGCCGTCCGGGGGTAACCATCGTCTGTAAAACGCTTTAGATCTCCCTCTCGCCCTGCCTTTCAGTTACCTTGGGAACAGCGTGGACGATGCAGCCGCGCTCTCATGCGGCATGCACAAAGTCTTGGACAGTCGTGGCAGCGGGCGGGCGATGCGCACGGACGGGAAGCTTTCGACCTCGATCGGCCTCATCAAGACGGCGATGATCGAAAAGAAGATGACGCAGGCCGAGCTTGCGGACGCCTCCGACTGTCACGAGAAGACCATCCAGAACCTGCTCGCCGGCAAGGCGGTACGCGATCAGACCCTGTTCGACGTGTGCATGGTGCTGGGGCTTGACTTCGACCGGGTGAAGCGCGCCTGGAAGCCCGAAGATCGCGACCGCAATGCGCCGGAAGCCGAGGGCCCCGTCGAAGCGCGCGCTGCGCCAGCCTACATGGGGGCTTATACGTGGGCCGGCGTGGATCATTATCTCGGCAGCTACCTGACGGTCAGACCGTCCTTTTCGACGCCCGACGCGGTCCTCGCCTATCGGACCGACATCACCTGGGACGACGAATGGCCGAGCCTTCTCTTCCAGGAGCGTGACCGGCCCGACAAGCCATTTGTGCACCGCGGCAGGCTCTACATCCCCACCTCATCCATGTACATCCACCTCGTCTCCCTGACGAAGGGTGCCATGCGCATGATCATGGTTTCACAGATCGACCCCACCGGATGCATGCGCGGCCTCATAACGACGCTCAATAAACAGCGATCGCATTTCGTGCCGGTCAGCGCACCCATCGTCTACCTCAAGCGCGATTCGTTCCCCGAGGGGATGCTGGGCGTCCTATCGGCCGCAAGCCCCCACTACCGGGAGTATCAGCAGCTCCTGACGGAGACCCTCGAGCAGGGTTACGCGCGGCTCATTGAAAGCTGAAGGGGATTGTTTCCCTTCCTGCACAAACGCGCTAAGCTCATACTCTGGATCCGGACCTGCCCCGAGCGGAGGTCCGCCCGAAACGACGAACAGAGCCGGAAAACGGCCGATATCTTTCTTATTGGGAGGAACTAATGACCAAACTCAACCGACGTCGATTCATGAAGACTGCAGGGATCGGCGGCGTCAGTGCCGCCGCAGCAGCCACAACGCTTGCCGCTCCCGCGATCGCGCAGTCGATGCCAGAAATCAAATGGCGCATGGCGACGAGCTGGCCGAAATCGCTCGATACGCTCTATGGCCAGACCGAGCAGTTTGCAAAACGCGTTGCGGAGATGACGGACAATAAGTTCGTGATCACCCCCTTCGCAGCCGGCGAAATCGTGCCCGGCCTTCAGGTGCTGGACGCCGTGCAGGCGGGCACCGTCGAATGCGGCAACACGGCTCTCTACTACTACTTCGGCAAGGACCCTTCGTTCACGTTCGGCACGGACCTTCCGTTCGGCATGAACTCGCGCATGAAGAACGCCTGGTACAACCACGGCGGCGGGCAGCAGCTTGTCGATGAGTTCCTGCGAACCAAATATAACTGCACGGGCTTCATCTCGGGTTCGACGAACTGTCAGATGGGCGGCTGGTTCCGCAAGGAGATCAACTCGCTCGAGGACCTCAAGGGCCTCAAGTTCCGTGTTGGTGGTTTCGCCGGCATGATCCTGACAAAGCTCGGTGTCGTGCCGCAGCAGATCGCAGGCGGCGACATCTACCCCGCGCTCGAGAAGGGCACCATCGATGCCGCAGAGTGGGTCGGTCCGCACGACGACGAGAAGCTCGGCTTCGTGAAGGTCGCTCGCTACTACTACTATCCAGGCTGGTGGGAGCCGGGCTCAACCCCGCACAACCTGTTCAACCTGGCCAAGTGGAACGAATTGCCGAAGATCTACAAGGAGATCCTGCAGGCTGCCTCCGCCGACTCGGGCAACTGGATGACGGGCAAGTACGACGCAGTGAACCCCATCGCCCTCAAGAAGCTCGTCTCGCAGGGCGCTGTGCTGAAACCATTCCCGCCCGATGTGATGGAGGGCTGCTACAAGGCCGCTCAAGAGGTCTATGCGGATCTCGCGTCGAAGAACGAGTGGTTCAAGAAGTTCAACGACAACGTCCAGGCTTTCCGCTCCGAGCAGTATCTGTGGTGGCAGGTGGCCGAATACACCATGGACACCTACCAGATCCGCTTCCGCAATCAGCGGGCGTAATCTGCCATTCCTCTCCCCGCCCTTGCAGCGGGGAGAGGCCTTTCTTGGCCACAGAGCCGACCTTCACCGCACGGCGCAATCTGCTATGGTCCCGGGCAACGAAACGAGCCCGAGGAAGCCCAATGCAACGCCAGTCGCTGGTCGCCTACGCCGAACCACTGCAGACAACCGAGATACCCACCCCCGTTCCCGCCGGAACCGAGGTTCTGCTGCGCGTCTCGCATTGCGGCGTTTGCCATTCCGACATCCACCTGCAGGATGGCTATTTCGATCTCGGCGGCGACAACAAGCTTGACGTTCGCGCCGGCCGCAAGTTGCCATTCACGCTCGGCCACGAGATTGCAGGCGTGGTGGAAGCTGTAGGACCGGAGGCGAAAGGCGTGGCTGTTGGTGCTCGCTTTGCCGCCTATCCCTGGATCGGCTGCGGTAAGTGCGGGCTGTGCGCGCGGGGCGACGAGCATCTGTGTAATGCGCCGCGCGCCCTCGGCATTACGGTCGATGGCGGCTACGCCACGCACTGTATGGTGCCGCATCCCAAGTACCTGCTGGACGTGACCGGCATCGACCCTGCCATCGCGGGTGCCCTCATGTGTTCCGGTCTCACGGGCTACAGCGCCATCAAGAAGGCTGTCGGATTCCAGAAGGCGGGCCCCATCCTCATCGTCGGACTGGGCGGCGTCGGCATGATGGGCCTGCAGTTCGCCCGCGCCATGAGCGATGGCCCCGTCCTCGCCGCCGACATCGATCCGTCCAAGCGCGAAGCAGCGCTGAAGCTCGGCGCGGCAGAAGCCTTCGACCCGGCCGATGCCGGTGCTCGCAAGGCCATCGCCAAAGCGTCAGGTGGCGGCGTTGGCGCAGCCGTCGACTTTGCTGGTTCCGACAAGTCGCTCGCCTTCGCACAAGGTGCGGTTGCCAAGGGCGGCGCGGCCATCGTCGTCGGCCTCATCGGCGGCAGTTTCCAGCTGCCCGTGCCGATGTTCCCCTTGCGGGCGTTGACCATCATGGGCAGTTACGTAGGCTCGCCCTCGGAGGCGCAGGAGATGCTGGCCCTCGTCAAGGCCGGGAAGGTAGCGCCGATCCCCGTGGAGACGCGGCCGCTCTCCGAGACGAGCCGTTCCCTCGATGATCTGCGCGCCGGCCGCGTGGTCGGCCGCGTGGTCATCACACCCTGACGGAGTGCATCAGATGAAGATCGTGGTCATGGGGCCAGGCGGCGTCGGCGGTTATTTCGGCGCCCGGCTCGCTGCTGCCGGCAACGACGTTACCTTCATCGCCCGTGGAAGCCATCTGGCCGCCATGCGAGAGAAAGGTCTGAAGCTGGATGCCGAGCTTGGCTCCCTGCTGGTGAACCCTGTCAAAGTGGCGGCCGATCCTTCCGAGGTGGCTGCCGCCGATGCCGTCATCTTTGCAGTCAAGATGCGCGACACGGAAGGCGCAGCAGAAGGCCTGAAGCATCTCGTGGCCGGCGGCGCCACCGTCTTCACGTTCCAGAACGGCGTCGAAAGCGCCGAGCGCATCGGGCGCATCGTGGGCGCCGGCCATGTCGTGCCAGGCGTCGCACGCATCGCCTCGCACATCTCGGAACCGGGCGTCATCAAGCAGATCGGCAAGTTCGCAACCCTCCAGTTCGCGGAAGCCGACGGCAAGCCGAGCGCGCGCGTAACCGCATTCCACGAGGCCTGCGTGAAAGCCGGCATAGACGCCAGCATCTCGCCCAACATCCAGCGCGAATTGTGGATGAAGTTCTCTATGCTCGCACCCCTCGCCGCAATGACCGCGCTCACCCGCACCTCGATCGGCCCGATCCGCGATCACGCGCCGACACGCGCCCTGCTCGATGCCGCCGTGGATGAAACCGTTGCCGTTGGCATTGCGCTCGGCACGGGGCTCGAGGCGCCAGATGCCGCCCGCGTGAAGAAGGTGCTCGACGGCCTGCCCCGCCCCATGATGGCCTCCATGGCGCACGACCTGATGGCCGGCAAGCCGATCGAACTCGACGGGCTGTCCGGCGCCGTCGCGCGGCTGGGAGAACGGTTGGGCGTGGCGACACCTACGCACGCCTTCGTGGCACATGCGTTGGCACCGTTCGTCAATGGTCCTCCGAAAGCCTGAGCGGTAGTCATGCCAACGCCCGCCTCGCCCCTCACGCCCGAAGAGATCGAGCGCTACAAGCGCCATCTCGTGCTGCGCGAGGTGGGGGGGCAGGGGCAGATGGCGCTGAAGGCGGCGCGGGTCCTGGTGGTCGGGGCCGGAGGGCTAGGTTCTCCGGTTCTGCTCTATCTCGCTGCCGCCGGTGTCGGCCACATCGGTGTGATCGACGATGACCGGGTTTCGCTTGATAACCTGCAAAGGCAGGTGGTGCACGACACCGCGCACGTGGGGGTGGCGAAGGTTGCGAGCGCGCGAGAGACGCTTCTGCGCATCAACCCCCATGTGAAGGTCGAGTGTCACGAGGCGAGACTGTCGCCGCAGAACGCCATCGATATCATCGGCCGCTATGACATCGTCGCCGACGGCTCGGACAATTTTGCCACGCGCTATCTCGTGTCCGACGCCTGCTTCCTCGCCGGCAAGACGCTGGTCTTCGCAGCCGTCGGCCAGTTCGACGGCTACGTCACCACGTTCAAGCCGCACCTGAAGGATTCAGCAGGCACGCCCTACCCGAGCTATCGCTGCATTTTCCCCGAGGCGCCTCCGCCCGGCACGGTTGCCAACTGCGCGGAGGTTGGCGTGCTTGGCGCATCGGTGGGTGTCGTCGGCACCTTGCAGGCAACGGAGGTCATCAAGGAGATCCTCGGGGTCGGCGAAAGTCTGGCCGGCCGCCTTCTCATGTATGACGCTCTCGCGGCGCGCTTCTCCGAGATGCGCTTCACTTGGGATGCGTCCAATCCGCTTTCTGGCACCAGTCCCAGCATCCTGTCGCTGGAGCCGTCCCTCTATGCGCCCGGAGCGGCCGCAGACGCGTGCAGCGTCTGACCACTCTGGGAGAATGCCTCATGCCCGGGCTCGAATAGGATATGCGCGCCATTCTCTTCGACAAGGACGGTACGCTGGTCGACTACTGGCGTACCTGGCTTCCCATAAATCGCAAGGTCGCGCTGTACGCGGCCCAAGGCGACGAAGCGCTGGCCGCGGAACTCCTGCGCCTGGGCGGGCAGGATCCGGATACAGGGCGCGTGGAGCCGGGCTCGGCGCTCGCCGCAGGCTCGATCGCCGAGATCGCTGCGGCATTCGCCGAGCATCCCGCCCTCGACGTGCCGCGCGATTTCGAGGCCGGCATCGACCGCATCTTCGCCGAGGGCGGGGCCCACCATTCTGAATTGGTGCCGCAGGGGCGCGAGACGCTGGTCGCACTCAAGGCGCGCGGCTTCCTGCTGGGGCTTGCGACCAACGACAGCGCGAGCGGCCTCGTGGCGTCGCTCGCCGCGCACGACGTGCTGCCGCTCTTCGATTTTGCAGCCGGCTGCGACTCTGGCTTCGGCGCCAAGCCAGGCCCAGGCATGCTGCGGGCCTTCTCCGTAGCATCCGGTCACCCGCCATCTGCCATTGCCGTCGTCGGGGATGCCGTCCACGATCTTGCAATGGGGCGTGCTGGCGGCGCTGGCCTCAACATCGGCGTGCTGAGTGGCACCAGCGGTCGTGACGATCTTGCCGATCTCGCCGACCTGCTGCTCGACAGCATTGCCGATATGGCAGCCCACCCGCAATTCCAGGTGCCAGCCTGAGCGCAGGGATGCGCCGCAGACCAGACAGGGCCGCGCTCAGAAGTACTCGACCTCTTCCGCTTCCGCCTTCGGGGCTGCCTTACCGGCAAGCACGCCCTTGGCCACCAGATCCTCGTAGCACTGCACTTGGTTGCGGCCGAGCCGCTTGGCTTCATAGAGCGCCTTGTCGGCGCGGCCGAATGCATCAGAGCCGTTGTCTGCAGGCCCGAACTCGGTATAGCCGATGCTGATGGTGACGCGGCCAACCTGCGGGAAGGCGAAGCTTTCGACCGAGGCCCGGAAGCGCTCCAGTGCTGCGCCGATGCCTTCCCGGTCGGGGCTCGTCAGCATCACCACGAATTCCTCGCCTCCGAAACGGAACAGCCTGTCGCTTTCCCGGAAGCTTCGGCGCATCAGCCGGGCGAGAAGCACCAGCACCTCGTCGCCGTAGAGATGCCCGAAGTGGTCATTGATGCGCTTGAAGAAGTCGATATCGGCCACGGCAATGCAGGTGGTGGTCTGGCGGCCCTCCACTCGAGCCCGGCGTTCCGCTGTCGTCGGCGGGGCAAAGCCGTCGCGATGCGGCCGCACGGCATTGAGAGCTGCCTGATACTCGTCGAAGAAGCGGCGGTTGAGCAGCCCCGTCAGCGGGTCGTACTCGCTCGCATCCAGCAGCTTCAGGTGGTTGCGGTAGATCTTCAAAAGGCCCTGCACGAGGCGCAGCTGATAAGCCCCGAGGAGCTTCAGGCTCCGCATCTCCAGGATGCCAACCGCAGCACGGTCGGTGAGCACCGCAAACAGCTCGGTGCAGATGCCCTCGGCAAATGGGGGAAGCTTCAGATGATGCTTGCCGCCGAGGCAGGCACAGAAATCCGGATGCTCGGACAGCCGCGGCAGGTCCTCGAAGTCG
>JBDHTJ010000050.1:0-29293 GCA_039808585.1 Hyphomicrobiaceae bacterium | reverse complement strand
GTTGGCATCCGGACCCGTCTTCACCACCTCGCCGCAGATCTCATGCCCCATGGTCAGCGGCAGCGTGATGCCACGATCCGAAAGCGTCATCTTGTTGCCGGACCCCAGGTCGTAGACGCCCTCCCAGATGTGGATGTCGCTGTGACACACGCCCGCGCCCGTCATACGGATCAGCACCTCTGCGCCCTTGGGCTCCGGCGTCTGCGCCTCCATGCGCTCGAGGGGCGCATTGTGCTTCGTGACGCAATAGCAGACGTGACCCATGGCGGTTCTCTCCCTCTGGCCTCTCGAAACCGGTGTATCATCCCGGCGGCTCTTGCTTGCCGTGAAGTCTAGACGTGCCCGGCGCTGCGCGCTAGCCGTGAACAGACCGCGCACAACGGCAACGCTCCTTCGCGCGGGCGGTTTGCCTTTGGCAGCAGGCTCCCGCCGCGTCCCGGCGTCGAGACATTGCCAACATCGCGGGCCTGTGAAACGCTTAAGGCTCAGCAATTGCAAACCGACAAAAGGGGTCCCCGTGCGCACCGCGTTCTGCTGGCATGAAAAGCTGATGTGGTTCGACGCAGGCACCTTTGCCGGGCCGATGCCCGTGGGGGGCTGGATCGAGCCTGGCGAGGCTTCCGAAAATCCCGCCGCCAAGCGCCGCATCAAGAACCTCCTCGATGCCACCGGCTTCATCGCACACCTCGACCTGGTTACGCCGCCTCCGGCCGCAGAGGAGGATATTCTTCGTATCCACCCGCGTGCCCATCTCGACAACGTGAAGGCCCTGTCGGCAGCCTACGGCGGCAGGCTTGGCGCCTCCGCCTTCATCGGCCCCGGCGGTTACGATCTCGCCATGCTCTCGGCGGGTGCGGCGATCACCGCACTCGATCTCGTCGCCTCCGGCCGCGCCGCCAATGCCTATGCCATGACACGTCCGCCCGGCCACCACGCCGAACCCCAGGGCGGCATGGGCTTTTGCGTCTTTGCCAACATCGCCATCGCCATCCGCAGCGTGATGGCGCGGCACGGGCTTGCGCGCGTGGCCGTCGTCGACTGGGACGTGCATCACGGCAACGGCACGCAGGCCTGCTTCTATGAGGACCCGTCGGTGCTCACCATTTCGCTCCACCAGAACGGACTGTTTCCGCAGGGTGGCATCGGCAGCATCCGCGAGAAGGGCACTGGCGCCGGCATCGGCGCCAACATCAACGTGCCATTGCCGGCTGGTTGTGGCAGCGAAGCCTATCGTTACGCTTTCGCCGAGATTGTCCTGCCGGCGCTTGCCGCCTTCAAGCCGGAGATGATCGTCGTTGCCTGCGGTCTCGACGCCGGCAACAACGACCCGCTCGGCCGCATGATGCTGGGGCCGGAGGATTTCCGCTGGATGACGGTCGCCATGCGAGAAGCAGCCGGTCGGCTTTGTGGCGGCCGCCTCGCGTTATGTCACGAAGGCGGTTACCACGCGCCCACTGCGCCGTTCCTCGCGCTTCCCGTCTTCGAGGAATTGGCAGGCAGGAGCGCCGGCATCGACAACCCCTTGTCCGCCCGCATCGCCGGCCTGCCGAAGGACGAGCTGTTTCCGCATCAGAAGGCCGCTGTCGACGCCGCCCGCAAGGCCGCCCCGCTCCTTTCCGACTGAACCGCCGCCACGCGCGTGGTGCGGAACGCAAACGCCCTGATCGCAGTTGATCCTGATCCAACTGCAACCGGCGCTGCATTCCCATGGCAAGACCCATCGAGGACTACGCCATCATCGGCGACTGCGAGACCGCGGCCCTCATCGCGCGCGACGGCAGCCTCGACTGGTTGTGCTGGCCGCGCTTCGACAGCGAGGCAGCCTTCGCGGCCCTGCTGGGTGAAGCTCACAATGGCCACTGGCAGATCTTCTGTCGAACGCCCTCGATCCGCATCTCCCGCCGCTATTGCCCCGGCACGCTCATCCTGGAAACCGAATTCGAGGGGCCGGATGGCGCTGCTCGCCTCGTCGAGTTCATGCCCATCCGGCGTGACGGCACGAGCCACGTGGTGCGCATCCTGAAAGGATTGTGCGGCACGTTGCCCTTCGCCACCGACATCATCATCCGCTTCGGTTATGGCGCCATCATCCCCTGGGTCACCCGCTTCGAAGGCACGGCCATCAAGGCCATCGCCGGGCCGGACATGATCGTTCTGCGCGCCGGAATTCCCCTGCGGGCCGGAGACATGCGCCACAGCGCAACGTTCCAAGTGCACGAGGGCGAAAGCATTCCCTTTGTTCTCTCCTACGCGCGCTCGTTCGGGCCCGTACCAACCCCCATCGATCCAGGCAGTGCCCTCGAGCAAACGCATGAATTCTGGACGCAATGGAGTGGCCGCTACGACAAGACGGGACCTTACGCTGAACCCGTGCGGCGCTCGCTGATCACACTCAAGGCGCTGAACTACGCACCAACGGGCGGCATCGTCGCCGCCGCCACCACATCGCTCCCCGAGAAACTTGGCGGCACGCGCAACTGGGATTATCGCTTCTGCTGGCTGCGCGACGCCACCTTCACGCTGCTCGCGCTCATGAACTCCGGCTACCGCGAGGAGGCCCACGCCTGGCGAACATGGTTGCGGCATGCCGTGGCCGGCAATCCCGCGCAGGTGCAGATCATGTATGGCCTCGGTGGCGAGCGCCACATCGACGAGTGGGAACTGCCTTGGCTGGCAGGGTATGCGAAATCCACGCCCGTTCGCGTCGGCAACGCCGCCGCAAAGCAGTTGCAGCTCGACATCTTCGGCGAGGTGATGGACGCCCTGTTCCAGAGCGCGGAAGGCAGTCTCAACCCTCCGGCCGACGACTGGGACCTGCAGTGCAAGCTCATCGAGCACCTGGAATCGGTTTGGCAACAGGCCGACGAGGGATTATGGGAGGTGCGCGGGCCTCCGCGCCACTTCACGCATTCCAAGGTGATGGCCTGGGTCGCCCTTGACCGCGCGGTGAGAAGCGCCGAGCGATGGCACCTTCCCTGCCCATGCGACCGCTGGCGCGAGGTCGCACACCGCATTCACGCAGAAGTCTGCGAGAAGGCCTTCGACCGCGAGCGTCAGGCCTTCGTCCAGAGTTACGGCGCCCGGGAGGTTGATGCGAGCGCACTGCTCATCCCTCTGGTCGGCTTCCTGCCGCCAACGGATCCGCGCGTGCGCGGCACTGTCGCCGCCATCGAGCGTGACTTGAAGATCGATGGCCTCATCCATCGCTATCACACCGCTCGTACGGACGATGGACTTCCCGCTGGCGAAGGCGCTTTTCTGGCCTGCAGCTTCTGGTTCGCCGACAACCTGGTCCTTCTGGGCCGTGGAGACGAGGCCCGCGCACTGTTCGAGCGCCTGTTGGGTTACCGCAACGACGTCGGCCTCATGTCGGAAGAGTACGACCCTAGGGAAAAGCGCATGCTCGGCAACTTTCCCCAGGCCTTCTCGCATGTCGCCATCGTCAATACAGCCCACAATCTGGCTGAGCACGAGAAGCCGGCCAAGCAACGCTCCGGCGCGCTCGACCAGCCCGACGCCAGCAGCGAGCGCCAGCGCAGCTGAAGCCGGTCAGCCGTTCCCCACAAATCCCGGATAGAGCAGCATACCCCCGTCGACGTAGAGCGTGCTCCCCACCACGTAGTCGGAAGCATCGCTTGCAAGCCACACCGCGGCACGCGCCACATCTTCTGGTTCGCCGATGCGCCCGTACGGGATGAGCCGCAAAAGTGCCTCCCGCGCCTCCTTCGTCTCCCAGGCCTCGCGATTGATCGGCGTCTTGATCGCCCCCGGCGCAATGGCATTGACACGAATGCGCTCCGGCGCCAGTTCCTGCGCCAGGCTGCGCATCATCATCTCGACCCCGCCCTTCGACGTCGCGTAGTTGACGCGCCCGGCCCACGGTATGTCCTGATGCACCGAACTCATGCAGATGATCTTGCCCATCGCCCGCGACACCTGCTGGTCGAGGCCGCGCCGCCTGAATTCGGCGATAGCCTCCCGCGCGCACAGGAATTGACCGGTGAGGTTCACCGACAGCACCTTGTTCCAAGCCTCGAGAGTCATGCCTTCGACCGGCGCATCCTTCTGCAGGCCAGCGTTCGCCACCAGGATGTGCAGAGTTCCGAAGTCCGCGCGCACCCGATCAAGCATGGCTTTCACGGCAGGCTCGGAAGAAACATCGGCCTTATGGGCGAAGGCCCGCACGCCGAACTTGCAGATTTCCGCCACCACCTCCTCCGCCCGCTCCTGCGATGAGGCATAGTTGACGACGACGTCGGCACCCGCCTCACCGAGGGCCAGGGCCACGGCACGGCCGATGCCCGAGTTCGCACCGGTGACAAGTGCCTTCTGGCCTGAAAGTGGTTTCGTCTGCAAATTGGCCATGGCGTCTCTCCTGTCGGGAGAAACGCGCACACACACGGTTCCGTTGCGGCCGCCGCTCATTCAGAGCCGGGCGCCAATCGGACGCTCGATGAAACTCTCAGAGCACGCCCTGCTCAGCGTCCTCCACGGAGATACCCATTTTCTCCAGGCCTTCCTCGAGGTAGTCCGACAGCAACGGCATGCCCAACAGATAGGCCGACGTGGCATTCACTTTCTCGTTGCGCGCCGTATCGACTGCCTCGGCGAACTCGTCTGGTGTGAACGTGCCTCTCCCAACCCACGCCAACGCCACGAGGTTCACCTGCTCGTCATCGTTCAGCGTGTCGATGAAGCTCGCAAGCTCGGCATAGGCCGGATCGTTGGCGAGATCCTCCAGGATCGCCTCCGGCGCGTCCTCCGTATCCTCGCGATCATCGTCCCAGGCCGCAACCTTGGAGTCGAAGGCACGCGCCTGCACAATAACGTGGGCGACTTTCTCCGGTGCGATCTCGAGCATGGGTGCCTTCTTGCTGAAAGAGCTGGAGGAGAAAACCTAGACGGTGCCGACGCCCCGGCTTTGATCTGCCGCAAAGCAATCTGAGCTTACGGATTGACCGGCATCAAAGTATCTTATCTGCTCTTGCCACCATGTTGGAGCACCTGCGCCCGCAGAAGGAGCCCATCCACATGTACAAGCGCATACTTATCGCCACTGATGGCTCGCATGCCAGCGACAAGGCCATCGCCCAGGGCCTCGCGCTTGCGAAGAGCCTCGGAATTCCGGTTGTCGCAGTGACTTCGACCGAGATTTGGTCGGCGCTCGACATGCAGGGCCCCGATGGCCGCGAGCGTATCGCCCGCTTCGAGGCTGCCTCGGCAGAGCAAGCGCAAAAGACGCTGGCAGCCGTAAGCACCGCCGCAAATGCCGCCGGCGTAAGCTGCAGCGTTGTTCACGTAGCGGATCGCAGCCCCGCCGTCGCCATCGTCGAGACTGCCGAGCGTGAAGGGTGCGACCTCATCGTCATGGGCTCTCACGGCCGGCGCGGTGTCGACAGGATACTGCTGGGCAGCGAGGCCCAGCGCGTTCTCACGCATGCCCGTTGCCCTGTCCTCGTGTGCCGCTGATCCAGCGCCCCCGTCGTTTACCAGAAGAACACAACCAAAAGGGAGACGAGCATGAAGCCGATCCGCACCTGGATCTTGATCGCTGACGGCGCCCGCGCCCGCATTGTCGAGAACGATGGCCCCGGCAAAGGTCTTGCGGCCGTACCCGGCATGGTCTTCGAGGGCGAGCACGGCGCCACTCACAACCTCGTCGACGATCGCGAGGGACGCACCCACGCTTCGGTCGGCACCAACCGCTCGGCTATCGATGCGCGCCATGATCCGCATCGTCAGCTCAAGAAGGACTTTGCAAGGCACCTCGCCGAGACGCTGGCATCAGCCGACGCACGCAAAAGCTTCGACCGTCTCGTCTTGGTTGCGGCTCCGGTGATGCTTGGCGACCTGCGCGAACAGCTGTCGGAGCACGTCAAGGCGAAGGTCGTGGGCGAACTCGCACAGGATCTGACGAAAATACCCAACAGCGAGGTGTCCTCGCATCTTACGAACGTGGTGGCTTTGTAACGGCCCCACCAGCCGGGAGCAGGCGCGATGAACATCGACTTCAGCTCTTTGCTGTGGGTCCTGCTCCTTCTGCTGGCGTTCCAGCCCATGCTTCTGGGCCGCTGGTTCAGCGTACGTCGCGCGCAGGCCATCAGGGCGCTCGAGCGCGCCAACGGCACCCGCGTCATCACCATGATCCATCGCCAGGAACAGCGCAGCCTCTTCGGCTTTGCCGTCTCCCGTCGCATCGATCTGGAGGATGCCCAGACCATCATCGCCGCCATCAAGGAGACGCCGCCCGACGTTCCCATCGACCTCGTGCTTCACACGCCCGGCGGCCTCGTCCTCGCCGCCATGCAGATCGCGCGCGCAGTCGAGGCGCACAAGGCCAAGGTGACCGTTTATGTGCCGGTCTACGCCATGTCTGGCGGCACGCTCATCGCGCTTGCAGCCGACGAGATCGTGATGGGCGAGTTCTCCATGCTCGGCCCCATCGACCCGCAGATCGCAGGCCTGCCCGCCGCCAGCATCATCCGCGCCCGCGACTCCAAGCCCATCTCGCAAGTCTTCGATCTCACGCTCGTCCTCGCCGACGTCAGCGAGAAGGCACTGGCGCAGGTGAAGCAGGGTGCCGTCGAGCTACTCTCGCATCGCATGGACACAGCGGCAGCAGAGGCGCTCGCCTCCAAGCTTGCCGGCGGGCACTGGACCCACGATTACGCGCTCACCGCCAAGGAGGCTGCCGCGCTCGGCTTGCCCGTACGCGTCGGCATGCCGAACGGCGTGCTGGAACTCATGAAGCTTTATCCGCAACCCGTGCAGCGCTCGGGCGTCGAGTACCTGCCCATCGATTTTCCCCGCAACCGCAGCACTTGAGGCAGACATCTGCCGGAGGTCCCATGTACACCACCATCCTCGTGCACGTGAATGACCAGCGCCGCATCCGCCAGCTGCTCGCACCTGCCCTCGCCATCGCCGAGCAGTTCGAGAGCCACGTGCTGGCCCTCTCCGTGGTTCCCCCGGTTTCGGTGATCTCGGGCGGCGCTGACATGACCCCCATCGTGGAGGATGCACACTGCATCGAGTACCGCGAGCATGCGCGCGAGATGCGTGCCGTCTTCGAGGAGGCAATCGTATCGCGGGCCATAAAGCCCGAGTGGCGCGGTGAGGAGGCTGGTGCTTTTTCCGTCGCCGATGCGGTCCTGCCCGTCGCCCGCACCGCCGATCTCGTCGTCGCGTGCCAGACCGACGACAAATGGTACAACTCCGAGCGCCTCGACATCGTAGAGCCCCTGGTGCTCGAAGGTGGACGGCCCATGCTTGTGGTCCCCAACGGGCCTGCACGCGCATCAATCGGCAAGCGCATCCTCATTGCCTGGAACGGCAAGCGCGAGGCAGCACGCGCCGTGTTCGACGCCATGCCCCTCCTGCAACGCGCCGACACCGTGAAGGTCGTCTGGGTCGGCGCGGCCGACGATGAAACCGACATCCCCGTCGTCGACATCTGCGCCACGCTTGCCCGTCATGCCGTGCGCTGCGAGGGTGCGGAGGAGGCCAAGGGCAAAGGCAACCCGGGCGAGATCCTGCTGCAGGCCGCAGCGGGCTTCGAGGCCGACCTTCTGGTCATGGGCTGCTATGGTCACTCGCGCCTGCGCGAGTTCGTCTTCGGCGGCGCCTCCCGCCACGTCCTGGCAAACGCCACCTTGCCCGTACTGATGTCACACTGAGGCGTGCGGCTGTCTCCCTGCGCCTTCAGTCCTTCACCACGATGGGATCGAGGCCGTGCCCACTGGCGGCCTTGAGCAGCCGTCCGTCGCGCTTGATCTGCGCGACGAATGCGTTCACGCGCTCGAGCCAGACCGCATCGCCCTTCTTCACCGCATATCCGTAGTTCGTCTCGGCCACCGGTGCCGGCGGCGCCACGATCTTTGCCCAGTCGTGCTGGAAGCGCATGCGCTGCGCGTAGGGGAAATCAGTCATGAACGCGTCGGCCCGCCCTGACAGAAGTTCCTCTTCCCGCGTCGATGGCGGCGTCACCACGTTGAGCTGAGCGTTCTTCAGGTTCGCGCGCATATAGGGCTCCATCACGGTTCCGATCTGGACGGCAATGACATTGCCCGGCTTGTCGAGATCATCCCAGGTGGAGATGGCGGCATTCGTCCGCGTGGTGATGGCATACATGCCCGAACGCAGATGCGGCGCGCTCATGTCGACGCGCTGGCGACGCATCGGCGTATCACCGATGCCGAACATCGCCACGTCACACTTGTCCTGCTCCAGATCGTCCATGAAGGCCCCGAACGACGTCTCCACGAACCGCAGCTTCACGCCGAGATCCGAGGCGAATTCCTTCGCCAGATCGATGTCGATCCCCTGCAACTCGTTGTTGCGGGGGTTGCGGAAGCTGATGGCGTAGTATCCGGGCCAGATGCACACCCGCATCTCGCCTGCACCATGCACCTTGTCGATGCGGGCCATGTCGGCCCTCGCCCCTGCCACCGCGCAAAGCAGCACAAGCCCAGCCGCAGCCGCGCTCTTGAGCCAGCTGCCCTCAGATCCGCTCATCGCCCTCACCAACATCTTCCACCCATTCAATGTCTGTTAGCGCATGCGCCTTAAGCTAGGCCGAGTTCGTTAAAAACGTCCCGCACAAGAGCACCCTGCTCGGGCGCTGCGGTCGGATGGGTAAACACTGTGTCAACGCGCGTATCGCAGGCAGGCCCGGCGAACGCGGGCGCACCCTTTGCGCCCGCGCACCGTGTGGCGATGTGGTCGCTGGCCCTTATCGCGACCATCGTCGTCCTGCTCCAGGCCTATCTCATAGCCTCCAGCAACCGCGCCCACGTCTCCGAGACGGCGCGTCTGACCGCAACCCTCACACGCGTGGTCGAGGATCAGACCCAGCGCAGCCTCCAGAGCGTGCTGCTGGTCCTAGATGCGACCGAGAGCGAGATGGGCGCCGTCAGACTTTCCATAAACCACCATGCCGCGCGGCTGCGCCTGCGCAGCGTGCCGGAGATCCGAGGGCTTTATCTGATCGACGCCACCGGCCGCGTGCGCGACAGCACCCTCTCGGGCGCCGACATCGGCTATGACACCAGCGCGCACGATTATGTCCGCGAGCTGCAACGCAGCAACGCCGGTCGCATCGCCATTGGCGCCCCGATCGTCAAGCGCAGCGTGGCGGGAGCGGAAAACAATGCGCTCGCCTTCGTGCCCGTCGCCCAGCGCCTTCCCGACGACGCAGGCTTTCTCGTCGCCGCCGTCAACATTTCCTTCCTCGAGTTGCAGTACCGCCCGCTCTTCGAAAGCAACGCCGCGAGCGTCACCCTCACGCGCTTCGACGGAACCGTGCTGGTGGACTCTCAGCGCATCTGGAAGCCCGGCACACCCGTCGCCGCCGCCGACCCCATCTTCACGGCGCATCTTCCCGACATCGAAAGCGCGACGTTCACCCGCGACGCCACCCTCGGCAAGCCAGCGCAGATCCTCAGCTTCCGCGTCACGCGCGGCTTCCCGGTTGTCGTGTCCGTCGCTATCGACCGCGATAAGGCCTTCTGGAGTTGGGTGAACGCGACGCTGCCGACGATCCTCGTCACCCCCATCGCCATCGGGCTCGTCTTGCTCGCCCTGCTGGCGCTCGGCCGCCAGTTCAGCGTCATCACCGCACAAGAGCAGTCGCTGCGCGTGTCGCGCGACGCCGCGGAAGCCGCGAACAAGGCGAAATCCCAGTTCCTCGCCGTGATGAGCCACGAGATCCGCACGCCGATGAATGCGGTTCTAGGCATGGCAGGCTCGTTGCTCGAGGAGGACCTCTCGCCACGCCAGCACCAGTCGGTCAAGGCCATCTACGAGGCAGGCGACGCCCTTCTCGTGATCCTCAACGACATCCTCGACTATACGCGCCTCGAGTCCGGACGCTTCTCGCTTGAAGGCGCTCCGTTCATCCCTCGCAGTGTCGTCGACTATACCTTGAGCATCATAGGCCCCCGCGCCGTCGCAAAGGGCCTCGCCATCGAAACCTCGATCGAGGACGCCATCCCCTCGGTGCTGGGCGATCAGGCCCGCCTCAACCAGGTCCTCCTCAACGTCCTCTCGAATGCCATCAAGTTTACGGCCGCAGGCAAGGTCACCGTCTCGCTGGCGCATCAGCGCTGCGAGGATGGCCGCGTGAAGCTATGCTGGAAGGTGGAAGACACAGGCATCGGCATCGCGCCCGACCGCATCGGGGCCTTGTTCGAGGAATTCGTCCAGGCCGACGCCAGCATCAACCGCCGTTTCGGCGGATCCGGCCTCGGTCTTGCGATCTGCAAGCGCCTCGTGGAGCAGATGGAGGGCAGCATTTCGGTCAGCTCCACAATTGGCAAGGGCACCACAGTTTCCTTCCATGTCCTGCTGCCGGAGGCCGCACAGCCAGTCGTTTCAGAAGAGCGCGACCACGCGGCCGAGGTTGCAGAGATCATCGCTCGGCTCGGCCGTCCGTTGCGCCTGCTCCTTGCCGACGACAACACCACCAACCACGTCGTGGCAGAAAGCATGCTGCGCGCGTTCGCCATTGAATCTGTACGCGCCATGGACGGCACCGAGGCCGTGGCGCTTGCCGCCTCCCGTCACTTCGACCTGATCCTGATGGACATGCGCATGCCACACATGGACGGTCCCGCTGCCACGCGCAGCATCCGCGGGTCGGCGGGTCCCAACACGGCGACGCCGATCATCGCCTTCACGGCCAACGCCTTTCCCGAGGACGCCCTCTTGTGCCGGGAAGCGGGCATGGATGATCTCGTGGCAAAGCCCGTCCGGAAGCAGGCGCTTCTCGCCGCCATGGCACGCGCCATCGGCTCCGCTCCAGGCAATAGGGAGACCGCCCCCACCGCTGTATCGCCAACGCGCGCCCCAGACGATCTGCGCCTGGTCGACCCATCCGCCTGTGCCGAACTCGCCGCGGAAATCGGCGAAGCCGCCATGCAGGAAGCCCTGGACCTCTTTGCCACCGAGATGGACGCGCGTCTGGCCCGTATGGCCGCTCTCGATCCGGCCGTCGACCAGGACGTCATCGGACGCGAAGCCCACACCATCAAGGGCGATGCCGGAAGCTTCGGGTTCTTGCAACTCTCCCGTCTCGCCGCCGCTCTTGAACTGGAAGCCAGGTCACGCGCGCCCGTTAACTACGCCCTCACGGTTGCTGCACTGAAAAATGCCTGGGAAGCCGGTCGTGCTTCCTTGGCTACGGAGCGCGCCGAGGCCGCCTGAATTCGCGCTGACGCTGACGCGTAATTGCTTGTCCCCGGTGTCGCGGATTGTGCTTTAATGGTCCGCGAGCCCCCCGCGACGGAAGGCACCCTCCCTTTCCGTTTGCGTAGCGCGCCCGGCGTTCTGGAGAGTTCGGTGAGATATATCAAGCTACTGGTATTTCTGGCGGTTATCGCCGCGGGCTACCTGTTCCGGGAGCCGGTTTTTGCCTACCTCCACACACTCACCGGACTGCAGATCTTCCAGACGGCGGCGGTCCCCGCGAAAGGCCCTGCATCGCCTGCACCGCAAGCCAAGAGCGGGCGTGGGCCAGCCGTCCCCGCGCCTGTCATCGTCACGCAGGTGGTGGAAAAGCCGATGCCCGTGGAGTTCCGCTCCGTGGCGACCGTTCAGACGGAATCCTCCGTCGTGGTTAAGGTCCGTGTCGAGAGCATGGTCGAGCGCGTACTCGTCGCCGATGGTTCGCTGGTCAAGGAAGGCGACGTTCTCGTTGAACTCGACAAGCGCGTGGTCGAGGCACAGATGGAACAGGCCCGCGCCGCTATCCAGCGTGACGAGGCTCAGATCGCGCAGGCCAGGCGCAACGACGATCGCATCAACGAGCTTGCCTCCCGCGGCGTTTCCAGCCGCGTCCTGGCAGACGACGCCCGCACCGCCGCCAGCGTGGCCATGGCCAACCGGCAGGCTGACACCGCGCTACTGCGCAATCTGGAGCTTCAACGCGAGTTCCATACCATCCGCGCCCCCATCACGGGGCGCGTCGGCGTTATCAACGTACGCCCGGGATCCTTCGTGCGTAATGCCGACGCCAATTCCATCATCGCCACCATCAACCAGATCGACCCCGTCTACGTGGCCATGGCAGTGCCTCAGGATCTGCTTGCCCAGATCAGCCAGGCGAAAGCTTCGGGCACTGCCCGCCTTGTGTTGACTGCCCCTGGCACCGCCAGCGTCGTCTCCGGCCCCGTCTTCATGATCGACAACACGGTCGACGTTGCCACCGGCCTCCTCACCGTCCGTGCCAAGATCCCCAACCCGGACTCTCTCGTGTGGCCTGGCCAGGTTGTCGAGGCGAGCCTCGTCATCCGTGAGGAGCCCAAGGCCATCGTGGTCCCGAACCAGGCGGTGCAGACGAGCCAGAACGGCAACTACGTGTTCGTCGTCGATGCGGAGAAGAAGGCCCGCGTGCGCGCCGTGAAGCTTGCCCGCACCGTGGGCAAGGAAGCCGTCATCGCCTCCGGCCTCACGCCCGGCGAGACCGTCGTCATCGATGGCCATGTCCGCGTCACCAACGGCGGGGCTGTCTCCATCGCCGCACCCGCCAAGACTGCCGCCACCAAAGCCGAGAGCGACACGGAATGAACATCCCGGAGACGTGCATCCGCCGCCCCGTCATGACCACCTTGCTCATGGCGACGGTGGTCCTCCTGGGTTTTGCCGGCTACCGCAGCCTTCCCGTCTCCGCCCTGCCTCGGGTCGACTTCCCCACCATCCAGGTCTCGGCGACGCTACCCGGCGCCAGCCCCGAGACGATGGCAGCCTCCGTCGCCACGCCGCTCGAACGCCAATTCTCGACCATTGCGGGCATCGACAGCATGACGTCGGTGTCCAGCCTCGGCCTGTCCACCATCATCCTGCAGTTCGACCTCGACCGCAGCATCGACGGCGCAGCGCTCGACGTCCAATCCGCCATCTCCACCGCGATGCGGCGTCTCCCTGTGGAAATGACCACCCCGCCAAGCTTCCGCAAGGTGAACCCGGCCGATCAGCCGATCCTGTTCATCGCCCTGTCCTCGCCCACCCTGCCGCTCTCCACCGTCAACGAATACGCTGAGACCACCATCGCCGCCCAGCTGTCGCAAATCACGGGTGTCGCCCAGGTTCTTGTCTACGGCGCCCAGAAGTTCGCCGTCCGCGTGGAACTCGACCCGCTCGCGGCAGCCGCCCGCAGCATAACTTCGGCAGACGTGGCCCAGGCCATCGCCGCCGCCGGCTCCAACACCCCTGTCGGCTCCATGACCGGCTCGGCGCGCACGCTTTCCATCGATGCGCCCACTCAGCCGCGCGATGCCGAGGCTTACAGGCCCATTGTCGTCGCCTTCCGCAACGGCCAGCCCGTGCGGCTCGAACAGATTGCCCGGGTGCGCAATGGCGTCGAGAACGAGCTTGTCGCCAGCTGGCTCAACGACACCCGCGCCATCGTCCTCGCCGTCCAGCGTCAGCCCGACGCCAACACCGTGGAGGTGGTCGACAAGGTCAAGGCGATGATCCCGAACCTGTCGGCCCAGATCCCGCCGTCGGTGTCCATCAACGTCATCAACGACCGCTCGCTCTCCATCCGCGCCGCCGTCTGGGACGTCAAGGAGACGCTGATGATCGCCATCGTGCTGGTGGTCGCCGTGATCTTCCTCTTCCTCAAGAGCGCCCAGGCCACCATCATTCCATCGCTCGCCGTGCCCGTGTCGCTCGTCGGCACCTTCGCCGCCATGGCCGCGCTCGGCTACTCCATCGACAACATGTCGCTCCTGGCACTCACGTTGTCGGTGGGCTTCGTCGTCGACGACGCCATCGTCATGCTCGAGAACATCGTGCGCTACATCGAAAAGGGCATGGCCCCCTTCGAGGCCGCGCTGAAGGGGTCGAGGGAGATCGGCTTCACCATCATCTCCATGACCATCTCGCTCGTCGCGGTGTTCATCCCCGTGCTGTTCATGGGAGGCGTCGTCGGGCGCATCTTCCGCGAATTCGCCGTTACCATCACAGTGACAATTCTCGTCTCAGGGCTGGTCTCGCTCACCCTCACCCCGATGCTGTGCGCTCGCTTTCTCTCGCCCATCAACCACCACGCCAAGCCCAGCCGTTTCGCCCGCTTTTCCGATTTCATCGTCGGCGGCATGGACAGCTTCTACCGGCGCACCCTCGATATCGTGCTGCGCCACCAGTTCGTCACCTTGCTGCTCACGCTCGCCACCATCGCGTTCTCGATCTGGCTCTACGTGGTCGTGCCCAAGGGCTTCTTCCCCACCGAAGACACGGGCTTCGTGTTCGCCAGCACCGAGACGGCCCCTGACATTGGCCTGAACGCGATGATCGAGCATCAGAAGCGTGCGTCCGAGGCCATCCGCAAGGACCCTGCGGTCGACTACGTCATGTCCAGTGTCGGCGCCCTCGGCACCAGCGCCACCTTGAACAACGGCCGGCTCTTCATCGCGCTGAAGCCCAAGGACGTGCGCAAGGAGCCGGTCCAGGCCGTGATCGCCCGCCTGCGCCGCGCTGTGTCAGGCCTGCCCGGCATCAACGTCTACTTCGTGCCGGTGCAGAACATCACCATCGGTGGCCGCGCCTCCAAGAGCGAGTACCAGTACACCCTGCAAAGCAGCGACCTCGACTCGCTCGTCACGACGGTGCCCAGGGTTGTTGAGCGCCTGCAGACGCTGGGCCAGATCCGCGACGTCACCACCGACCTGCAGATCTCCAATCCGCAGCTGCGCGTCGAGATGGACAAGGACCGCGCCTCAGCCATCGGCGTCACCGCCGATCAGGTCCGCCAGGCCCTCTACAATTCTTTCGGCGTCCGCCAGGTCGGCACCATCTATTCCTCGATCAACCAGTACCAGGTGATCCTGGAAGCGCAGAAAGAGCTGGCCGATGATCCAACGGCCCTCTCGCGCATCTACGTCAAGTCCGCCACCGGCGTCAGCGTACCCTTGAGTGCCGTCACCCGTCTCGTGTCGAGCGTCGGCCCGCTCACGGTCAACCACCAGGCACAACAGCCGGCAGCAACCATATCCTTCAACCTCATGCCGGGCTTCTCCCTTAGCGACGCGGTCGCTGCCATCGATGCGGCCGCCCGCGACCTGCGCCTGCCCGGCACCATCACCACGGGCTTCTCCGGCACTGCGCAGGCCTTCCGAGCCGGCCTTGCCAACCAGCCGATCCTGCTGCTCGCGGCGGTACTCACCATCTACATCGTGCTCGGCATCCTCTACGAAAGCTTCATTCACCCGATCACGATCCTTGCCGGCCTGCCCTCCGCCGGCATCGGCGCCCTGCTGTCGCTGCTGCTCTTCAAGATGGACCTGTCGGTGATCGCCATCATTGGCATCGTCATGCTCATTGGCATCGTGAAGAAGAACGCCATCATGATCGTCGACTTCGCGCTTGAACGGCGCGGCGAGGGCATGAGCCCGCGCGATGCCATCTACCAGGCGTGCCTGTTGCGCTTCCGGCCGATCATGATGACGACCTTTGCCGCCATCTTCGGCGCCCTGCCGATCGCAATCGGGGCCGGCGCCGGTGCCGAGTTGCGCCAGCCCTTGGGGGTCGCCGTGGTGGGTGGCCTCTGCCTGTCGCAGATCCTGACGCTCTACATCACACCCGTGATCTACCTCTACCTCGAGCGCTTCAACACGGCCACCGCCCGCCCCAAGGTCGTGGCCGAGAAACCCGCCCTCGCCGCCGAATAGAGCACGCGGCCGAGCCCCAGGAGCTGGGATGGACGCGCTCAAGCGTCCATCGAAACCCACAAATCGGACATGCTTTATCGGGGCCCGGGCATCTCCCGCTCGGGCAGGTCCAACGGCACGCAGTTCTTATGCCGCGCCTCGATGCAATTCGTGATCCGTCGGTTCGTGAGAAGCTGGTCGATCAGCCACCCCCCCACCAGCAGCAGCACCGCGGCAAACGCCAGCACGATCATGTTCTGCCGCTGTTTCGCCCGCGCTGCATCGGCGGCGAGGGCCGCCCCTTGCAATTCGCTTGGCGCTTGCCCTGGCGCCTCTCCACGCTCATCCGGGCCTGTCATGTCGCCTCCCCATTGCCCCTCTCCGACAGCATAGAGCCTGATCGGTTGAGATGGACGCGCCCTCGCGTCCATCTCAACCGTGAATCAGACTCTCAATCCAAGACTTAGAGCACGTCCGAACTGCCAGTTTCGATTTCAGCTAGACCAGACATGCTCTAACGTAGCAGCACCGTCGGGTCCGCCGCCCAAACCGCACAAAGGCCCCGCACGTATGCATTGACCCCCGCTGCCGCTCTCTCCTAAGTTGGGGGAGCACTGAATTTTCCAACGAGCGACCCATGGACCGATTTCTTGCATTTCTGGACCCCGGCGAAGAGAGTGCGCTTCTCGCCAGCGCACCCTCCCAGGTGTTCGAGGTCGGCGAGGTCGTGCTCGCACAGAACACGCCGCAGCAGGCCATTTTCGTGATCGATCGCGGCTCCGTCGCCATCGAACGCGAGAACGGCATCCAGTATGTGGAGCTCGCCATCCTCGCTGCCGGCGAATTCTTCGGCGAGATCTCCTTTATCGATGGCGCCCCCACCAGTGCCCGCGTCATTGCGCGCGAGCCGACCGAAGTCCGCGTGTTGACGCCCGACCTCGTCGCCAATCTCGACCAGCCCGATCCAACCTTCGGCCACCGCTTCTACAAGTCTCTCGCCGCCATTCTCGCCGATCGGCTTCGGAAAACCTCGCTCAACGTCTGGTGAGCGCGCCAGAGCGTGCTCACATCCCTCACACAGGGCGCGGCGACCGTAGAGGCAGCGCCGTAACGCGCATCATCGCCGATCGATCGAGCGCTTCCTCGTAGATCGGCACCGGAAACACGTATTCCAGATAGTCGTAGCAGCGCAGGATGGCAGGGATCACCTCGGGACGCTCGGTCGTAATCCGCAAAATGACCTCCGCGAGCGTCTTCACCACCCGCGGCCGTTCGAGGCCCTGGTCCTTCAGAAACTGCAGGCCCTCGCTCGGAAGCCCCTTGGCCTCGAGCGCCGGCACCAGTTCCACCACCATCGACGCCGAGCGCTCGAACAGAAACGCGGCACCAAGGTAGCCGAGCGGCTCTTCGACCTCCGCAATCCGCCACCACACGCCCATCGCGGCACACACTGCGGGTGATGCAGAGCCAAGATCATCTTGCATGCTTGGCCCGCCGAGCTTGGCGAGACCTTCGCGAGCACGCTGAATGCGGCCGGCTTGCTCTGCCTTCTGCTCCGCGAATTTCTGGATCACCCACCCGTCGCTGCGCGGAAAACGGCCGAACATGTGCATGGCCGCAGCAAAGGCCGCCGGCTGGTACCAGCAAGTCCCCCGATAGCACTCGCGCAACAGAGCGGCAACGGCCTCGGGATTGGCCGACGGATCGACGCAAATGCTCCAGGCGCGGCTCGCCCGCAGTCGCTTTGCGAGCGCCTCGATGCGCGCATCGAGTGCTTGAAGGCACCCCTTCGCTGCGTCTGATGGTTGAAGCGGACCGGTCATTTCTTTGCTCTGGCGCTCAGCAAGAAACATGCACAAATGCATGCCTTTTCCATGCAAGGCAACCAAATTCAGCAGACTGTGTCGGACAGGTAGTTGACCATAACTCTTGGTGGACGAACCCTTCCGACCAGCCCGGTGCAGCGCCGTCATGTCATTTGCGCTGATAGGGCACGAGGACCGCAGTGGTGGAAGCGCGCGCCGCCACTTTCCCTTCCGGGCTGATCAGTTCGCCTTCCATGAACGCCACCCGTTTGCCGAGTCGAATGACACGACCCACGGCCCTGCCCTCTCCAGGCCCGACACGCTCCATGAAGCTCACCTTGATCTCCAGGCTCGCCACATTGAAAGCATGGTCCGTGGCGTGCACGACCGCCTGTGCCATCGCCGCATCGAGCCACGCGGTAATGAAGCCACCCTGCGCAATCGTGCCATTGGTGTGGCAATAGGCACGTCGCACCGTGAAGCCGGCCACCGCCTCTCTGCGCGTCGCGTCATAAGAGATCACATGGAAGTTCCCCATCGACTCGAACAGCGCCTTGCCGGAGCGGATGCGCGCATCTTCATCGTCGTGATCCATCTCGAAGTCCCCATCATCTGAGCTGGCCGAGGTTCCTGCACCCGCCCTTGTCGATTGTCATTCTATCGCGCGCCGGACATACTTTTCTTTTCCCGGAGCGTCACGCGATTGTGCCGCACGCGCCTCCCTACCTTGTTCGCCCAGACGGCCAGCCGGTGTATCATCCACCCCGCAACTGAAAGCGCCGGAGAGACATATGTCGACGAGCAGCCCGCCCCTGATGCAAGGCTTCCCTCCCGCTCCCGAGGGGCAGGTCACATTGGCCAACTGGCGTTCTCCGCCTTTTGCCCGCTGGGGTTTCCAGCACGTGCGCGAGATCGTGCCGTCCGCCGACATCCCCAACAATCCAGATGACGTCTGGGCGCTCGAGCGCAGTCCCGCGGACCTGAGCGGGCTTTCCGTGGCAACGCCTGACGGAAGCCGCCTGTCCTTCGAGGCCTACCTGGCGCGGTCGAGCACCGACGGGCTCGTCGTTCTGCACCGGGGCAAGGTGGTGGAGGAGCGCCACTTCAACGGGATGACTGCAACCACGCCGCACATCCTCATGTCCGTCTCCAAATCCATGCTGGGCCTCATCGCTGGCATCCTCGAAGCCAAGGGCATCCTCGATCCGCAGCGTCTCGTGACCGACGTGATTCCGGAGGTGAAACAAACCGCCTACGCAGGCGCCACCATCCGCAACCTGCTCGACATGCGGGCCGGCATCGCTTTCGACGAGGACTATCTCGCCACCTCGGGCGCGATCATCGCCTACCGCAAGTCCACCGGCTGGAATCCGCTGGCACCGGGCGAGGCCGCCTCGGATCTCAGGAGTTTCTACAAGCATCTCGACCGAAACATCCGGCCGCACGGCCAGGACTTCCACTACGTATCACCCAACACCGATCTCCTCGGCTGGGTCATCGAGCGTGCCTCTGGCCGTCGCTTCGCCGACCTCGTGAGCGAGCTTCTGTGGCAGCCGATGGGCGCCGCTCGTAGCGCCTACATCACCGTGGACAGGCTGGGCGCGCCGCGCTGCGCCGGCGGCATGTGCACCACCACCGCCGATCTCGCCCGCGTCGGCCAGCTGCTTCTTCAGAAAGGCGCTCGCGGCTCCAGGCAGATCATTCCCGCCAGCGTGATCGAGGACATCCTCAGCAACGGCGATCCGGAGGCCTGGAACAAGGGCCCCTTCGTCCCCTACTTCCCCGGCGCGGACATGCACTACCGCGCCAAATGCTACGTGGTGCGCGGCAAGCAGCCTGCCATCTTCGGCCTCGGCATCCACGGCCAGTATCTCTATGTCGATTTCGCCCGCGAGGTCGTCATCGCCAAGCACTCGTCCGAAGCCCTCCCCCTCGACGGCGATGCCATCCGCCTCTCGATGCGAGCGTTCGCCGATATCTGCAATTTCTTCGGCGGCTGAAGCTGATACTGGATCTTCCCCGTCGTTCTCGCGACGGGGAAGCATCGGCCTTTCCCTGTTCCACGACAATGCCCCTCGCGAGCGTACCGGCTAGCCTACGCGCCATTCCCAATGGCGTTGCTTGGATCAGAAACTCCGGCGCTGCCCGCACGGCCCCATCCGGCGCACAAGCGCCTAATAAGAAAAACTTTTCATCGACACTTCTTCTCCACTGAAAATTTTATTGCGCTGCCCTTGACGTTGCCGAGCCCGGTCCTAAATCGCCGGCCGGAAGCGGATGCTCGGCTTGAGGTCCGCGTCCAGAACGTCACTCATGGTTAGGGCACGAAAAGGAGGTTCGAATGAAGTTCCGCCCCCTGCATGACCGTGTTGTGGTCCGCCGCATCGACGCCGAGGAAAAAACGGCCGGCGGCATCATTATCCCCGACACAGCCAAGGAGAAGCCGCAAGAGGGCGAGGTGGTGGCCGCAGGCCCCGGCGCTCGCGACGAGAAGGGCAACCTTCAGCTCCTCGGCCTGAAGCCTGGCGACCGCGTGCTCTTCGGCAAGTGGTCGGGGACGGAAGTGAAGATCGAAGGCGAAGACCTTTTGATCATGAAGGAGAGCGACGTCCTCGGCGTACTCGACGAGCCACGGCAGGAACGCACCGGCGCCCGCCGTCCCACCGGCATTGCGGCCGGCATTGCAGCCGCTGCCGTCATCGCGGGTGGCGCCGCAGCCTATGTTCTCGGCATGATCTGACAGCGAGGGAGAGTTCGAGATGTCAGCAAAAGAGGTCAAGTTCAACACCGAGGCCCGCGAGAAGATGCTGCGCGGCGTCGACATCCTGGCCGATGCGGTGAAGGTGACACTGGGCCCCAAGGGCCGCAACGTCGTCATCGAGAAATCCTTCGGCGCCCCACGCATCACCAAGGATGGCGTGACGGTCGCCAAGGAGATCGAACTCGAGGACAAGTTCGAGAACATGGGCGCGCAGATGCTGCGCGAGGTCGCTTCCAAAACCGCTGATCTCGCTGGCGACGGCACCACCACCGCGAGCGTCCTTGCCCAGGCCATCGTGCGCGAAGGCGCCAAGGCCGTCGCCGCCGGCGCCAACCCGATGGATCTCAAGCGCGGCATCGATCTTGCCGTGAACGCCGTCGTAGGCAGCCTCAGGCAGCATGCCAAGAAGGTCACCTCCAACGACGAGATCGCCCAGGTCGGCACCATCTCCGCCAACGGCGACAGCGAAGTCGGCCGCATGATCGCCGAGGCCATGAAGCGCGTCGGAAATGAGGGCGTGATCACGGTGGAAGAGGCCAAGAGCCTCGAGACCGAACTCGAGGTGGTCGAAGGCATGCAGTTCGACCGCGGCTACGTCTCACCATACTTCGTGACGAACCCCGACAAGATGACGGTAGAGCTGGAAGATCCCTATCTGCTCATCCACGAGAAGAAGCTGTCGGGTCTTCAGCCTCTGCTGCCCCTGCTCGAGGCGGTCGTGCAGACGGGCAAGCCACTGCTCATCGTCGCGGAGGAGGTGGAGAACGAGGCGCTGGCAACCCTCGTCGTCAACAGGCTGCGCGGCGGCCTGAAGGTCGCGGCCGTGAAGGCCCCTGGCTTCGGTGATCGCCGCAAGGCCATGCTCGAGGACATCGCCACGCTCACTGGCGGCTCGGTCATCAGCGAGGATCTCGGCATCAAGCTCGAGAACGTCTCGCTCGCGATGCTGGGCCGCGCCAAGAAGGTGACGATCGACAAGGACAACACCACCATCGTCGACGGCGCCGGCAAGAAGGCCGACATCGAGGCGCGCGTGAAGCAGATCAAGGCCCAGATCGAGGAAACCACCTCCGACTACGACCGCGAGAAGCTTCAGGAGCGTCTGGCCAAGCTTGCTGGCGGTGTCGCCGTCATCAAGGTGGGTGGTGCCACCGAGATCGAGGTAAAGGAGCGAAAGGATCGCGTCGACGACGCGCTGCACGCGACCCGCGCCGCGGTCGAGGAGGGCATTTTGCCTGGCGGTGGCGTCGCGCTTCTTCGCGCGCTCAAGGCCATCGACACCCTCAACCATGCCAACGAGGATCAGAAGACGGGCCTCAATATCGTGCGTCGGGCCATCCAGGCGCCTGCCAAGCAGATCGCGACGAACGCCGGCGAGGACGGCTCGGTAATCGCTGCGCGCATCCTGGAAAACGCCGCCTACACCTGGGGCTATGACGCCCAGACCGGCGAGTACGGTGACATGATCGCCAAGGGCATTGTCGACCCGGCAAAGGTCGTCCGAACTGCGCTACAGGATGCGGCGTCGGTCGCTGGTCTCCTCATCACCACGGAGGCGATGATCGCCGAGAAGCCCAAGAAGGCCGCCGCGGCCCCAGCCGTGCCCAGCATGGATTATTGAACGTCCGTCAGCTGAAAGAAACTGTTGCGAGGCTGCACCACCAGCCTCGCATCTTGTCGCCGGGAGACAGCAAAATTTACCAATCGCATCAATAGCTATTGCCTCCCTCTTTTAACGTGTCGTTAACATATAGCACACGTGGCTTAAGTGGGAGGTAGAGTATGAAGTTGGTTGCGAAGTTTGGCCTGTTGGCCGCAGCAGTTCTGATGTCTGCGGCACCTGCAAGTGCCGGTCTCTTTTTCTACAACGCTCCGACGAGCGCACCGGAAATCGATGGCCCGGCCGGTATCGCCGCTATCGCGGTTCTGACGTCTCTTGGGCTGATGGCCTACGACCGCATGAAGCGCTGAAGCACAAGTCGACGTGAAACAAATTGCGTCTGCAGGCCATCCGCCTGCAGACGTTTTTCGTTTGGGCAAGCCGCAGCACGGTCCTGGCGATTAAGGCTGAACTGCAGATCACCGTGAAAGCGCGCCCCACTGACTATAAAGTCCTCTGCACATTCCGTCGCACTTCCCAGAACCGTGGCGATAACCGATGCACTTGGATGCTGTTGCGCGACTTGGGCCTTTCCGCACGCTGGCATGGCTTGCCCTGTGCGTCACAGAAGCCCTGACCATCAGCTATCTATTCGAGATCAATGCCACTGGTGCTGGCCACCTCAACCCCGTCTTCTATGTGACGTCGCTGGCGCGCCTTGTGATGGTGGCAGCCCTCGTATTCTGCTTCGTCGCCTGGCCCGACCGTGCGCGCATTGCCAGAATGTGGTCAGCAAGCCAATCAGAACACAACGCGTTTCGTGCTGCCACTTTGAACCTGGTGCTATTCGCGCTGCTTGCAGCAGCATCTGTGATCATCACCACAGAGGCACGCAAGCGCGGGGGCCCGCCCTGGGAACTCGTCTACGTCTATCTGCCGTTCGTGCTGCTGACCGGCCTCACGCTGGCGCGGATCGACGTACCGCTCCGATCTATGCTCGCCATTGCGCGCAGCGAGTCCCGTTCGGTACTAATCTCGCTGGCAACCAGCGCGATGATCCTTTTCATCTCTCTCCAGATTTCGCCGGCGATCTGGGAAGACCTTGCGGAACTTACTCTGCGGATTTCCGCCTGGATGCTCGGCCTGGTCGACGCATCAACTCAAGTAGATCTTCCGCATCGGGTCATCGTCGTCGGCGACTTCGCCGTTCATATCGACGCCTCATGCTCTGGCTATGAGGGGCTGTCCCTCATTGCCGGCTTCGTCAGCATCTACCTATGGACGTTCCGCAAGGATTTGCGCTTCCCCGCCGCCTTTCTCCTCTATCCCATCGGCCTCGGCGCGATTTGGCTTCTGAATTCGGTGCGCATCGCATCGCTCGCATGGATCGGCGGTCATCTCTCACCACAGGTTGCTCAACAAGGGTATCACTCGCAGGCCGGTTGGATCACCTTCCTGTTTGTGTCCTCGGCCCTGATGTTGCTCTCGCGCAAGCTGCACCTTTTCACTGCCTCGCCAGCAACGGGTCTGCTTGCGGAAAGAGAGCAGCAGGCACTGCAAGCCCGAAGGCAGCGCGACGTCTATCTGGTGCCGTTCATCGCAATGATGATCGGAACGATCGTCATGTCGGCGACCTCTCCTCATGACCAGCCTGCCTACGTCGTAAAAGCGGGGCTCATCCTCGCGGCGCTGATGTTCTACAGGCGCTTCCTGCCCCTGGAACGGGTTTCGCTCGATATAACTGCCCTGCTCGCGGGCCTCGCCGTCGGCGTGCTGTGGATCGTGTCGGCGCCAGAAGGCAAGGAGAACTCGCAACTTCTCGCCGACTGGCTGCAGGAACTGCCGTGGTGGATCGCCTTGGGCTGGCTCTTAGTGCGTGGCGTCGGAACCATCATCCTGGTTCCCATCGCTGAAGAACTTGCCTTCCGCGGCTTTCTCTATCGCCGCCTTATCGCCAGCGATTTTGCGGCCGTATCCAAGACACAGCTCTCCCTCTTGGCGCTGGCAGCGAATTCGGCCCTCTTCGGTGCCCTGCACGATCGCTGGTTCGCGGCTGCGGCATCCGGCGTGCTCTTTACACTCGTCATGCTGCGCAGAGGTAAGCTTCAAGACGCAATCACGGCGCACGCTTTCGCGAACGCCGTGATCTTCTTCTGGGCTCTAGCGGCGCGCCAGTGGGCGCTGCTCTGATTTACTTCATCGGAACGTAGTCACGCTCGCGATCACCAAGCTTGATGCTCAAGCCGATGCGAGCGGTGACGTACGAGTCTTTCCAATTCACATACGTCGTGCCGAGGCCGGTCGTGTAGGTGTTGTTGTCGCTGCCGAGATCCGTATAGAGGATCTCACCGCGAAGCGACCAGCGGTTCTGGTTCATGATCTCGACGCCACCACCCCAGATGAAGCTGGAAACCGTGCTCGTCTTGCTGTCGGAGAGCGGGGTGTCAGGATCGTTGAAGGAATGCTTGCGGTTCGTGTAAGCCCAACCCGCGGTGCCGTACAAGAGCATGTTGGGATGCAGGGTCACACCGAGACGACCACGAACGCTGCCCGCCCAATCGGTGCTGGACGAGAACGTGGTGTTCACCGACGAGACGTAGAAGTCTCTCTTGGCCCCGAGATAGCTGAGGTCCGCCTCACCGCCCATCACGATGGAGCCGCACTGGATGTTGTAGCCAGTGAAGCCGCCGATCATTGCTGACGTCCCATCGCCCTTCTGGGTTGCGACGTTGAACGTATCCATCTGGTTGCTGAGGCCGGCATATCCAGCGGCCGCGCCGATATACGCCCCTGAGAAGTTGCCCTTGCCGCAGTTGGCCGAGGCGGCGGTCGTGGAAACAAGTGCGGCGAATCCAATCGCCAGAGCGCGAAGCGCGACAGACATGATTCTCTCCGTGTCGATGCGAGCCTGGACGCAAACAACACAGGCAAAGGTGCCGTACGCTTACACAACGGCCGGCGATCACCGCCGACGTTGGAGTTGTCTTAGAGAAAGACCTCTGATTCGAGAATTGGTCGTTGCGGTTTTCAGCGCCCTGAACGCTGTCACGCACCACTTTGGGCCCGGAGAAGGCAAATGAGCAACAAACAGTGTAGATGAAACATTGCGACGCCTACCGAGCTTCCAGCGCCCCGATGAGGCCCCTGGGAGAGCCTCACAGCCAGAGTTTCCTGTGCCCTTAGAAGGAATTATGAGAACCGGCGGTTCACTTCGCAGCGGAGCGCTGCTTCTCCAATTCGCGGAAAGTCGCATCCTTGTCCACGCGCACGTCCTGCGGCAACCCCAGCACGCGCTCGGCGATGATGTTGCGCAGGATCTCGTCGGTCCCGCCCGCAATTCGGAATCCCGCGGCGCCAAGCCACTGCTGCTGGAAGGCGCCATCGCCGGGTATGCCTCCTGCCATCTGCCCGGCTTCACCCATCAGCTCCATGGCGAAACTCGCCAGATCCTGCATCTGCCGCGCCGACACCACCTTGTTGATCGACGACTGCGGGCCTGGCGTCTCGCCGCGTGACAGCGCCGTCCACATCCGGAAGCGCGTATACTTCAAGCCCTCCGCCTCGACATGGAAATTGGCGATCTTCTCCCGCACGGCGCCATTCTTGATTGCAGCCTCGCCGTCGAGATCGACAGAGCGTGCAAGCTTCATCAGCGCATCCACCCCCAGCACGCCCGTCGCGATGCCCACCGCCAGCCGCTCGTTCATCAGCGTCGTCAGTGCCACCTTCCAGCCTTCTCCCTCGGCTCCCAGCCGCTGGCTGTCGGGGATCACCACATCCGTGAAGAATACCTCGTTGAACTCCGAGCCACCGCTCACCTGCCGGATCGGCCGCGCCTCCACGCCTTTGCTCTTCATGTCGAGGAAGAACATGGTGAGGCCCTGATGCTTGGGCACGTCCGGGTTGGTGCGCACCAGCAGAAGCCCGTAGTCGCAGAAGTGCGCGCCCGTGGTCCACACCTTCTGGCCGTTGACGATCCAGTTGTCACCCTGCCGCTCCGCGCGCGTCCGGATGCCCGCGACGTCCGACCCCGCCACCGGCTCCGAGAACAGCTGGCACCAGACTTCATCGCCGCGCAATGCCGGCGCCACGTAGCGTTTCATGTGCTCCGGCTTGCCATACTTGATGAGCGTCGGAATGCACATTCCGAGGCCGATCGCGAAAAACGCCGGCGGCGTCACGAACTGCGCCTCCTCCTGCGCGTAGATGATCTGCTCCAGCGGCGTGCCGCCGCGCCCGCCCACGGCCTTGGGCCAGGTGATGGCAGCAAACCCCGCCGCTGCTTTCTTTGCCTGCCACGCCTTGGCCTCGGCCAGCGCGTCTACGTCGCGCGCCCGCCCACGCTCCGAGGGCTGGTCGCCCGTGCGCCGCTTCGCATTGGCCTCGAGAAAGGCGCGAACCTCCTTGCGGAATTGCGCCTCTTCAGGCGTATCGTTGAAGTCCATGTGCAATGCTCCCGGAAATTTCGTATGCCGAGCCCGCGCTGGCGCCTGTTGCCGATCGCGGATCAGGCCGCGTTGCGCTTCTCGAGCTCGCTCACGAGCTTGTTGCGCCAGTGCGTCGCCCCGCCGATCGTCAGCGAGAGATAACGCGAGCGGCGGTAATGCAACTGCGGGTTCGCCTCCCACGTGAAGCCGATGCCGCCGTGCGTCTGGATGTTCTCCTTGGCCGTGTATTCGTAGGCATCCGTTGCCGCCACCCGCGCCGTCGCAGCCGCCAGCGCCAGATCCGCCCCGCCCGAGGCGATCATCATCGCGCCGTAGTAAGCGTTCGAACGCGCCAGTTCGATCTTGATGTAGGCATCCGCCAGCTTGTGCTTGATCGCCTGGTACGAGCCGATCTGCCGTCCGAAGGCATAGCGCTCCAGCGCAAAGTCGCGCGCCATCGTAAGGGCCGCTTCCGCCCCGCCGATCTGCTCGAACGCGATGAGCACCGCCGCGCGATCATAAATCTCGTTCAAAAGGCGCACCCCCTCTCCGCGCTCGCCGAGCACCTCCGCCCTGGCGCCATCGAACCGGATCTCGGCGTGCTTGCGGGTCGGATCGATCGTCGTCACGCGGGTGCGTGTCACCCCCGGCCCGGAGAGATCGACGAGTGCGAGACTAGGCCCCGCACTCCCTGACGCCAGCACCACCGCCACGTGCGCGGCCTCTCCATCTGCCACCGGCACCTTCGTACCGCTCAGTTTTTCACCGGCAAGTTGCGTCGAGAGCTTGGACCCCGGAGTGCCGGTGGCCCCCTCCGCCACCGCCAGCGTCCCGATCACGTCGCCCGTCACCATACGCGGCAGCCAGGCTTTCTTCTGCGCGTCGCTCCCGTAGCGTCGTATTGCCTCCCCGGCCAGGCACGCCGACGACGTGAAGGGAACCGGCGCACACGCCCGCCCCACCTCCTCGGCGATCACGCACAACTCCAGAAGCCCGAGCCCCATTCCGTCGTAGGCCTCCGGCACCGTGACACCCAAGGCGCCGAGATCCGCAAGCCCCTTCCAGATCTCCGCCGCATGCGTCTCGCTCCCGTCGAGCACCCGGCGCGCCACCGTCAGCGGGGACTTTTCGGCGAGATAGCGTCCGATCTGCGCCTTGAACTCTTTCTGCTCGTCGGAAAAATCGAAGTTCACGTTTCCCCTCCCGCCCCGTCGCATCTCGACACGGACCAATCTTGCTTGTTTGTTGGCCTGAGCTTAGCCCGCCTTTCCCGGGCCGCCTAGTGTCAGCAACGGAGGCCATCCATGCAGCGCGAATACGAGCCCGTGCCCCTTCCCGACTACCAGGAATACCCCGTCGAGGAGATGCGTCGCCGCGCGGAGGATTTCTACGCCATGATCCGCCGCCGCCACACCCTGCGCGACTTCTCTCCGCGTCCCGTTCCGCGCGATATCATCGAGACCTGCATCAGCGCTGCCGGCACCGCCCCGAACGGCGCCAACCTGCAGCCCTGGCATTTCGCAGTTATTGGCGACGCGGCCGTGAAGAAGCGCATCCGCATCGAGGCAGAGAAAGAGGAGCACGAGTTCTATCGCGGTCGCGCAGGCCAGGAGTGGCTGCAGGCCCTGCGCCCGCTCGGCACCGATCCCGACAAGCCCTTCCTCGAGGTCGCCCCCTGGCTCATTGCCGTGTTCGGCGCGCGCAAGAGCGCCGGTCCCGACGGCGTGCTGCGCAAGAACTACTACGTGCCGGAGTCCGTCAGCATCGCCACTGGCATGCTCATTACCGCGCTTCACTACGCGGGTCTCGCAACGCTCACCCACACGCCGAGCCCGATGGGCTTTCTCAACGAGATCTGCGCGCGGCCCGAGACCGAGAAGCCCTACATCCTTCTCGTCGTCGGCTATCCTGCCGACGGCGCCACCATTCCCGCCTACGCCCTAGAGAAGCGCCCGCTGAAGGATATCGCGAGCTTCCTCTGAGTAGCGGAGGCGCCCCCCAGCCTCAAGTCAGCGACCCTCACTTCAGCGACAGGATGTAGGCGATCACGTCGCGGATTTCCGACACCTTCAGCGCCGTATCCGGCATCGCCGGATGCGGAATGATGATCCGCCCCGCCAGGTATTCAGCGCTCACGTTGGGCCGCTTGGCGATGGTTGCAAAACCCAGCATGTCCGGGTTGGTGCTGGAAACGGCCTGTCCTGGAAGGGCATGGCACGTTGCGCACAACCGCTCTGCCACCACACGGCCTGCCGCAGCATCACCCGTCCCCATGCGCGGCTGCGCATACGCCCCCGCGCTCGCACATACCACGAGCGAGGCGGCCAGTAGGCCAGCACTTGAAATCCTGCCGAAGGTCATGAGCGGGCGCCTTTTGCAACTGTTCCAGTGGCTACGATAGCCGGAATCGGATGGGGTCCTGTTTGATCGAGATCAGGGCGCGCGCACACCCCCGCTGCAGCCGCGGTGTCGGCGCCCGCCGCAACCCGCTTCCCGCTTCCCCTATCAAAGAGATCAAAAGGAGCCCAGCGACGCCAGGTAGTGGAGATCCCCCATGCAGCAATGCGCCACCCGCCACTCCGCCGGCCGCCCGTCGATCGAGTGCACCACCCGGTCGAGCTTCAGGACCTTGGCACCGGGGGACAGCCCGAGTTTCGCCGCAACCGTCTCGTTCGCTGTGTCGAGATGCACGCGCTCTTCCGCCTTGCCCAACAGCACGCCGCTCTCCCACGCCGCACCGGTGATCGTGTAGCCGGCCTCCGGCACCTTCGGGAACAGGTCGAGCGGCAACGAAGCCATCTCCAGCATGTAGGGCTTCTCGTCGCTCATGCGCAGTTGCGTGATGCGCCTCACGTTCGTGCCGGGCTTCAGCTTCAGCCAGTCGCACTCATAGGCATTGGCCTCGGCGATTGCGATGCTGGTTTCGCCGAACTGCGGGATCAGCCGGCTGCCGTCGTTGCTGCGGATGCTCTCGTAGCGATGCGCGAGATCCTGCGCGGAAGGATCGCGCACGAAAGTCCCTCGCCCCTGCTGGCGTACGACCAGGCTCGCCT
>JBDHTJ010000049.1:0-29295 GCA_039808585.1 Hyphomicrobiaceae bacterium | reverse complement strand
AGCAGAGGTGCTTGGATTGACACTACCCATCGGCAGTATCTGAGCAAGCATACCTCCACCTGCTTTATTGCTGGCAGCTGCATCTCCCTCGTCAAACTGTGCAAGCGGAATGAGCCCAGCGGCAGCGAGATGATCATACGCATAGAGCCATTCAGGCTTGTAGTTCCAGGCTATTTGCGTCGCTACAGGATAAATGCCGGTGTAGCGACCATATAGCGTAAGTTGAGTGAATTCATAGCCCTGAATGCGTCCGTTGCCGTCACCATTGTTCACTTGCTGTGGTTGGCTGGCAGCGGTGAAGTAGACAGTTGCGCGCTCACAATCACCGGGCAGGCAGTCGTACTTTTTCTTGAAGACTTGCACGGCTTCGTTGATCTCGCCAAATTGCTTGATTTGCCCTCGAATCTGCGCGCCTTCGATCAACGAGCCGCCGACAACCACACCGCCGATAACGAGACCGATGACGACGAGGACGATCGACATTTCGACTAAGGTAAAGGCGACGTGCGCATTGGTGCTAGTAGCTGGCTTGCGCATCGTGGCTCCGGTGCAGAATGCGCAGCACAAAGACCGCTTTCGGGTGGCTCTCGTAGAAGAGGCAGTAGTCGCCGACCGGCTTCATGCGCACGTTGTCGGCGAGATCGGGACGCGCAACGCCGCCGTTCGGGTTGGCACTGAGGGTGGTGAGCGCATGGTCGAGGGCGTCATCGATCGCCGCGCGCTGCGCGTCGCCCCCCTCGCGCTCGGCTTGCATCAGGACGTGGCGAAAGTCGTCCTGCGCCTCGCTCGCGAGCAGCACCGGGACGGTCGAAGGTTCGAGCGGGTTATATTGGGATAACATCGGCTTTCACCGCCCGGCCGCCGGCCATCATCATCCGCGCGCCGATACGCAGCTCCTCGCGCAGGCCCTCGCCGTATTCGCGGCACTGGTTAGTCCCCAGCTGCTCGCCGGCAATGGCGAGGCGCTGACGCAAAGCGTGATAGCGATCTGTGGGAGCACCAGGCATATAACAAGTTCCCTATGTGCCAATCTATCTGGGAGAGGTTAAGGAATTGTCAGCATCCACGTATACAAACCCACAGACCCACACTTGGGGATGTGGAAAACCGCAAAAAATTCGATCGCGCGCCTGCGGCGCGCTTACTGGTGAAAAGAAAACTTGTTTGGCGCTTCCTCTTTTTCCTACAGCTCTCTTCTAAAGTACCTAAGAGCTGTCATTAATTAGTACTAGCAGCTCTTGTCATCGAAAACAGGAGCTGCTAATATTGTCTTTGACAGCTCCTGGGGTGGCCGGGTAAGAGCTGGTGGAATGGAGGTCATCATGAAGGTCAGCTTCCCTGCCCTAAAGGGTACTATCGGCAAGCGTGATTACTACGCCACAACTATGGCACTTTCCGAGGTGCCACGCTTTTTCAAGTTCACGGATTGGTCGGCGGCAGAGCCTTCGCTGCGTGCTCAGCGCGTGCTTAACACCTCGCGGGTGCCGGAGATCACCAAGTACATCCTCGACAACGAGGAGGGCTATCTGTTTTCATCGATTACCGCTTCCTACAACCACCAGGTCGATTTCAAGCCGATGGACGCCGACGGCCGGGTCGGCATGATCGAGATGAATCTGGAAGACATGGAGTTCGTCATCAACGATGGCCAGCACCGCGCGGCAGCGATCGCAGCGGCCCTCAAGGAAAACCCCGATCTCGGCAAGGAGCGCATCAGCGTTCTGTTGTTCGCCCAGGAGGATCTGAATCGCTTGCAGCAGATGTTCAGCGACCTCAACCGCTTCGTCCACAAGACCTCGAAGTCGCTGGATATCCTCTACGACCACCGGGATCACCTCTCCGCGCTGACGATGGAGATGGCCGAGCTGGTCGCGCCATTCCAGGGCATGATCGACAAGGAAAAGACGGCGATCCCCCTGCGCTCGCCGAAGCTCCTCACCCTGTCGGCCTTGTACGACGCGAATGTGGAGCTGGTCGGCACGAAGATCGGTGCGCCGGGCACCAAGGACTTCAAGGAAAAGCTGGCGCTGGCTGCCGCCTACTGGAATGAGGTCGCTCGCGCCATCCCCGACTGGCAGCGCGTCAAGGACGGCACCCTCAACGCGCCGGCGCTGCGGCAGGAGAAGATCAGCACCCACGGCGTCATCCTGCGCGCTCTCGGCGCGGTCGGCAGCACCCTGCTCGCCACCTATCCCGATGACTGGCGCAAGCACCTGGCGGCGCTGCGCAACATCGACTGGCGCAAGTCGGTCGGCACGCGCGTCAACCCGCTATGGGACAACGTGTGCATCGTCGCGGGCTCCGTTGCCTCGAACCGTCAGGCCCGCAAGGCGACCGGGGCTGTGCTTAAGGAGCTGTTAGCCCTACCGTTAGAGGCCCAGGAACGGCAAGTAATCGCCAATCTGCGCGAGGCGGGCTGGCAAGGCGCGGCACCCGCTTCCCCTACCGTGCCCGACGGCCAGCAGCGCCTCGATCTGACCCTGACGAAGACGGCCTAGCGGAACGTTGAGCGGCGTAAGGAGTGCGTGACGAATGGACAACCTCACCCTCTTCACCAAGCTGGTGGAGGCTGAGACGGAGGGGAAAGTCGAGGAACTGCTGCGCGAGGCCGGCTATCTGGACGATGAGTCGGTGTGGCGCGCGATTGGGAGCGATATCGGCATCGATAACAACTTTGCCGCTATCGGCAACCAGCAGAGCGATCCTTCCGGCGCGCTGGTGGAGAAGATCGTCAACGGCATCGACGCGGTGCTGATGGCCCGCTGCTACGAGGCGGGCATCGATCCGGAAGGGCCGGAGGCACCGCAATCGATGAGCGAGGCGATCGAACGCTTCTTCAATGTGCCGGGCGGCAAGCTCGGCAACCTCACCGCGCGGGATCGCCGTCCCTTGGCCGATCAGGTCCATCTCGTCGCGGTCGGCGGCAAGCAGCAGCCAAATTATCTCGTCATCGACCGGGGCGAGGGCCAGACTCCGGCCCAATTCCCGCACACCCTCGTCTCGCTCCTGCGCTCCAACAAGATGCGCATTCCCTTCGTACAGGGCAAGTTCAACTCGGGCGGCACCGGCATCCTCCAGTTCTGCGGCACCCACAATTTCCAGCTGATCGCCTCGCGCCGGCGGCCCGGCTGCCCAGTATCGTCCGACGATCCGACCGGCGACCGCTGGGGCTTTACTATTGTGCGCCGGCTGCTCCCCTCGGGCGGTCGCCGCAGCTCGATGTACGTCTATCTCGCGCCGAATGGCGATGTGCCGTCCTTCGCAGCGGACGAAATCAAGGTGCTGCCCGGCCCGTCGCGCCAGAACCACCCAGCCCCACCATATGCCGTTGGGCTGCCGCACGGCACCTGCATCAAGCTCTACAACTACCGCTGGCGGGCGAAGAGCATCATCACCACGGAAGGGCGCTACGAGATCGAGAAATTCCTGTACTCGCCGGCGCTGCCCTTCCGGCTCACCGAGACGCGCGACTATAATGCCAACTACTACAGCACGACGGTCTCGGGCGGCTGGATCAGCGCGACCGATACTAGCGAGGCGGGCGAGAGCGAGAAGCTGGAGGAGGGATTCCCAGCCTCGGCCGCGCTCACCCTGGAGAGCATCGGACGGCTGCCCTACGAGATCGCGGTCTTCAAGGGGTCCACCAACAAGCGCCATGTGCCGGTCGGCGTGTACTTCGTCGTCAACGGACAGGTGCATGGCAGCCTGCCCTCCAACTTCGTCACGACGACCCTCAAGTTCAGCTACCTGAGCGACGAGCGCGGCCCGCTGCTGGTGGTGGTCGATTGCACCGCGATGAACGAGCGCGTCCGCGAGGACTTCTTCATGGCCTCGCGCGATCGGGTCCGCCGCAATGAGGTGTACGAGACGATCCGCAAGCACCTAACCGATAATCTCAGGAACCACCCCGGCTTGCAGGCGATCAATCAGCGGCGACGCCAGGAGCACCTGGAAAGCCACCTCAATCAGGAAAGCCCGGTCGGGGCCTTCCAGAAGCTGATCGACAACGATCCGACTCTCGCCCAGCTCTTCGCCGGTGGCGATCATCTGGTGACGGCGACCGGGCCGGGGGCTGCGCCGCCCTTCGTCGGCCGGCGCTTCCCCACCTTCTTCCGCCTGTCAAAGGAACCCAAGGGCGGCCTGGTGAAGTCCTGCCCGCGCAATCGCACCTGCCGGGTCGAATTCGAGACCGATGCCGTCAACGACTACTTCTCCCGCACCAACAGCCCCGGTGAGATCACGATCGAGCCGTCGCCGAACCTCTGCGAGCATGCACGCCTCTGGAACGGCCGTTATACCGCCTACTTCGCCGTACCCTGGGATGCGGAAATCGGCGACGTGGTACAGGTGACGATCAAGGTCACGGACGCCGATCGCCAGGCACGAGGGCTCGATTTTACTTCCACATTCTCGATCAAGGTCGAGCAGGACGCCGAAGAGGAAGAAGAGCCTCGCGGCGGTCGGCCTCGGCCACCGCGCCGCCCGAAGCAGGATAGCGATCGCCGGGGTGTGGCGCTGGCCCTGCCGCGCATTGTCGATGTACGCCGCGACGACTGGGAGCGCGAGGGCTTCACGGAGTACGACGCCCTGCGCGTCAAGGACGACGGCAGTGGTGGCTACGACTGCTACGTGAACCTGGATAACCGCCACCTCATCCACGAACTTGCCAGCGCCAAGGACGAGGAGAAGCCGCAGATCAAGCACTGGTTCAAGTTCGGCCTCGTCCTCGCCGCGATCGGCATGATCCAGAACAACCGCCGCATGGCCGAACTGCGGGCGGCGGCCGAGGGGGAGTCGTCGTTCGACGGCGAGGATGAGGGCGACGACACCGACCAGCTCGCTGCGGTCAGCAACTACTGCACTGGACTCGCGCAGGTGATCGTGCCGATTATCCGCAGCCTCCACCAACCGCTGCTAGATCAGACGGCATAACGGAGTGCGGCACAGCCCCGACCTCGGCGATAGGCCGATGGAAAAGCAGTAGCTCGCGGGCTGTGCCGCTCACCGCACCCACGCGGTAATACCATTTCCGATTGGGCACGTCGCGCCACATCGCGGCGCGATCGCCGGCGATTGCGGTCTCTTCGCGGAAGCCGGCGAGCTGCATGGCATCGAGGAACGCGGGCAGCTGGCGATCGGGATCGGAGAAGGCGATTAGCTGCACCACGAGTGCGTCGGGGTGCAGCAGCGCCCGCACCGAGCGGTATGCGGCAACGATGGTCTGGAAGTAATTTTCAAGCCCGAGAACACTCCGGCTGCCTAGGGTGTAGTGGGCTGCACCGTGCCCGTCGGGAGACCCAATCAGCCAGTAGGGAGCCGGCGTCTCTCGTCGCCCCGCCACCTGCCAGCGGTGATAGAGCACATGCACGCCGGGATAGGGCGGCGAGGTGATAACCAGCTTGGGTTTGCCACGCAAAGCCGCAAGCTGCGGATCGTCTTCCACCCCGACCGTCGAACGCAGCAACAGCCTTCGTTGCCCCGTGATCTGCGCCTTACCAAAACCGCTGGTGCCCGCAGCAGCGGTAAAGGCGTCGAGCCCCGCGAACATCTCCTCCATGAAGATGAGGAGCTGCGCTTTCATAACGTCGCTGCTTGGAAGCCGCTCCTTGCAATCGATCGCCCACTGGCCCATCTTGAGCAGCGCGCAGCGGGCAAACTTCCGCTGGCGCGGCCACGGAAGCGCCTCCATCCCATCGAGCACCTTAGCAAAGCTGCCCAACGCCGTCTCCGGCAGATTTTTTACCCGTGGCTCGCGCAGTATCTCCTCACTGACCGCCTCATCGGGGGCCAGGTCGAGCGTCTGCACCCACTCGCGGAGCGTTTGCCGATCGTTCTGGCTGAGCGGAGTCGTCTTCGCCGCCGTGACGAAATGCGCGATCGGGTTGAGATCGATGCCGATGGCACGCCGCCCAAGCGCCAGCGCCTCGACAATGCTGGTACCACCCCCCATGAACGGATCAATGATGTACTCGCATGGCCTAGTGAAATTTTCGACGGCCTCGCGAGCGAGTTCCGGTGGCATGCGCGCCGGATAGCGATAGAAATTATGGGTCAGGCCGGTTACATGCTTCGATGAATGTACGGAAGCGAGAAGTCGAGATTCCACCAACTGAGTGAGTGCGACTTCGCTCATTCGGCGACACCTCCCCGCACCTTCTTCCCCACCCTCACCCGGCAGCTACGCCGCCCTTTCGATCACCTCGAACCCCAGCCGCTTCAGGATGTCGCGCGCCCGGTACGTGGTGACATCAGCTCGCGACAGGCCAAGCACCTCGGGCAACACCTGGGTGATCGGATATTCGCGCTTGCCGATAACCACAAAGTGGCGGCGACCCGACCGGCCTCCCTCCGGCGTCACATCGCGCATGCATGTCTCGACTTGCTCGCTCGTCAGGCTGTAGGTCTTTCGGCCGATCGTGAATTCCATACCGCCTCCGTTCGCAACGACGGGGCAACTTCTTTTTCTTCTTTTTATTCTACTACTACTTCTTTTTTTATGGAACTAGGATATCAGTCCCATGTCGAAATTTTGACCGCGCCTTCAGCGCGGATACTGGTGAAAAGAAAGCGGGATTGCGGTTTTACACAAAATCGTATTTGTGGGAATGCGATTCAACGCTGGCGAGACTGCCACTTCTCCAACATAGCGTTGAAGTCCTTGTAGCCGGCGTAGAGGCCTGACTGGTCGAGCACCCGGCGGTCGGGCAGCTGCGCCTTGAAATATTCGGTGATCGTGCGGCCAGTCGCGTCGTGATCGAGGAAAAGATGGACCGGTCCCGGCCGCTCGCGCAGCCGCTCTAGCCCACGCTCCCGCATCGCCGTGGAATTGAGCACCACGACGCGCGTAGGGCCTGCCGGCAGCGCGTTCATGGTGATTGCGCTGAGAAAGTCTGTGAAGCCCTCGAAAACGGCCGTGGGAGCGTCTGGCGGCGCACCGACCGGGTCGATGCAGGTGATGTCCTTCGGACTGGTGCTGCCCTGGTAGTACGGATTCCTGATTTCGAGACCTCCACTATCGTTGGCAAAGGCGAGGGCAAAGTAGCGCTTGCCCTTGTGGGTGTAGTGGACTTCCTGCACGTAAGGCTGGGCGTTCGACGGCGGGATACCGCGCGAGCGTAGGTAGCCGATCAGTGAAGGGTTTTCGAGGGGCTGCACCTTCTCCACGACGATCGGCTCGCGGTCGTCTCCGCGCTGCGGCGCGGTGGACGGTCGAGTAGCAGCGGAGCGTGCCGGCGATGGGCTGCCGAAGAGCGGCATCGGCCGGGCAGCGTTCCATTCGCGATCGAGCCAGCGCAGCGCCTCGCCGACCGTCGTCACGCCGCCGTAGGCCATCACAAAATCGAGGATGTTGCCGCCCTCCCCGCGCCCATGGTCGTACCAGCCTTTGCTGTTCATGGTGAGCTTGAAGGACGGCTCGGTTTCCTCGCGGAAGGGGCTCGTGTACCACAGCTCGCCGCGCGCCTCATGGTGCGGCTCGAAGCCGAGCCGGGCGAGGAGATCCTTGAGCGGGATAGCCTTGGCCTGCGCGGCATTCATCGATGGTAGTCGCTCCTGTCTGTCGCAGCAATTCTAGAGGGTTGGCCGGCGGCTTCAAGCCCTCCTTTCTTTTCACCAGCATCCGCGCCGAAGGCGCGGTCTCGTACGACATATCCACAAATCCACAGGTTGGGCACTGCCTACTATTGGAAACGATCTATTGGTTATTTGATCTATAGGTTAGGGGTGGCGATTCACCGATAGTTTTTGCCTCACAAGGGGTGGCGATTGACCGATAGTGGGGGTGGCGATCCACCGTGGATAACTTCGGTTGTCCACAGTTTCAGTCGGTTAGTGGCAGGGGGTGGCGATTGACCGATAGTATACCTGCTCTCAAGGGGGGCGATTCAGCGCACTTCGCTACCCCTGCCCTCCATTCAGGCGCGGCACAGTGATGCTGGCCGGCGCGATTGGCGGGCGGGATTCTTTGAGGAGCAGGCCGCCGGCGGTTTCCTGCACCTTGGCGTCGGGATAGACGACGAGCACATGGCGCAGCGCCTGACGAAACTCGCGCTTGAAGTTTTTCGGGTCGGCGTACTCCTGCCCGAACTGGGCGCGCATATTGCCCCAGCTCACCTTGACGCCCTGCACCTGCGGCACGCGCACCAGGCGATGGGCGAGCCAAGTGTAGATGTCGATGGCGAGCGCGGAGTGCTTGAGGGCGGCGAGCGCCGTGTGGTCGAGTGGCACGGCGTGATCGAGCAGGGTTTCGTAGAAGTCTGGGCTTAGCTCTAGCACGCCGGGCCACATCACCATCTGCTCGCCCTCGCGCTTCAGCCAGGCGTCGAAGCGACGGATCGGCTCGGTCTTCACGGTGCGCGGCTGGCCGTTCGCCATGAAGCCGAGCGTCATCCGGCAGGCGGCGAGCGCCATCAGCTGCTTGCGTGTGTTGCGGTAGCTCGCGCCGTTGGTGTCGAAGCCGAGCGTGCGCATGAACTCATAGGCCGAGTGGCCGACTTCCACGATGGGCGAGCGCCGGCGCACCGCCTCGCTGCTGATATGGACCATGACCAGGCGTGGGCGCGCACCGTAGGGTAGCGGCTGCTTGACGAGCTGGTGGCCGTCGAAGAGCGAGCCCGCTTCGAGGCTCAGGCTCATGTGGCCGTTCGAGCGCTCGAACTCGCGATCGGTGGTCTGCTTGCGCGGCATGCCGACCTGGCAGAGGACCGTGTGCAGGTAATCGGCCTGCTCTAGCGGCTCCTGCTGGATTTCAACAGAAGCATTGATGATGCGGCGCTTGATTGGCGTAAGGGGCTTCACCTCGGGCAGAACAATGGGTTCGCCGAAGAGGTTAGTTTGCTGGGCTGCCGGCTTCTCCGCCATTACGCCCTGCCCTCTTTCGGAAATTCCTCTTCGAGCATGGCAAGCAGCACTTCGTTCATCTTCTGACCGCGTAAGGCGCAGGTAGCCTTGATGCGAGCGTGCAGGCTCGCCGGCACGTCGAGGGTGAAGCGCTTCATCGGCTCGGCCGTCTTGCGGCCTTCGACCCATTGCTCGATCTTCGTCTGCTCGGCCGTCGCCGCTGCGGCCGGCTGTGGCCGGTTGGCGGTCGGGGTGGTGCCGAAGGGTACGCGCTTGCTGCTCATGCCGCCTCCTTGACGTTTGCAAACTCCGTGACCTCGGCGGCGAGCGCCAGGATCTCCCGGCTGGCCGGCCCCTTGGGGTCCAGCTCCAGCACGGTGCTCCCTTGCGCGGCGCTCTCGGCGAAGGAGACGCGCTGCGTGATCGCTGTGGACAGGACGGGAATGGGATGGCCGGCCAGCGCCTCGCTCACGTCGCGGCCGATGGCCGTATTTGTGATTTTGCGATTAATCACAAAGGCGCTTTTCTGGTTTTCCTTGAAGACGCTCACCTCGCGCAGCAGCTCCACAATTTCCTTGGCCGCCCACACGTCGTAAGGCGAGGGCTGCACCGGGATGAGCACCAGGTCGGACGCGCCAATCGCCGCCTTCGCCAGCTCATTCACGCGCGGCGGGCCGTCAATGACGATATGATCATAGTGCGGAACGTGGTGGCGAATCTCGCGCGGCAGATTCTTGGTGGGCAGGCCGATCACCGGGAAGAGCGGATCGGTTGGCCGGCTAGAGGACCAGTCAAGGGCGCTCCCCTGCGGGTCGGCATCGACCAGCAGCACGCTCTGCCCCCGCTGGGCAAACGCAGCGGCGAGATGGACGGCCAGTGTCGTCTTGCCGACGCCGCCTTTCTGATTGAGCAACGCGATGATCATCGACCCTCCTAACCGAACCCCGAATGTGTACGTACAGTATACCCGCCTTCCTGGCAAAGCGCAAACACGACTTTACGATTTTGCGTTTTACTCATCTGGAAGGGATACGTCGCCTGGGTGCAGCGCGGCAGCCAAAGGTTTTGAGCGCAAAGTCGCATTTACGATTTTGCACCTTTGCGCTTTTGCGACTATTAGGCGGGACGGGTAAAAAGAAGAATTAACAAAATAGCAAGGGGGTTAGGCGTAGGCTGAGCTATGCCCCTGCGCCCGCGCCAACACGCCTTCACCCTGGTCGAGCTGTCGATCGTGCTCGTCATCATCGGTCTGATCGTCGGTGGCGTGCTGGTGGGGAAAGACATGATCGCCAATGCCGAAATGCGCGCACAGATAAAGCAGATTGACGAAATCAATACAGCAGTTCTCACCTTCAAGAGCAAGTATAGCTGCCTACCAGGCGACTGTAAGAACGCCACCAGCTTCTTCACCGATACTGTGCAGCCAGGAAAAGTAAGCAACGGCAATGGCGATGGGCGTATCCGCGGCTACGACGTCGATGTGCCGACGTTAGCGCATGGATACATGCAAATCATTGGCACCAACGCTGAATGGCTGATGGCCAACGATCATTTAGCGGCAGCGGGTTTAATTTCACTCGGCCAGTTCGACGAAACTAATAGTGCGGGCAGCAATATCGCTGGCGCTGGCTACATGTTGCAGAAGATGCGCATGGGCACGTTCATACGCAGCGCTTCGAACTATCTGGCGCAAGGCGGCAATGGCGGCGTTGTTTTCGGCGACGAACTCGGCCAGCACCGCCTTCGCCTCGGTGCCTGCCAATTGGATGTATGGGGTACTACAGCTGTTGTATTCGGCTGCGCACCACCCCGCAACGCGGTTAAGCGACTGGACATCAAGCTCGATGACGGCGACTTGCGCAATGGCGCAGCGCAAATCGCCAACCCGGGATACATCTATAATTATCTCCTCGGCTCAGAGCAGCGCCACTACTGCGACGGTAGCTGGCCACAGGATTACGATGTCAACCAAGAGTGCGCCTGGTCGATCAAGGCAGCCTTCTAGATGCAGGCGCTAGGTGACGTAAGATAGCAAGGTACGCACAGTAGCCGCTTCCCAGCGGCGGGCGGTCGGGATGCTGCGGCAGTTCAGCTCGCCGGCGATCACCAAAATGGGGTGATACAGCCATTGACTTAGGCGGTACTTTACCGTACATTGAAGGTGTGTAGCATTTGCTGCACAGGACATCATCGGCAACGCTGCCAAGAGGGTATGGCTATGACGGCAACCGCACAGAGTGAGCGCATCGATCTGCGACTCTCTCATGAAATGAAGGAGCGATGGGAGCGCGCGGCGGAGATCGCCGGTGCGCCGTCGGTCGCCGGTTTCGTCAAGATGGCCGTTACCGAGCGTGCCGAGGCGCTGCTTCGCGAGCACGACAGCCTTACCTTGAGCGCTGAGGGAAGCGCGTGGCTGCTCGACTTCCTGCGCGAGCCGGTGCGCGAGCCGACGCCTTCGATGCGCCGTGCCGCCGAGATGCACCGTCAACTCAGCCGCGCGGCTGAGCGGTGAGTGCGGCAGGGTTCTTCATCGAGCCACTGGCAACTCACAACCGTTCGACCTTCACCTGCGGCGAGGCCTCCGTCGATAGTTGGTTCCGCGAGCGTGCGGGGCAAATGTCGCGGCGCGGCCTCGCCGCTGTGCATGTCCTGATCGAGGAAGCAACTGGCACGGTAGCCGGCTACTACACCCTAAGCAACTTCACCGTGAACATCTCCGAGCTTCCCGCCGCGCTCGCCAAAGGAATGCCGCGCAATATTCCCCTGCCAGCCCACCTCATTGGCCAGCTGGGAGTGGACGCACGCTACCAGGGGCGGAAACTCGGTGATATGCTGCTCTACGATGCGGTCAAACGCGCCGAGCGCATGACAGGGGATTCCGCGTCACTCGGCGTGGTCGTGCATGCCCTTGGAGAGCGGGCGGCCGACTGGTATCGCCGCAATGGCTTCGAGCCGTTTCCCGATTTCCCTATGCACCTCATCCTGCGGATGCAGGATATTCGCGCGCTGCCATAAGCACGTATTGGGCTATCGAAAGAGCACGTCGCGCGCTTCGAGCGTCACCATGCCGCTGTCCAGCAGACCAGTTTTCGACTCGAAGTAGGTGTGGGCATAGAGGGTCACGGGCTGAGTTAGCACACCATCCTTGGCCTGGAACTCGATTGCCTTGAGCATTTGAGGCGTCAGCTCTGCCGATATACTGACGGTATCGACGCTGCTTTGCTTCGGGATCAGCTGCCGCCGCAGGGTGACAGCTTCAAAGAGAACCGGCTGGCCGACCCACACCTCAGCAAGCAACCGTTCGAGTGTCACATCAATCGGGCTCGCGTTGCGCACCTCAAACGAGATCCGCAGGTGGGGTACGTTCGCGCCACGCCGGAACTCAATCGGATTTTGCCGGCGGAGCTGTACGTCGAGCTGCTTGGTGATGATGGTCGGCGGAAAAAAGCGACGCGCGAGGATAGGCGGCAGCCTGGCCGCCGCAAATTTCGCAAGGCCGGAAAGAATCGTCTCAACAATCACGATATTCCCCTTCCTGAAAGCGGGGCGAAACAAACAGGGAACAAAGATTCGACTCCAGAAAGTATATACGTACAGTCCATCCCAGCCGTGGCACGGTGTAGGATGCTAAACGGTCGCATTTACGATTTTGTGGCTTTGCGCTTTTGCGACTCATGTTGGGCGAGTGAAAAGAAGGATTAACGACATAGCAAGGGATTAGGCGTAGGCTGAGCTATGCCCCTGCGCCCGTGCCAACACGCCTTCACCCTGGTCGAACTGTCGATCGTGCTCGTCGTCATAGGCCTTATCATCGGCGGTACGCTGGTGGGACGGGAGATGGTTCAGGCGGCGGAAATTCGCGGGACGCTGGCGCAGATCGATAAATATAAGCAGGCATATGCCGCGTTTCTGGGGAAATACAATTGCGTGCCGGGCGATTGCCGCAATGCCTCCACTTATGGCCTGCCGGAATCCCAGTGGCTGATCACTAATGCACAGACCGATGGCGACGGTGATGGTTTAATTTCCAGCGACCGGACAACGACGCTGGCGAACAATGGCCGCACCGCCCTTATAGAGACATGGGACGCCTTTAGCCATCTCTTCGGCGTAAAGATGATTTCCGATGTGATCCGTATTGGCAATCAGGGTGCGCGCAGCAATATTCCTATCAACAATGGACTCCTCTATTTCACCTCGTTGCGGTATGCCAGCCAGCCTGCATGGTATCGCACGCCGGACCGGCCAGGGAATTACCTCTATATCGGCCTCTATCCAGGGAACAACACAGACTTCTCTGGCACCGATACGGTTCTTAAACCCCAAGAAGCTTACGCCATCGACGTGAAGCTCGACGACGGGCTGCCGATGTCCGGTACGGTCAAAGCGAGTGGAATTTCTAGTGCCGACTGTGCCGGCAATCCTCGGGGCTGGCGGAGCGGGCCGTGCTTTAATCAACCAACCATATACTCTTGGGTCGGCTGGTCAGGTTCAGCCTGTGTGGACGATCGCGTGATGCCCAACATCTATTGGATGGGCAGTACTCAGATACCTTACTGCACCGTGCATCTGCCCGTGAATTAAAGTAGCTTCCGCCACCGCAGCGGATATCTACTTGATACCCTTGTATATCGTCCCCTAGACCGCATGGGTAAGCAGGCCGCGCACCGTGGCTGCTTCCCAGCGGCGGCCGTGGGCGGTCGGGATGCTGCGGCGGTTCAGCTCGCCGGCGATCGCGCGCAAGGAGAAAGTGGCCTAGCCGCCGAGCATTTGGGCGAGGGCAGGGAGGAACGGTGACACCACACCGATATGGTCGGCGAGCACCGACATGAATGCCTTGTACTTGTCTACGAATGACGACGTGCCGCGCGCCTGCTCCATCTCGGCGACATGCTCCAGCAGCTCTGCTTTCCTGGACTCCTCGGCCACCTGCGTAGCGATCGCCTCGCGCAGCTTGGCGAAGAGATCTTCCGGGGTGGTGCTGACCATGTTCACGGATGCGTCGAGGGATTGGTTATTCACACGGGAATTTGCGCCGTAGAGGTTGTAGACGACCGAGCGGGAATCCACCGCTGGAATCGCGCTCTCCTTGCGCACCGTCATCGAATAATAGGCAGGGATGCTGCTCATTCGCGGCGGCTGGACGAAGCCGCGATCGAGCACCAGGTAGCTCTCGACCAGGCCATTGGGAAGGGTGCGAAGAATGCGGTCTCCCTCTTCGATGAGTAAGGTGTTATCAGAAATCATGATCTTCTTGCCGACCTGCGCCCCAATGCCTTCGATACGGGTGCCGTCCTGCTTAACCAGGGCCACCTTGTCGCTCATGAAGTCCTTGATCGGCATAACCCACCTCCAGCGGAAGCAGAACAAATGTCTTTCTGGAAGTCTAGCACATGCGCGGCAGATGGTGTATGTACAGCCCTAGCTGGAGGAGAAGCGGCGAGGAAAGAAGGATTAACGAGATAGCAAGGGGTTAGGCGTATGCTAAGCTATGCCCCTGCGCCCATACCAACACGCCTTCACCCTGGTCGAGCTGTCGATCGTGCTCGTCGTTATCGGCCTCATCGTCGGCGGGGTGTTGGTGGGGAAGGATTTGATTCATGCGGCAGAGATCCGTGCCACCATAAGCCAGATCGAGGGATACCAGTCTGCGGTAAATACCTTCCGCACTAAGTATCGCTTCCTGCCAGGCGATCTTCCGAATGCCGCTTCCTATGGCTTGACGCCTGCACCGGAATATGCCGGTTCTTGCAAAGGCGATGGGGAACTCAACGAGTACTTTTGCAGTAATACAACGGCGGCGAATGCCAGCGGCGAAATCGCAGCCTTTTGGACGCAGCTTTCTGTCGATACACATTTGATTAACGGTGCGTATATTGCTGCAAATCCATTTGTTGTAGGAGAAACGATTCCTATCCTAAAAATCGGTGGCGGCGTGGTCGCTTCGCGCGATGGCCTGGGTCACAACTGGTACGGCACAGGCGTGGCCAACATCGCTGGCCAGACCTACACAGCGAATCCCGCAGCGATTTCGCCGCCGGACGCGTTCTTAATCGACAAGAAAATGGACGATGGTCAGCCTAATACTGGCAGTGTACGCATTTCCATGATCTACAACGGGGGAGGTAATAATATGGTCAGCACACCCAATGCTGCGTATCCCTCCAACTGCGCGTGGGATGGTTCGGCAGTAAATACGCCGGCAGCGGTCTATCGAGTACAGAATGATTTCGTTGCCTGCAATTTGCGTTTCGCGTTCCAGTAAGGGGTCTCCAAAAGTCGTCTTCACTACGCTGCGCGGGCGAGCAGCCCACGCACCGAGGCGGCCTCCCACTGACGGCCGTAAGCTGTCGGGATGCTGCGGCGGTTCAGCTCGCCGGCGATCGCGCGCAGCGAGAGGCCGCCAGCGCGCATCTCCTCGGCAAGGGGACGCACACGCGCACGGTGAGTCGCCAGCTGCGCAGCGATCGTCTGCCGGCCGCGCGCTGCCGACTCGGCCGGGCGAGGGTTGCCGAGCCGGATGCCACGCGCCTTGGCAGCGGCGAGGGCGTCTTTGGTGCGGGTGCTGATCATCTCGCGCTCGTGCTCGGCGACGGCGGCGAGGATGTGCAGGGTGAGGCGGTTGGCGTTCGGCATGTCGCAGGCGACGAACTCGACGCCGCTCTCCATCAGGTTAGCGATGAAGGCGACGTTGCGCGCCAGGCGGTCGAGCTTGGCGATGATCAACGTCGCTTTGCGCCGGCGGCACTGCGCCAGCGCCTCGGCGAGCTGCGGCCGGTCGCTCTTCTTGCCGCTCTCCACCTCGGTGAACTCGGCGAGCAGGTCGCCCCGGCCGGCGAGGTGGCCGGCAACGGCCGCGCGCTGCGCGTCGAGCCCTAGGCCCGATTTGCCCTGCTTGTCGGTGCTCACCCGGTAATATGCGATGTAGTGCATATGCTTTCCTCGCCTGCAATGCCCAACTTTCCCGGCAGCGCATAACGCGGCGTAAAAGTCGGTAAGGGACGTTGCCGATTTTTACACCGGATCGGGCGGGGTGTCCAGCGGCAGAGAAGGGCGGATGAAAAGAAGGAGTTAACGAGATGGCAACGGGTTAGGCGTAAACTGAAGTATGCCCCTGCGCCAAGAGCAACAACGCGCCTTCACCTTGGTCGAGCTGTCGATCGTGCTCGTCGTCATCGGCCTCATCGTCGGCGGTGTACTGGTGGGGAAGGATTTGATTCGCAATGCGGAGTTTCGCGCGACGATATCGGATGTCGAAGACTACCGCACTGCCGTGAGTACCTTTCGCGGAAAATATAATGCCCTCCCTGGTGACATTCCGCAGAGCGCAGCCACGGCCTTCGGATTAACGCCCTCGGGCGTGTCGTGCGGCAGCAACAATAAGCTGATTGACGATTACTTCTGCAATACACCTGCGCCATACATGGTTAGCGGCGAGGCGTCGGCGTTCTGGGTGAATCTTTCCGAGGCGAAGCTGATCAAGGGCAGCTATATCCTTACAAGCCCAAGCAGCGGTGGACTTCAGGCAGGAACACATATACCCATGCCGAAGGTTGGACGCAGCATGCTTGCTTACCACGACGGCCAGGGACAAAACTGGTTCGTCATTGGCCCCGACACCGTGGCGGCCGGCACACCCTATAGCTACTCAGTGAGCGGTGCGCTCATGCCTAGCGAAGCCTGGACACTCGATAAGAAAATGGATGATGGCATGCCAAATAGTGGCGCTGTGCGGGCAGGGAGCCTGGGTGGTGGGGGCATTAATCTGGCCTCGCCCATAGCTGCTGTTTCGGTGTTCTGCTCCTCTGACGGCAGTAATGCCAATACCGCCGCCGCCGTATATCAAATGGCTCAAAGCGGCCCCCGCTGCACCTTACGGTTCCAGTTTCCATAATGATAACGGTGGTCGCCTGCCAGCCGCACCAGCGTGTCCAGCGGCAGAGTAGGGCAGGTGAAAAGAAGGGAGATTCGGGCTAGAAACTTCCTCGCCTACGCCGCTCACGAATATGCTAATCTGCTGATCGCCGGATGTGGGGATGCGGCTTCGAGAGAGGGTGAGAGGTTGGGACATGACATTCGCGAAGATGATTGCTGACGCGCGTAAGCAGAAGGGCATGAGCCAGAAGGATCTGACTGCGCGCATCGTGAAGGAGGACGGCACGTCGATTTCGCCGCAGTACCTCAACGACCTGGAGCATAACCGCCGCAACCCGCCCGGCCCGCAGATGCTGAAGCAGTTCGCCGACGTATTGGGGCTTGATTATGATGTGCTCTTCTTCGCTGCCGGCCAGTACCCCGAAGATGTCCAGGGTGAACCGCACTCGCCGGAACGGGTGCAGGCGGCCTTTCAGGCGTTTCGGCGCGAACTGAGGAAGCCGTAATGGTCAAGTGGGTGCCAGATCGCACGAGACGATTCCCGCAGCGCCCGCACTACGAGATGGACGAGATCGACCGCGAGTGCGAGCGGGTTGTCAAGGCATTCCTGCGCAAGCAGCGCGGGCGGCCGAGCTGTCCGATCAGCACCGAAGAACTCAAAACCTTGATAGAGCAGGAAGCCGGCGACCTCGATCTGTACGCCGAGCTTGATGAAGGGGTGGAGGGCGTCACCGACTTCTACGCCGGGCGCAAGCCGGAAGTGCGTATCTCTCGCCATCTCACCGAGGATGAGCGACGCGAGAATCGGCTGCGGACCACGCTCACACACGAGCTGTGGCACGTCATGTTCCATAATTTCTTGTACTTCTTCGAGCAGACACCGCTGCCTGCCGGCCGCGCCGACAGCCCGCTGTATTCGCCTACTTGCACCCTGGAAACGATGATCAACGCCAATCAAAGCGACTGGCTGGAGTGGCAGGCGGGCTATGCCTCGTGCGCCTTCCTGATGCCGATCACCGCGCTGCGGCGGAGTACAGAGCACTATCTAGATAAGCACGAGCTTTCCGGCGTGCTCACCCTCGACACTCCAGAGGGGCAGGGGCTCATCCGGCACACCGCCAAAGTTTTCCAGGTTTCGGCCGACGCAGCACGCGTGCGTCTCCTCAGACGAGAACACCTCATTGATATGAGTTGAGAATACTTCCCCGAACGCGAAGCAGGGGGGTTGACAATCGCGACTCAACAAAGTACGCTAATCTGCGGATTTAGGTATTCACCGGTGGCGGTGACAGTGAATCCAGAAAGGAGGTAACAATGGCCAAGAAGCCCGCCAACCATGGCAAGGACTGGACGCCGCAGGATGTGAAGCAGCTGCGCGACCTGGCGCAGCACAACACGCCGACGCGCGTTATCGGCATCAAGATGGGCCGCACGGAAGATGCCGTGCAGTCGAAGGCGTCAGAGGAGAATATCTCCCTGAAGCCGACGAATCAGAGCCCCTACAACCGCCAGCACTAAGTGCCGGCGGTTCGTCTTTTAACACCCGGCTGGCAGCGAGAGGCGTCCTCTCTCGCTGCCAGCTACCACCCTGAGGGATATCTACCATGAACCACCTGCACCAGGAATTCGACCTGTCGGCCAATGCGGTCGTGGAAGTGACGCTCGATCGCCAGGCCAATGTACTGCTGATGGACAGCCTGAATTATCAGGCGTACCGGCGCGGCGGCAGCTATCGCTACACGGGCGGGCTGGCGAAGGTCTCGCCGGCGCGGCTCTCCCCACCGCATGCCGGGCACTGGCACGTCGTCATCAATCTCGGCGGCTTTGGCGGCCAGGTGCGCGCCGGCGTGCGTGTGCTGCAATAGCGCGCTACCTTCACCAGGAGTGGGAACCCATGACGAATTACATCTACGACAAGAGCGGGAAGGCAGTCGGATTCTGGCGCGGGCGCTATGTCTACCAACTGAGCGGGAAGCCAGTCGGCCAGCTTCGTGACACGCATGTCCACAAACTCTCTGGGAACTATGTGGGCGAGCTGCACCGCGATATGGTCGTTGATAAGCACCTCGGCAACTTGGGGAACATCGGCAATCCGGGGAACCCTGGTAATCCCGGCAACCCTGGCAACCCTGGTAACCGGGGCGCAGTGAATTACGGCTATCCCGACGTATTCCAGAAACTGCTCGATTAGAAAAGCCGCGCCTGCGTATAGAGAGCATTTTGCTCTAGATCGGCGCTCTCTGCCTGCGCCTGTTCGATCGCGGCGTCTGCACCGAGCAGCTGCCGGGCGCTGGCGATCGCCGCGTTGGTGAGCTTGCGCTGCCATGCGCCTTCGCTGCGGCTCCAGTGCCAGCCGGCCGCTTTGAGCGCGCCGCGCGTCTCCTCGTCGGGTTTGCCGTCAAAGAAGATTTGCACGCGGTCGGCGGCGTGGTTGGCTTCGACGGTGAAGCCGTCGCCGGCGGCGATCGTCTCGCTCGCCTTGCCGGCATCGGTCTGCGCCTGCGTGCGGGCCTCGCGCGCCACGTCGGCGAGGCTCCAGAAGCGATGCCGGGCGGTGATCGCCGGCTTCGCATGCTCGGCGTTGTAGTCTCGCACCCTGGCGATCGCGCGCTCGACCAGCTCGACCTGGCCACTGGCGGCCAGGCGCTCCACCTTCCCGGCAATCGAATTGACGAAGGCGCTGCGGTCCCAGTGCTCCGCGCCGGTATCGACGCCGTGAATCGTGGCCAGACTGCGGGCGATGTCGCGCTCCAGCGCCTGCCATTCGTCCTCCAGCTTCGCCTCGGGCGTGCGGGCGTCGAGCATCGTTTCTTTCACCGCGCGCCGCGCCCGCTCGCGCCACTCCAGAAACTCGTTGCGGCGATTGTCCTCCGTCGCCATTCGCTTCTGATTGCGCGCGGTCGGGAAGTTCGCCGGGCCGGTGATCATCGGCGAGGCGGTGCGGCTTTTGGCGTCGAGCATGGCAGAGAACCGCTGCTGATAGCCCGCCTTATAGCGCTCGATTTCGTCGGCGAGGAGCTGCTGCTGCGCCTCGGTCGTCGCGAGCGGTGCCAGCTCGTCGTAGAGGGATTGCACGTCGGCGACATAGGCCTGCTGATCCTGACGGGCACGATCGTCCGGCGTGTGGCTGATGTGGGTGTAGGCGCGGCGGGCGCGCTCGAAGTCGATATCATCGGGCGAGGCGATCGCCGGCGGCTCCCTCGCCGGCGCTGGGGCAGGGTAGGTGTAGCCGTGCCAGCCATTGGCGAAGGTGACGAGCGCGCTCCAGCGGCCGAAGTCGTTCGACCACGCCCAGCCGTGGACCTGCACCGGCGTCGCTCTGCCGACGCCGGCGTGCTGAAACTCGGTCGCCTCGGGGATGCGGCCGTAGGCGGCGCGCATGCGGTGATCGGCACCGACCGGATAGCCGTCTGCGCCGCGTTGGTAAAGAGATTCTGACATAGGGTCGCTCGTGAAAAGAAAGGTTAGAAAAGTCGCTGCTGCTGGTATTTCGTGCCGGGCGCTGCTTCCTGCGCCGCCTGGCGTTCGTAGGATTCGGCGAGACGCGTTTCAGCCTGTTCGACAGTGCGGTGCAGGTAGTCGGCCGCCTTCTGTGCGTGGCCGGCGGCGGTGAAAATCGCGTGTTTGTCGTTTTTCAGCACTTTGAGCCAGGATTGGATATAGGCAGCAGTTTCCTCGCGGGGCTCGGGGATGAGGCCGAGATCCGCGCACAGGAATGCCGCGCCCAGCTCGGCGACCAGCTCCTCCATGGCATACCCTTCGTCGCCGAATCGCTTGCGCCCGAAATCGCGGTCGAGGCGGCTCGGGTGCCGCGTCCAGTGGGTCGTTTCGTGGGCGAGGGTGGCGTAGTAAGCTTCTGCGTCGCGGAAGCGCTCGAAGGGTGGCATCTGGATGTGGTCGCGGTCGAGCAGGTAATAAGCGCTGTTGCCGCCATGCTGAATGCTCGCGCCGGTGCCGGCAAAGAATCCCTCGGCCACTAGGTTGCGGTCGTGCTCGATGGCGATCGGCTCGGCCGGCGCGTGGAAGCGCTCGGGCAATCCTTCGATCTGCTCGACGTTGAACACGCTATAAGTTTTAAGGAACGGGACGCGCCGCTCGACTTCCTCGCCGGCGTCGTTCTCCTCGGTCTTGGTGTAGCTGTTGGCATAGACAACGGTCGTACTCTTCTCGCCTTTCTTCACCTGGCCGCCGAGTTCCTGCGCTTGCTTGTAGGTCATCCAGTAGGGCGCGCTATAGCCTTTCTCCATGGCGGCGATCCACAGCATCAGAACGTTGATGCCCTGATAGGGCTCACCGTTGGCGCGCAGCGGGCGCGATACTGCTCCTGCCTGGTGCACGGACTGCCAGGGCTGCACCCAGGGGAGGGTGCCCTTTTCGATGAGCGCGATCACCTTTTCAGTGAGGAGGGTATAAACGTCGGGAGAAGAAACGGGCATAACTTAGGCTCTGTTTTAGGGTTTCGTAGCGTGGATTGGGGGAAGGTTCAAGAATGCACCGGGAGCCGAAGCCCCCGGCGCGCTTTGCTCAATACTCCTCGGCCAGCATGACGGTGAGCACACGCACCGTCTGGGCGGGATCGGCCGGGTTTTCGCTGCCGCGCTCCAGGCATGGCGCGTAGTAGTCGATCTTCCAGAAGATGCGTTTTCCCGCGTGGTCGAATGCACCGAAATCGTGCTCGCCATAGGGATCGTTGTCGGGCGTGAAGTCCTTGAAGTCTCGCACCTTGGCGGCAATGGCAATCTGCTCGTGCGGGGAAAGTGCCGCAATGCCACGGGTCATGACGATCCGGCTTGGGGGAACATCGCCAAAAACGGGCATCAAAAAAGCCCTGCCTGCACTGATCGTTGAGGGCTGCAATCTGTTCGGTCTGGGTGGTCATCTTATATTGCCTTTCTAAGAGGGTTACAGAAACCCGGCCTTGAGCCGCGTTCTGAACCCTTGCCTCGCGGCGAGCGCGGGGGTAGCAAACGCCATGGCGTCGGCGGGGAGGGGAATAACCCAGCCTGCACAAAGCGCAGCGGCGGAAGGCTGGGGATACCGCGCCCGCGCTCGGCTTGACCATTGCGGCGCGAGGGGCAGCGCCCCTTAGCCCATTCCCTGTTTTGTGGTTTTGTGGGAATGTGGGTTTGCGGAAAGTGATAGGGGCGGGTGAAAAGAAGGATTAACGAGATAGCAACAGGTTAGGCGTATGCTGAAGTATGCCCCTGCGCCCGCGCCAACACGCCTTCACCCTGGTCGAGCTGTCGATCGTCCTCGTCGTCATCGGCCTGATCGTCGGGGGTTTACTGCTGGGACGGGACTTAATCGAGAATGGTGAGCGCAAGCAAATAATGAAAGAGGTGGATAGCATTCGCATGGCGGTGAATGCGTTTCGCATTAAATATAACTATTATCCCGGCGATATGCCGAACGCGAGCACCTTATTTTCGCCGTGTATCGCGTGGTGTAATGGCAATGCTGACGGCAAAATACAACCCTCCACCGAAATGTACGCTGCATGGTTTTTTCTGGGAGCTTCTGGGTTATATCCGGGGACATATAGCGGAGCCTATAATTTCGTGGGCTTGACCAGCTATACGTGGGGGCTCAATGCGCCGCCTGCAAAGCGAGGCGGCGGATATGCTTTTACATGGCCATACAGCCCAAATTTAATGGCCGAATACACTTACAGCATCCACTACACGAGCGCTTTCAACACTTCGACTGGCTATGATATACCGACAGTAACGCCTGCATTCGCTCGGGAAATTGATAAAAAATTCGATGATGGCTACCCAGAACAAGGACGTATTACGGCGACGCGAGGAAGCGATACAACGGTGACTTGCAGGCTTAGCTCCATTGCCTATGATATTACCAACAGTAATGTCGGCTGCGTCATGTTCTTCAACTATTAATGCATTATCCTTTTCACCGCGCCGCTCCTCACTATTGTCGAACTACTGCGTGATACCACTGTGGATTCCCACAATGTGGGGATGTGGGAATAGTTGTCTTGCTTCCTGTCTGAATCCGGTTACTCTGCCCCCGAATCCTGCCCCCGAATTTTCCTATGCCGGCGAAGAGCCTTTCCGTCCTGCTGAGAGAGAAGGAACGCATCGAGCGCGAGGGCTTCGTCGCCGACTGCTGGATCGCCGCTTATCGGCCAGCTGGGAAGGCGCGCGGCGACAATACTTATCACCGGCTGGAGAGCCGCGTTCCCTTCCTCAACGGCCGCCACACACGGCATTTGAAGCCGGGCGAGGTGCCGGTCTTTCGCCGGTTGGTCGAGAACGGCCGGGCACTCAAACGTATCGAGCGCGAGATCGCCGTCTTGCAGGGGCTCAAGCGGACGGCGCGGGCGGTGCTCTCCAGCTCGGCGAGCGACGAATGGTACACGCCGCCCGAAGTGGTCGACCTGGCGCGGCAGGTGCTCGGCGGGATCGATGTCGACCCGGCGAGCAACGCCACAGCGCAAAGCTGGGTGCGGGCGGGCACCTTTTACACCGTGGAAGACGACGGCTTGGCGCAGCCGTGGCGCGGCAGGCTGTGGCTCAACCCGCCTTACGGAGCACAGATAGGGCGGTGGACAGAGCGCGCGGCAGCAGCCTTCGACGCCGGCGAGATAAGCGCCGGCGTGCTGCTCGTGCGACCGGCACCAGGATCGGCATGGTATCAGGCACTCGCCGGGCGGTTCGCCAGCTGCACGCCGCACCGACGCATCCGCTTCATCGACGCGCACGGCCGACAGCAGGCGAGCCCGGTGCATGGCAACGTGTTCTTCTATCTCGGCGAGGAGGTCGAGCGCTTCCGCACGCTCTTCGGCGCGATCGGCGTCATCGCGCGGCCGTGGTAAATCCTCGCCCTTTTTTTTCACCCGCATCGATCACTGCCTTATACTTTTTGGTAGATAAGCGGGCGCTGCGCTGAGATGCGCTGCTGACGTAGGAGGGGTGAATGTTCCGCCGCAAGGCCCCACCTCACCCATGGGCGCTTACAAGCCCGTTGCTCGATCTTGCCGGCGTTCCGTGGACCGTCGATGACGCGACCATGGGCACGCATATCTTCGGCGCGGTGGGCTCCGGTAAGACCAGCTCCAGCGGGAATGCCATCGCCCAAGCGTTTCTCCTTCACCAGTTCGGGGGCCTCGTCCTCTGTGCCAAAGCAGACGAGGCGCAGCGCTGGCGTGCGTATGCCGAGCAGGCAGGGCGCAGCCAGGATGTGCGGGTCGTCCAGGCCGGTGGACCATACCGGTTTAACTTCCTCGACCACGAGCTGGCGGTCGGCGGCAGCCTGGTGCAGCTGCTCACCGACACCTTGGAGCTGACCGAAGGCCGGCAGTCGCTCGATTCCAATCCTTTCTGGGCGCGCGCGACCGCCGAGCTGGTCCGCAACACCACGCCGCTGTTCGGCCTTGCGGGCGAGCCCTTATCGCTCATTGGACTGATGGATCTCATTCGCGATGCGCCGAAGAGCCTCGATCAGGAGCGCAGCCGCGAATGGGCGCGCGAATCCTACTGTGCGCAACTCTTCCGCCGGGCGAAAGCCGGGTTGGAGGCGATCGAGGATGCCCAGACGCGGCGACGCTACGAGCAGGACTACCGAATGGCGTCGAATTACTGGCTGCGGCGCTTCCCGACCGACGATGCAGAAACGCGCTCCAATATACTCGCCACCTTCACCGGCAATATCGATCAGTTGTTGCACGGCATCGCGTGGGAGCTGCTGGCGACAGATACGACGATTACCCCCGAGGAAACCTTGCAGGGGCGCATTATCGTGCTCGATCTTCCGACCACGCGGCCGGGCGACGGGCGCATTATTCAGCTGATCTGGAAACATGCCTTTCAGAAAGCGGTGCTCCGGCGGCGGCTGGGGGGCACGCTGCGCCCGGTGTTTCTGTTCGTGGACGAGGCGCAGGAATTCGTGTCGCCGTTCGATGCGCTCTATCAGTCGGAGTGCCGGCAGTACGCCGGCTGCACGGTGTATCTCAGCCAGAATATCAGTGCCTACCAGACGCGGCTGCATGGTCACGACGCGGCCGACGCGCTGCTGGCCAACTTCCGCACGCTCATCTTCCACGCCAATCGGGGGCCGACCAACCAATGGGCGGCAGACGCCATCGCCCAGACCTTACAGCCGATCGCGAGCTACCAGTACAACCAGCGGGAGCAGCGCGGCATTAACAGTGCCATGCAGATGCACTACCAGGTGCCGCCGGCGACGTTCACCCGGCTGGGCTTCGGCGAGACCATCGTCACCACGCCGCGTGGTTTCGGCCATGACACTTTCGCCCAGGTGAGCTTCGCCTAACCACTTGACCGAACACGATGTTCTATGATATTTAATGAGCCAAGGCAGCAGAGAAACGCCGCCGGCGATGCCGGATAGAGTGTCGCACCACATCCGTCGCATGGGGCATTGACCTCGCCCCGATATGCGCGGTTAGACGCCCCGATGCACGGGTCGTTGGTTGAGCTGCCGCAGAAAATCCTCTTGTGACAATCCGCGCCGCTGCATGGGCTCCGTAAGGGCTCGTGATAGCCATTGGCATGGCCCGGCATCAGCCTTGAACGGCTGGTCACCCGGATAGGCCGCCGCTTTGGGGCACTTGGAGGCGTGCCCCGGCCTTGCCCTTCCCTCTTTTCGGCCACATGCGTATGGGAGGGCTCACATGGTCGATAAGTACGCGCGCGAGCAGCTTGGGCAACTCGCGGCCGTCGAGAAAATCATTGATGACCCCCGCGCCATTAGCCTGAAGAACATGTTCCTGATCGGTCAGCATGTCCTGGGCTGGGCGGCACTCACCACGGAGGTGTTTACTCGCTTCCTCTTCGGCCGTCGCTACGTCGGCTTCATTCCCACGCTCATCCCGGCGCTCCTCCTCGGCAGCTATACCGCCGCGCTGAAGGCGTATCACTACCGCTGGCAGCCGACCGCCGTCTACCTCGGGTTCTATCTGCTGGCGGCGTTGTTCCACAAGGGTGTGGCCTGGTACATCCGCTACAAGGAACGTGCGCCACTCTACACGCGCTTCTTCGGCTTTCCCCTCGTCGGGTTGCTGCTGCGCATCGACAAATATCCCTCGCGCTTTTGGTGGGCCTACCGGCTGTCGGCGTGCCTTCCCATTGCGCTGGGGCTGGAACTCTCGCTCACGTCGCCCACCCTTGGCCACCCGATCGAGTATGGACTGGGCGTGTGGCTTGTCTTCGCCGGGTGTTCCGAAGCCTTCCGCAGCCACCTGGTTTACGTGCAGGAATGCGACCGCGAGGACGAACGCGAGGATGGGAAGATCCTCGCCGAGAACGAACAGAAGGCGCTCGCGGGACAGCCGATCACCAAAACCGCCGGGATCGCGCGGGTGGTCCGGCCGCCGATGGTCGTAGGCGGCACGTTCGACTTCTCCGGCGAGAGCATCACGTCAGGGGCGCGCACGAGCCAGAAGACGGCCCGCCCTTTATGACGATGCGTTAGCCGAGGGGCCGCAAAGCCAGGGAGACTTCTCCACCTAATACCGATGTGAGGGGCGACACCGGTGTCGCCCCCCATTGTTCAACGTGGTTTCCGTCGCACAGAAAGGGACGGCCATGGATGAAGCGATGCGCCAGGCACTCCGGCAGGTCAGCCATCATGCGAACCTCAACTCCGAGAGCCGACACCCGAGTGGGATCAATCGCTGGGATGTGCCGCCGGTAGAGCGGCCCGGCGGCCAGTCGATGCGCGGCTTTGCCGATGCGCGGGTGGAAGCCCGCCAGCATGGCCACCGGCTTCAGGAGGTGCGCCAGGATGCGTCGGGTCGTGAGCCGGCCGGCCAGCGCCTCGAAACCTGGGCACAGGGGCAGATGCAGCGCGAGGTCGGCCGCGACGCGCACGAAATGTCCGAGCTGCGCGCTCACGATGCCTTCATGGCCCGCGAGGCACGCATCGATGCCGACAAGGCAATCGAGGCCTGCGCGCGCTGGGCGCAAAGCCGCACCCAGGGCGCAGAAGAACCGCAGCAGCAGCAATCCTCGCGCGGGCAACAGCAGCACACGCACGAACAGGGGATGAAGCGATGAGCCTCTATGAAGAGCTGACCGGAAGCGCGCGGCGCTACACCGCCGCTACTGGCGAGCCGGACGCCGCATGGTTTTATGTCACCTTCACGAATGGCGACGTGGAGCTGTTCCGGCGCGATCGCATTCTGAAGGCTGGCATCGCCGACGAGATCCCCGACGCTCTGGGACTCTCCTTCACCGACGGCACGCTCGTCGTGCTCGGCACTCAGATGCCCGTCCTGCTCCGGCAGATCCAGGTCGGGATCTCGGAGCTGCACCTGTTCGACCCGGCGAAGCATGCCAGGCCACCTGCCAGCGAACCGATGATCCTGCACATCGAGTGGAAGTCGAAGCGTGACCCCTTCCCCAGCGGCGGCACACCACCGCCTTAGAAGCGAGGTCACATTGCGCAGCAATGTATAATTGCGCCATTCCACACGCAACGCTATAACCGATGCCGGGGAAGGGAAAACCATGCCCAATCCGCATTTTCAGGTGCAGGTGATCGGCCGGTCGATGGGACGCTCGTCGGTGGCGGCCGCCGCGTATCGCGCCGGTGCCAACCTCACCGCCAGGCGGGCGAACGGGCGGCGCTCCATCCTCGCCACGGCCGCGTACCGCTCTGGCCAGCGGCTGAGCGATCAACAGCTCGGCCTCACCTTCAACTACCAACGCAAAGAGCACATCACCCACAGCGAGATCGTCGCACCGGAGCATGCGCCCGGATGGGCGCGCGAGCGCGAGGCGCTGTGGAACCATGTCGAGGTGAGCGAGAAGCGCAAAGACGCGCAGCTCGCCCGCGACCTCATCGCAGCGTTGCCGCGCGAGCTGACGCGAGAGCAGAACGTCGCCCTCGTGCGCGCGTTCGTAACCGAGCAGTTCGTCAGCCGGGGTATGATCGCCGACTTCTCGATCCACGAGTCCGATGCGTCGGACGGCGAGGCAAACCCGCACGTCCATATCATGCTCACCATGCGCGACGTAGGGCCGGAAGGCTTCGGCAAGAAGAATCGCGCATGGAACGACCTCGGCCACGTCGCCGCCTGGCGCGCGGCGTGGGAGGCCGAGACAAATCGGCGACTGGAGGAGAGTGGGCGGCCGGAGCGTGTAGACCTGCGCTCCTTCGAGGCGCGCGGCATCGACCAGGAGCCGGGGATTCACCTCGGCTACGGAGCCACGAACCTGGAACGCAAGGGCATCGAGACCGCGCCCGGCGATCATAATCGCGCCGTCACACAGCAGAACGAGCTGCGGATGATCGTCGCGAGCTGGCTACCGGAGCCGGAAACAGCCGGGTGGGAGGAAAACGCCCTCGGCGAGGATGCGCCGGCAACGCCGGCGCAGTCCGCACACCGCGCAGCGCTCGGCGACTATCTGCGCACGACGCTGCGCGCCTCGGCGAGGGCCAGCGGCGAGTGGGTCGCGCGTAGCAGCCGATTCCTGGCGCGAACCTGGGATGCGGCGGCACGTCTCCACGAGCGCTTTTCCGACCACACCGCCCGCGATCCCGGCCATGATCCCGACCGGTCACCGCTCGGCCGCACACGCGACGCACCCCGCCACAAACGTTAGCGAGCCATGACCGACGACCTCGATACCCTTCCGAAAGGAGCACCAGCGTTGAGCTTCATGCGGAACTTTCTCGACCCGCAGCGCTCTGCTCCGGTAGCCGAGCCCGACGCTGCATCGGGCGAGGCCGCCGTATCGGGATCGGAAAGCACGGCGGATTACGAAGCCTGCGTGCAGGCGGCGCGCGGCGCCCATCCACGCCTGCGGCTTCAGTTCGCCAATGGCACGGTCGGACTGATGGCCTATGCCTACCTGGTCGAAGTGCTAAGCCATTCACACCAACATCTCGCCCTGGTGTACACGAACGTGGCGATCTCCCTGGAAGGCCGTCACCTCGACCAGCTGCTCGACCTGTTACAGGATGAGCGAGTGAAGGCACTCGTCTGCCATCGCCCACAGCACCACGACACCCCACCGGCGGACAAGCCGATCATCACCAAGATGGTGCGGCAGAGTTTGCAGGAGCTGGCGGCGCGGCAGCGCGAGGAGAAAACGCCGGCGAGATAGGCACAAGAGCGCAAAACTACATTTGGGGGAATGTGGTTTTGAGAACTAGAACAGCGCCTTGATCGACCATGCACATTCTTTCGACGTATTAGCGTAAGCAGCATTAGTACATAAACTGCGACTATCGGCTCCGCCAGCGAGATAATCGTAAATGTAACCTCCTGGATTGGAGATTTGTGCATCACCCGTAGTCAAAGAGCCATCATCGAGCTTGGTATCAAGCACTTTAAGGAGATTTGGCGTCGGACTGCATGATGGCATGGGCCAGGCAGGACCCCATGAATTCAGATAACACATACCAAGACGAATACGATGCTGGCCCAATTCATCGCCAAAGACAATGCCCGCATTGCCGCCAGCAGCTGTAACAGCAGAGGTGCTTGGATTGACACTACCCATCGGCAGTATCTGAGCAAGCATACCTCCACCTGCTTTATTGCTGGCAGCTGCATCTCCCTCGTCAAACTGTGCAAGCGGAATGAGCCCAGCG
>JBDHTJ010000048.1:0-29865 GCA_039808585.1 Hyphomicrobiaceae bacterium | reverse complement strand
TTGTTTTGGAACGCCAGTGACTTTGGAGAGCGATACAGTGCGCAAGCGACCCTCGCGGCGCAAGGGTCCGTTTACGTTACGACAGGTACGCGGCTTATTTCAAATCTCGGCAACGTCCTGCTGACCGTGGTCGCCGACACGTGCGGAGAGCACGACACCTCCGCCGGCGCTTGCAGTTGCGAGGCGAATACCGTCAGATTTGGGCACCACACCCGTTTTGAGCACGCGTGCCGAGAGAATTTTGTAATTCAGTTGGCAAAATACGGCATGACAAAGCGCGACATCGTCGCAAACGTCAATTTCTTCATGCGTGTCCCCGTTCTCCCTAGTGGTGACCTAGCCATTGTCGATGGGACGTCGGTACCCGGCTCCTTTGTGGAGCTGGAGGCCGAGATGGATGTTCTGTGCGTGATCTCCAATTGTCCTCAAATCAACAACCCGTGTAACGGCTTCGATCCGACTCCGATCGAGATTCTAGTGTCCTAACAGCAGTCGCGTTGAAAACATGCGTCGGATTTAGGCTCAAGCAATGACGGGCTCTCAGCGCAGATGTTCAAAAAAGTTCTGGTTGCCAATCGCGGTGTCGTGGCACTCCGGATTTTTCGGACTTTGCGTAAGCTCGGGGTGAGCAGTGTTGGCGTCTATTCAGACGCGGATCTGCACGCGGCCCATGTATCGCACGCGGATGAGGCAATCCATATTGGCCCAGCACCAGCGAAGCAAAGTTACTTGCGCGGCGACGCGATAATCAGAGCCGCTTTAGATACCGGCGCCTGCGCCATCCACCCCGGATATGGATTCCTTTCGGAAAACGCGGATTTTGCCGCAGCTTGTGACGACGCTGGGCTGGTATTCATCGGCCCTAGAGTCGATCATATAAGGCAGTTCGGCTCCAAACACAGTGCAAGGCTTCTAGCTTTGAATGCGGGCGTGCCCGTGGTTCCTGGATCGGGCCTGATATCAGACGCCATCGAAGGCCTCCTTGAGGCCAACCGCATCGGATACCCTGTCATGCTGAAAAGCACGGGCGGCGGAGGGGGCATTGGCCTGCAGCGCGTCGACTCGGACGTCGACTTCCAGGAGCAGTTCCAACGGGTCTCCAGACTGGCCCAGGCAAACTTCAAGGACACCGGTGTATTTGTCGAAAAGTTCATTGGTAGGGGAAGGCACATCGAAGTCCAGCTGTTTGGTGATGGCCGGGGGCGTGTGCTGGCACTTGGAGAACGCGACTGCTCAGTTCAGCGCCGCAACCAAAAGATTGTTGAGGAAACCCCTGCTCCCGGTATTCAACCCGAACTTCGAATGAAGCTCTTGCACACGGCCGAGCGCCTCGCTGCCGCTGTGCAATATCAGAGCGCCGGGACCGTGGAGTTCCTTTACGACATCGAGACCTCGCAATTTTACTTTCTCGAGATGAACACCAGACTGCAGGTCGAGCACGGCATTACGGAGGAAGTACTCGACATCGATCTCGTCGAATGGATGGTTCGTCAGGCGGCCGGAGAGCCGGTCTTGGATTTGGCACCCTCGTTGCAGCCGAAAGGTGCATCGATCGAGGCCCGGGTCTATGCGGAGGATCCCGCGCGTGGGTTCCGTCCGAGCGCTGGCCGGGTGATCGATGCAGTTTGGCCAGCCGATGCAAGGCTCGAGACATGCATCGCAGCAGGATTGGACGTCCCACCGCATTACGACCCCCTAATCGCCAAGATCATCGTGCATGCGCCCACCCGGCAAGAGGCCGTCACAAAGCTTCGTATGGCACTTGAGGAAACGTCCCTCGCGGGCATCGAAACCAATCTGGATCTGTTGCGCCAGATAGCGGAAGCCGAGCCTTTCGCGCGCGGCGAGATGACCACGACGAGCCTGCCAACTCTGAAGTTGGTGTCGACGACGATCGAGGTGCTTTCGCCCGGAGTGCAAACAACAATCCAGGATTGGCCGGGCCGGTTGGGGTACTGGGCCGTCGGCGTGCCACCATCAGGACCGATGGACGACCGTTCCTTTCGACTGGCCAATCGCATCGTTGGCAATCCCGAGGGTGCACCAGCGCTTGAAATCATGCTTGCAGGCCCAAGCCTGCGCTTCTTCCATGAAGCCGTGATTTGCTTGGCAGGAGCGCAATTCGAGGCCTCGGTCGATGGCGCTGCTGTTCCCTTCTGGACCCCGATCTGCGTCAAGCCAGGACAGACGCTGAGTATCGGCGCAACCCTTGGCCCAGGAGCCCGTGCTTATCTTGCAATCCGGGGCGGGCTCAAGGTGCCTTCATATCTCGGAAGCTCGTCAACGTTTCTCCTAGGCAAGTTTGGCGGGCATGCTGGGCGCGCGTTGGCGGTCGGTGATATCCTGGCGTTTGTGCCTCACGCGACAGACTGCTCAGGCAGCGCCCTCCCAGCGGAATTAGTTCCAGTAATGGACAACCATTGGCACCTCGGTGTGCTTTACGGACCGCACGGGGCTAGCGATTACTTCACGGACGACGATATAGCGGCATTCTTTTCTGCCGAGTGGAGCGTTCACTACAATTCCGACCGGACGGGCATTCGCCTTATTGGTCCAAAGCCAAAATGGGCTCGCGCCGATGGTGGAGAAGCGGGCCTCCATCCAAGCAACATCCATGACAATGCCTATGCCATCGGCAGCATCAACTATACTGGAGATATGCCCGTGATGTTGGGGCCGGACGGTCCGTCACTCGGGGGATTTGTCTGCCCGGCGACAGTGGTGCATGGGGATCTCTGGAAGATCGGTCAGTTGAAGGCCGGTGATAAAGTCACCTTCGAAAGGGTGTCGGCCGCGGAGGCTGCCGCGCGAGATGCAAAACTGCGCCATGAAATTCGGACCCTTTCAGTGTATCGAAAGCCAAGGACGCCCGACGGTCCCGTGTTGGACGACTGCATCCTGTGGCGCCGGACGGAATTGAACAACAAACCGGCCATCGTCTGCCGGCGCGCTGGTGACCGCAATATACTAATCGAATATGGGCAGAACAATCTCGACATCCGATTGCGCATGTATGTGCACGTGCTTGCGGAGAGGCTGGCGGACCTCAAACTGGAAGGCATACTGGACTTGACCCCCGGCGTGCGCTCCCTGCAGGTCCACTATGACGATCGAATTGAACTGCAAGTGCTGCTCGCCACCATCGCTTCGCTCGACGGGGACATCGGCCATATCGAAGATATCGAAGTACCCTCTCGCGTCATCCACCTGCCCCTGTCGTGGAGCGATCCGGCAGTCCAGCAAACGATTGATCGATATGTCCAATCGGTACGGGCTGACGCGCCTTGGTGCCCTTCGAACATCGAGTTCATTCGACGAATGAATGGCCTTGACGATACAGCCGATGTGAAGCGCATCGTGCTTGACGCAACATATCTTGTGATTGGCCTGGGCGACGTCTATCTCGGTGCACCATTGGCGGTACCGCTGGATCCGAGGCACCGCCTCGTGACCACGAAGTACAATCCCGCACGCACTTGGACGCCGGAAAACGTTGTCGGCATCGGCGGAGCTTACCTTTGTGTCTATGGCATGGAGGGGCCCGGCGGCTACCAACTGTTCGGTCGCACCTGCCAAATGTGGAACACCTACTTCACAACGTCGGAGTTCCAGCCAGGTGTGCCTTGGTTGCTTCGCCCGTTCGACCAGATAAAATTCTACCTGGTGGACGACAAAGAACTGGCTGACTTTCGCGAGAACTTCCCTCAAGGCAGGAGGTCTCTGGACATCGAACACACCACTTTTCGAATGTCTGACTACATGGAGTTCATTTCGCGCCACGCCGAGAGCATCAACGCATTCAAACATCGCCAGCAAACGGCGTTCGAGGCTGAGAGAGCCAGATGGCAACAGGTCATTGTGCCGGAGCCCGCGCCTCTACCCCAAGCCACCGCATCAATTGAATCCAAAATCCCGGATGGGCACGTCGGCCTATTCTCGCCAGTTGCAGGCATAATATGGAAGGCCGATGTAAATTCGGGCGATACGGTTTCACATGCCCAGGTTCTGTTCATCATCGAATGCATGAAGACAGAGATCCCCGTTCTGGCACCCTGCAACGGCACTGTAACGCGCGTCGCTTGCGGCGTGGGAGATGCCATCTCAGCGGGGCAGAGTCTTGCGGTGCTTCGCCCCTAGGACATGCGTGATGAAAAATTGCACAGCGCGCTTAGTTTGCATGCAGATAGATCGAGGCGCCGATCCCATACATCCGATGTTGCTAATTTAACCGGCGTGCCTGGATGATACTGTCGTCACCGTCTTAGACGGAGACACGCTGTGACCCATAGCTATGACCGAGGACGCCTAGACCTTCCGTTTGTAGGAATTTCGTCGTTCGGCAAGCGCCCCATATGCAGCAACTGGAATGACATAAATGCCGACGTCGCCATACTTGGCATCCCCAACGACATGGGGACGCAGTATCGGTCGGGGACGCGTTTTGGTCCACGCGCCATCCGGGAAGCGTCGACGCTTTTCTCCTTTGGCCACGGCGGATGCTATGACCACGAGGACGATGTAGTCTATTTGCCCAAGGATGTCCGCATCGTTGACCTAGGCGATGTGGACATTGTCCACACCGACATGGCAGCCTGTCACGCCAATAGCGAAGCCGCAGTCAGGAAGATTTTGGCGTCCGGCGCACTGCCCGTTGTTCTGGGTGGCGACCACAGCATCAACATTCCGGTCATCCGCGCATTTGCAGATTATGGTCCCATCCATATCGTACAATTCGATGCACACCTCGACTTTGTCGACGTGCGGCACGGCGTGCGCGAAGGACACGGCAATCCCATGCGCCGTGCTGCGGAGCAACCACACGTTTCGGGCCTGACACAGCTCGGAATACGCAACGTGTCTTCAACGGCGAAAGAAGGCTATGACTGCGCACGAGAGATGAACGCGCAAATCCTTTCAGTTAGGCAGGTGCGTAAGCTCGGACCTGCAGCCGTGCTCGAGCTGATACCAGCGGGCGTCAACTACTATGTCACCATCGATATCGATGGCTTCGACCCCTCCATCGCGCCTGGGACAGGAACGCCCAGCCATGGCGGCTTCGCCTACTACGATGTGATGGAGATTCTGCAGGGTCTAACCCGGCGGGGTAACGTCGTCGGCGTCGATCTCGTCGAGGTCGCGCCTGCCTATGACGCTGGGGGCATCACGGCAATCCTTGCGGCACAGGTGCTCCTAAACTTCCTTGGCTACATCTTTTACGCGCGTGGCCTCCGGAACATTTCTGCGGCGCCATCGCAGCCGCGTCGATAACAGAAGATGGAGGGATCTAAGCCATGTTGAACACCTATGCCCAAGGGATCATCACCTGGCCGCAGCATGCGATCTCCGAAGCGGATTGGAAGATGTCGTTGCCTGCCGATGTTGCCGAAGAGGTTTTGGAGTCGGCGAGGATTCTCGAGCGTAATCCGCTCCCCCTGCCATATCTGGACCCTTCCGACTATCCCCTCGACGCATGCAAGAGCTTCGCCAAAACTGTTCAATCGGCTCTCAGGGATGGTGTCCGCTTTGTCCTCATCGACCGCTTGCCGGTGAATGAAGTCGGGCGCGATGTCGCCATTCAACTGTACTGGCTGCTATCCCTTCTGATTGGCAGGCCCGTTGCGCAGAAGCTTGACGGCACTTTGCTGTATGACGTGCGAGATAAGGGTAAGCCGCCAGCCGCAGGATCGGGCGTGCGGCCAGCCGATACCAACTATGAGCAGCTTCCCCATACCGACAACGCATTCAACGCCGCCTCTCCGGAAGTCGTCGGCCTATTGTGCATCAAAAATGCGCGCGAGGGCGGGATCAGCCGCTGCCTCAGCTTCTACAACATTCACAATCAGCTTCTCCGCAGTGCGCCCGATCTTCTCGAACGCCTGTACCAACCCTTTCCTCATGACCGCCAGAAAGAATTCTGGCCAGACGAGTCGCCGATCATCGAACACCCCATCTTCCGGGAGAGCGGTGGACGCCTTCATGTGAAGTTCTCGCCGCATCAGATCAGAAACGCTTACCAGATGCTGGGACGCGACATGGACGATCTCAGCGCTCGCGCGCTCGCAGCGGTGGAAAAGCTTTGCAGGGATCCAGCAAACTGGATCGAGTTTTCCATGGAGCCCGGTCAAATCCAATACGTCAATAACCTGGAAGCCGGGCATGCGCGCGGCGCCTTCGTCGACTTCGAGGCGCCAGATGAAAAACGGCACATGGTTCGAATCTGGCTGCGTGACGCGGGACGGCCAGACTACTGCGGTTCCATTTAGACGAAAACTCGCAACCCCGAAGCGGCAGGTCGTCGTCTAGCTGCTCATTTTCCAAAATCGGAGAAATGCATGACCTCAAAGATACGGCAGTGCCTGCTCGCAGCGTTCGCCTCGATTTCGCTGCTGCACATCCCTCTCAATTCGGCCGCGGCTCAAACCGCTAAGAAGGTCGTGCACCTCCTGAGCTGGGGAGGCACCGTCCAGGCCACCTTGGAAGGCGGCGGCTTGGCGAAGAAATTCACCGAAGAGACCGGATACGAAGTTGTCCTTGTGCCTAAGAAGACGTCTTCGGAGATCGTCGCGACCGCCCTTGCTCAAAAATCAGCTCCGCAGGTTGATGTGATCCTCTGCGATTACATGCCTCTTTTGCAGGGCGTCAACCAGGGGCTCCTGGCGGATTTAGACGAGACCAAACTTCCCAATATGGCCAAGCTCTATCCCATTGCGAGGCCGGGCAAGAACGTGGTGGTCCCTTATGGGGATGCGCATGCGATCATGTATCAGCCCGACGTCTATAAGAAAAACAAATGGCCCGAACCGACAAGCTGGCAGGAGTTCTCTCGCCCGGACCTTAAAGGCAAGCTCGTCATTCCGACCTTCGACAATACTTACGGCTTCTTCATGTTGGTGAAACTCGCTGAGATGAACGGCGGGAGCATTGACAATCTCGATCCTGGCTTCGCCGCATTCGCAAAAATTGCACCCGGTGTCTTGGAATGGGCTGACACCTGGGGCCAGATGGGCGTCCAATTCCAGTCCGAGGCAGCTGCACTCGGCACATATGGCTACGCAAGAGCGAAGGCAATGGTCGACAAGGGCATCCCCTCGAAGGTGGTCTTGCCTGCTGGCTCCTATTTCAACCCCTTCGGCGCCGGGATCGTCAAGAACGCGCCCAATCCCGAAGGCGCAAACGTTCTTTTGAACTGGCTGCTGGGCAAGACCTTCTTGAGCTACCGCTCCCAGAAGTATGCCGACATCGTTATGAGCCCGGATGCTGAGCTAGGCGAGGGGACGCTGACCCCGGAGCAGGTAAAGAGCCTCACGCTGCTGCCGTTCGATCGCGTCGTAGACAAATGGGCGGATCTGCAAAAGCGCTTCCAGCGAGAAATCGAGGGCAAGCGATGAGGAGCCCAAGCAGGCGCTGCTCCCTGCGTTCAAGAGGCGACACCCGTGCTTAAACTGAGCGGCGTCGCTAAGGCTTATGGCGCAACGACCGTTGTCAGCGGCGTCAACCTTGAGGTAGAGGCGGGCCAGTTCTTTTCGCTGCTAGGACCATCCGGCTGCGGGAAGACCACCATCCTCCGCATGATCGCAGGCATAATCCAGCCCGATGCCGGCTCCATCCATCTGGCGGGGACGGACGTCACGCATGTGCCCATCAATAAGCGGGATCTGGCGCTCGTCTTCCAGAGCTACGCCTTGTTCCCGCACATGACCGTGGCCGACAACGTTGCCTTCGGACTGCGAATGCGGGGCGTTCCCCGCCCGGAGATCCTAAAGCGTGTGACGGCCGCGCTGGAACTCGTCCATCTTCCGGGAATGGAAACTCGCATGCCGGCGCAACTGTCGGGCGGCCAGCAACAACGCGTCGCCCTGGCGCGCGCAATCGTGGTCGAGCCGCGCCTCCTTTTGCTGGACGAGCCGCTGAGCAATCTCGACGCCGGGTTGAGGGAGCAGATGAGGTGGTACCTCAAGCAAGTCCAGCAGAAGACGGGCATCACGACGGTTCTCGTGACGCATGACATGCAGGAGGCCTTCGCGCTCTCCGACCGCATCGCGGTTTTGAGGTCCGGATCCATCGAACAAGTCGGTGAGCCTCGCCAAATTTATGCACAACCGAAGACGACTTTCGTAGCGCGCTTCACTGGCGAGACCAACCTCGTGGAAGGCGCATTGCTCCATGAAGCAGGACGTCCAGTGTTCGTGACCCCTGGCGGCGTGAGGTTCCCGCTGGCTCAGAAGGCCGTTGCATCAACACAGGACACCGCCACGCTGCTCATACGTCCCGAAGCTATCAGCGTGGGTCCGCATCAACCGGAGCTTTCCCAGAACGGATGCAGCGGAAGAATTGCCCTGGATGCGGAGATCCTTGAGGTGACATACCTCGGCGCTAACTTCCGTGTCTGCCTCCGTGTGGGGGATCTCACCCTGATTTCATCCGTACCAGGGCACACATTCGATGCCGATCCGAAGCCTAGGACGTTGCTCATTTCCAGCGACGATTGCCTCTTGATGTCGTGAGCCTACAGGGGAGCGAAATGGACAAGGCTCGTCGAAGCAAACCGCTGTACCCTTTGGTGTTGATCGGACCGCTGCTCGCCATTTATGCGATTTGGTATCTGGCGCCCCTTGTCACGACGATGCTCAACAGCTTCCATCCATTCGAGCCTAAAGGCATCCGCTACGACCAGTGGACCCTGGACAATTACACGCACATCCTTGGCGATTCCTACTATCTCAGCATCATGTTGCGGACGTTGACAATCGCCGTTCTTGTCGCCTTGGCGTCGGCAGCCGTGGTTTTTCCGGTGGCGTTGTTTATGGACCGGCAGTCGCCGTCGGTGCAGACGTACCTCATGTTGATTTACATAACTCCTTGGCTCGTGAACGTCACCGTCAAGGCATTTGGTTGGTCCCTGCTGCTCGGTCCAGGTGGCATAATCAATTCAAGCTTGCGTGCCACCGGGCTGATCAGCTCACCTCTTAAGCTCATGTTCAACGAATTCGGCGTGTTTATTGGCCTTTTTCACGCCCAGTTTATTTTTGTGCTGCTCCCGGTATGGGCGGCGCTTCAAAGGTTGAACAGGGATATGTTGCACGCAGCGCGCAGTTTGGGCGCCAGCTCGACGAGCGTCGTGTGGCGGATAATCGTTCCCCTCACTTTGCCTGCCCTTGTCGCAGGGCTCATTATCAACATGACCATGAGCATTTCCGCATTTACAACGCCCGCGCTGCTCGGGGGCGTTCGAGTAAAGCTGATGTCTTATGTGAGCTACGAGATCAATCTGTTGCAGCTGAACTGGCCGCTCGGAGCCGCAATGGGGGCCATTTTGATCGCGGTGACGTTTATCCCTGTTCTGATGCTCAGAGGCATTGGACGCCCCAAAGCTTGGCGAGGCTAACGGATGCTGCTTCTCGTCAACATCTTCATGATCGCCTTCACCCTGCTGCCGATCGTCGTCATCATCTGGATGTCCTTTACGCCCCACGCGTTCTTCATCCTGCCGTTGGGTGAATTCTCCCTTCGCTGGTACGAAGCGGCACTCGCGCATGGCGGTTTTCGTTCGGCCTTCTTCCTCAGCATTCGCCTCGCGGCCGTGTCCGCCTCGCTCGCCGCAGTTTTGGCCTTCTTCGCCTCCTATGCTCTCACGCGACCTGACTTTCGGTTCGCACGCCGCTTCGACGCGCTTTTCCTGTCGCCTCTCCTCATTCCGCACGTCATCTTGGGTATCGCGCTGCTGCAGTTCGTAAACAGTATTGGCCTGTTCAACAGCTTCTGGCCTCTTGTTGCGGCGCATATAATTGTAATTGCACCGTTCCTTATAAGAATCCTGGTGGCAGCGATGAGCGAGATCCCGCCTGAGCTGGAATGGGCCGCTCTCAATCTCGGAGCCACTCGCACCGGCGTGCTGTTCCGGATTGTGCTCCCTGCATGCGCGCCAAGCCTGCTCGCCGGATTCGTCTTTGCTTTTGTCATCTCTTTTGATGAGATCGTCGTCACGATATTCATGGCAGGACCATCGCAACAGACCCTGCCGATCCGAATGTACGGATATCTGTCCGATCAGTTCGACCCGATCGTTGCTGCGGTGTCGACCCTTCTGATCGCCTTTGCCGCTGTCATCGTTATAGGTCTGGAGCGCATGGGCGCTCTGCGCATCGTCGTACGCTAATCCTGGGGAGGTCATATGACGTCGGAGCCTGTTCTCTACGCACTTGATGGGAAGGTCGCAACGATCACGTTGAACCGTCCAGAAGTCCTCAACGCGATGAGCAGAATCCTCAAGAAATGCCTGTTGGAGGCTGTGCAGAGGGCCTCAGCGGATACCACTGCCAGGGTCGTTGTGCTGAGGGGCGCCGGGACCTCTTTCAGCGCCGGCATCGATTTGAAGGAGGGTGCCGCCACACCCTTTCCCCACACGGCGGCAGCCTGGAGAAAGCATCTCGAAAGCTCACTCGCCATCTGCTGGGCTGTCTGGTCATGCCCGAAGCCCGTCATCGCCGTTGTAAACGGCTATGCGCTCGGGGCTGGATGCGACCTGGCGTTGTCGGCGGATATAGCGGTTGCAACACCGGATGCCATCTTCGGCGAACCCGAGATTGCAGACAGCTCCGGGCCGCCCAGCCTCATGATGCCTTGGGTTGTCGGCCTGCGGAAGTCCAAGGAGCTGCTCTTGCTCGGGGAGAATATTGGAGCGGATGAGGCCTTGCGCATCGGGATGATCAACAGGATCTATTCACCGGAGAGATTGGAAGAGGGCGTTGCCGCTCTGGCAAGACGTGTCTCCTCGATGCCTGAAGTCGCGGTGGAGCTGAACAAGCGGACGATAAACAAGACCTTCGAGATCATGGGACTTCGCTCGGCTCTCGAACTCAATCAGGAATATATGATCAGCATCGCGCTTGCCCGCTCGACCGAGGAACGCGATGCACGTCTGGCCCAGATCAACGCTAAGGGGTTGCGCGCCGTATTGCGCACGAATTCCGGCGGTTCTGCATCGTGAACCCCTTCCACGGCAAGTCTTACGGGGAGGCCCTCGATTTTCTCGCGCATCGATACGGCGACCGCATTGGGCTGCGCTATCATGGATGCGATTGGAGCTTCAGCCGGATTCGAAACGAAGTTGACGCGGCGAGCGGTAGACTGGCAGCGATGGATCTCCCGGTCGGTAGCAGGATCGCGCTGTGGATGCCGAACAGGCCGGAGTTCATCTGGTACTGGATGGGGGCCGCCCAAATGGGCCTCATCCCTGTCATCTTGAATGCGCGATTGACGCTCCCCGAGGCGAGCTATCAGATCAACCAATCCGGCAGTGCCGCACTGATCGTCACTGGACACACTCAAGCACGCGATTTTCTCGCGGATGCGCGGACTCTGTTCCAGGAGGCTCAGACTGCCGGTAGCACCTCCGCCTTGAGGACCGTGCTGCATTTCGAACCCTCACAAGGAAATGAGGACGGGTTCATTTATGTGCCGGAACTTCCCCCCCGGCCAGACTTGTCCCGGCAGACTGACCCTTCGGTTGGTGGCCTAATCCTTTACACATCCGGGACCACGGCGCTGCCGAAGGGTGTCGTCATCAACCATGCGGTTTGGCGAAAAGCGCACGATATTTCTGTGATCGGCCGTAATCGCCCGGACGATATCTTGTATCTTGGTATTCCACTGTTCAGCTCGATGGCAATGCTGAATGGCATCCTGCCGGTTTGGGTCTCAGGTGGCTGCGTACACCTCCACGATCGATTCGATGCGCGCGAGTGTCTCGCTGCCGTGCAAACCGACGGCATTACCATGCTCCATCTTTTGCCTGCCATCGTGCATGACATTCTGGCACTGGGTCCGTTCGTTGCCCCACCGATGTCGTCGATCCGAGTCGGACTTGCCCTCACCGCTGATCCTAAAGTGCTTTCCCGGGCCGAGGATGAATTGGGTATCCGTTCCGTCGTTGCGGGCTACGGCATGACGGAAACACTTACGTTGGTCTCGCGCCCGGTGCCGGACGAGCCCCGCGCCGTGCGCCACACGACCCAAGGTTACGCTCTGCCAGATATGGAAGTCACCATACGCGATCCCGAGACGGACGCCGTGCTTCCCCCGAGGCAATCCGGACAGATCTGCGTGCGCGGCTATTCGTTGATGATGGAGTATTTTGCCAAGCCCGCCGAGACCGCGGCAAGCCGGACAGCCGATGGTTGGTTCAAGACCGGTGACCAGGGATGGCTCGACGACAACGGAAGGCTGATCTTCGAGCAACGCCTCGGGGACGGTTACAAGAGCCGTGGGTTCAATGTTTCCGCAGCAGAGGTCGAAAAGGCCATACTAGAATATCCGGGCATTTCATCTGCTGCTGTCGTGGGGATGCCCCATCCACGAGATGGGATGACGGGGGTTGCATTCGTTACGGTCCAAGCCGGGCCCGCCGTTGTCGATGTCGATGGCCTATCGGATTTTCTCACCCAACGTTTGGCCAGCTACAAGCGCCCCTCGCGAATTGTGGTCGTGGACACCCTTCCAACAACAGCAGGCACTGCCAAGATACAGAAATTCAAGCTGCGCGAATTATTGGCTTCAAGCGATCCAAACCTCCCCGACAAATCGACGCCGTGCTAGAATACATAAGCTCTTACTGTCCGTGCGTCCCAGCCGTTAGCTGAAGATCAGATGCTGCAGGCAAAGGCAGCGACAGCCAAGTTGGCCGCTTGCATGATCACCTGCTGCCCGATACTCGGCTTATCGGTGGTGTACATGAAGATCCTCGTCGTACCATTCGCGAGGACGGGGCTCGAACGCGGCCAACCACTCCCCAAGGGAAACTCCACCATAACCAGAGGCGCGCAGCTGACGCAACGTCACGCGGATGGTCGTTCTGGCAAAACGACCGCCGACGCGAAACGTGGAAGGAGCGCGGCGCTGTTCAACCGCCTCGATCACTTTCTGCTTTAGGCGAAAGAGTTCTCCATCCCCATAACGCGCGAGCATCAGGTCAAAGGCATCCTTGCGGTCTCGGTCGTAGCGTTGCGCATGACCCTGCGCGTCCCGTTCGGGATGAGCTGGATAGAGAAAAGCGCACGGAACGTATTCCTTCGGGATCGGATCGGTCGCCGCATGGGTGCGCTTGTGCTTGAGCAAATCGTAAAGAACATGTGTGTGCGGCCCATCCGGGCTCTTTCCGTCAACCGGTGGAATGGCTTGGTAAACCTCCGCCCGGGCCAGCCTAGTTATGAAAACGCGATGCGGGCTGTGTGTGTGGATGAGCTGCCCGGCCCGGCTTTCATGCGAAAACGTCGGCTTTCCGCATTCGGCTCGGAACATACGGACGAGTTCTGCATCAGCCACACGGACGCAAAGATCGAGCTGGTGGACACCCACGCCGACATCGAAGAGCACTCCCGTTCGGTCTTCCCCCCTGGCGGCAGCGTGATCGGGGCCAACCTCGGTCAGAACGTTACGCATGGACATGCGGGCGCTTTCAGCAGAAAGACAGAGCGCGACACGCTGGCTCCAGCTATCACGCGTTGTGGTTTCGAATGCCACCAGCTTCAGCCCGTCGCACGGCGTGAAAGACAATGCGCCCCGTGCCGTCGCCACCGACAGCGGTCCGAGCTCAACCGCCTCTTCGGGATCGCGCAGGAACTCGGCAATCGCCCCAAACGAACCAACACTCCACTGAGCCGTCGCATCCGCGAGAAACTGTTCGATGCACTGAAGCACCTCGGTTGCCGATTCTGCCGCGCGCGCCTCCGGGCTTTGGATGCCAAACATTGTCGTCGCCCCCTCGATTGGCCCCGCCTGAGCCCGTTACGCCGCCGGAGAACTTCCGCGCACGGCTTTCTGGAACACGTCCAGCGCGCGCGCTTTCAGTGCGACGAACTCAGGATCGGAGACGATCTCCGGTGCCCGCGGCTTCGCGAGAGGCACTTCCATGAAGTCCGCAATTCGCGAGGGCCGCCTTGTCAGAAGCAGGACGCGGTCGCCAAGCTGAACCGCTTCTTCCAGGTCATGGCTCACGAACATCGTCGTGGTCTTCTTCTCGCTCAAGACTTTCTGCAAGCGATCCCGCATCACCAACGTCATTTCATAGTCGAGCGCGGAGAAAGGTTCATCCAGGAACAGTACCTCTGGTTCGACGATAAGTGACCTCATGATGGACACAGTCTGCTGCTGTCCGCCCGACAATTCGTACGGGAAACGGTGCAGATCGAATTGCAGTTCGAAACTGCTGGCAAGTTCATCGATCCGCCGGGAGCGGTCGCTCTTGCGGATACCCATCATCCTGAGCGGATAGTCGATATTGTCTATTGCACGTTGCCATGGAAATAGTGCGTCACGGTAGTTTTGGAATACGTAACCCACGCGCGTGTGCTCGATCGTTTTTCCATCAAACAGGATTTCACCCGCGTCATATGGCAACAACCCTGCAATCATGTTGATGATGGTCGACTTGCCGCAGCCGTTGGGGCCGAACACAGACACTATCTCGCCGTAGCGGACATCGAGGTTGAAACCGGAATACACTTCCGTTTTCCCAAATGCTTTTGTGAGCCCGCGGATCGTAATGTGGTTTTTGGGCACACCAGCCACTATCTGGGAACCGGTCTGACCCTGCACGGTTGGTGCGGCAGCCATACACTCGGCGATCCCGCGTTGCTTTGTCAGCATGGAAGACGACCTTCAATCGCCCTGCTGCGCTATAATCGCGCAACAGGAAGCTAGAACCGCAACTCGAATCTTCTCCAGGTCCCGCGGACAATACCGCGCATGAAACCACTGGCATGCGCCACGACGGTATCTCATCATCGACCCGACCAATGGACGAGGCCCTTCTCAAGCCCCAGGAAAACGACATTGAGCCCGTAGCCCATGAAACCTGCCACAAAAATCGTCCCATATAGTTGGGGCATATCGAACGTGATCTGGCTGTCGATAACACGTTTTCCGAGGCCGTTGTCAGAGCCAATGAACATCTCGGCGACGACTATGACCACTAACGCCATTGACACGCTGGTCCGCAATCCAACGAGCATCTGCGGCAGACACTCGAAGAACGTGACATCCTTGAAAACTCGTAACGTGGAAGCGCCCATAATTTTGGCAGCGAGCCTGCGCGTCGGGCGCGCACCCATGACGCCGTACGCGACGTTGAATAAAATGATGAGCTGGGCTGCGAAAGCGGCGATGGCCACCTTGGAGGTATCTCCAAGTCCGAAAATGATCATTGCAAGAGGGAACATCGCAGTGGCCGGCGTGGAACGAAAAAAATCAACGACAAATTCAATCGCCCGATACACGCGCTCGTTCGAGCCAATCATGACACCGACAGGCACGCCGACAGCCGTTGCAATCAGAAACGCCTGCAACGTTCGCCTAAGTGTCGCCCAAAAGTCCTGACCAAGGCCACCATCTGATACATTGACAATTATACTTTGAAGTGTCTGGTACGGCGATGGCAACAGCTTGGGTGTGACTAGTCCCGTTGCGTGGGCACAGTACCAGACGACGAGTAGCACCAATGGACCCACGCCCATCCAACCGAACCGTGACATCCCCGGTGCACCTTGCACAAGCTTCCCCTATACTTCCGTTGCCTGTAACAACACGCAGGTCAAACGCCCATTCCCCTCTACTGATCTATTGACCGAGATGGGGCTTTCACCGTAGTCACGCCGATCATGCTATCTCGTGTGACAATTGCCGCGAGTTCATCCTCGCTCAGGGAATCTGTGTGCTCGGGGCGAAGCGGAAGCACCAAATAGCGCATATCGGCATTTGAATCATGCACGCGTATCGTGACATCGTCCGGGAGAACCGTGCCAAACTCCCGCAACACCTCGCGCGGCTCGCGCACGGTCCTCGCGCGGTACTCCCGGCTCTTGTACCAGTCGGGCGGCAAACCCATGAGAAGACGAGGGTAGCAAGAGCAAAGCGTGCATACGATCACGTTGTGCACATCCTTGGTATTTTCGACTACGACAAGATCAGTGGGAAGCCGAACGTCCCCGAAATCAATACCAAGCTCTTTGCAAGCTTCTTTGCCATTCGCCAGGAGTCGCTGCTTGAAGCCCGGGTCCAACCAGGCTCTCGCGACCAGCCTGGCTCCATTGGCAGGCGAGCGCGAATCCATCAGTTCCACGGCCCGCCGTATCTCGTCGGCGCTTAGCAGGCCCTTCTCGATCAACAGCTCCCTCACAACGGTTTCCATCAATTCAAAATAGCTGGGGGGCCTGTTCTCGTGTTCGACAGCATCATGCGAGTGGTCTCCATGATCATGGTCGTGAGTATGCTCACCGCCCGCGTCCCCGCCCGCCGTGGTGCTATTGTCCATTGCTGGTGCCTCCGACCTCTGTCAACCAGTGTGAGTAAATCTCAATGTCGATGGTGTCGTGCGCGCCGCCCTTGTAGTCTGGCCACACATCGCTTTGTTTAAAGCGCACCCGATACAGGGTCAGGGGTGGTGTACCAGCACGCCCGTATGCCAGTTCCTCCGGATTGGGATATTCGCCGCACACTCTTTCGATGGTGCCCGCCAGACCGCGGATGTAATAGGGTGTCCGGACGTGGCCCGGTGGATGAGCGAGCATCACTCTCACGGGTTGGCCAACCGCATATCTCGGCATTAGCTTCGTCTTCCCTCGACCTCGATCATCTTTTTGGCCAGCTCGGCGATCGTCAGGTGCCCTTTCACAATCAGGACATTGGTGGTCGCGGCCATCCACCTCTCGTAATAGGTCAGCGTTTCATAGGCGACATCGCCGAGTGACTCATGCATTCGCCTGTGTTCATCGAGGGTCATAATCCCCTTGTTCACGAGCGTGGGAAGCAGGGCATCGACACGTTTTTCCCATAGCGCATAGTCATGCTCCACGCGGGTCACTGGACCTGCCGACTGCCCGCCGAGATCGTGATAACCCCTCATTGCTTTTCTCCCAACCTTGCCAGCTCTGCATCACACGATCTTAAAACATCATCAGTGCCCGCCACCGTGCCGAACAGGCCATGGCAGGTCATGGTGATGTCGATTATCGCTTGATGCCCGTCAGGGGTGTGACCCACGCAAGCGTCTTGAACCAGAAGGCACTCGAACCCCCTATCGTTCGCGTCTCTCATCGTGGCGTGGACACCGTACTCAGTACAGCCCCCCACGAACATGAGATCTTCGATACCGTTTCCGCGAAGCGCCAGGTCCAGCGAAGTCCCAATGAATGCGTTGAGCCCGGGAGCGGACACTACAAGGCGTTCGGTAAAATCCCTGACAGGAAGCCACGTCGGTTCGCCGTTTCGGGCTATAACCACCATGGCTTGGTTTTTCAGAAAAAACGAAACGAGGGACTCAATCCGCTCCGCGGCCCTCGCAGTCATGCTGCAATGTGCGTCAACGCAGCAGAGCAGTGCCGTCCTCCGCATGTCGAAGCTGCCGTGAAAGGGCCAGGAGTACGGAGACGACTGTATGTTCGGGTAAAGAGCCATCGCCAATCACCCCAGGAAACCGAGCACAGAATCCGACCTGGCAACCGCACCCAGGCGTCCCTGCGCCTTTTTGAAGATATCGACGGTTCGAGTATGATCCTCGTGCCTGATCGCGTCGCAGCCATCTTCTATCAGTAGACATTCATATCCTAGGTCCACGGCGTCCCTCATCGTCGATTGCACGCAGCAATCGGTAGTGACGCCGCCAATCATGAGAGTCTTTACGTTTCGGCACTGAAGGACATGATGAAGGTCGGTGGCGAAAAAGGCGCCCTTCCCAGGTTTATCAAAGACAGTTTCGGATGGCAGGGCTGACAGCTCCGGAATGAGTGCCCACCCAGGCTCACCTCGGACGAGGACGCGACCGTTCGCTCCGGTATCACCAATACCGAGGCCCTGCTTACGGGTGCGCCACTGCTTGTTTCGGTTGAGGTCGGATGAATCAGCCCGATGCCCTTCCCTGGTGTGAAACACATGCAGGTTCACAGCGCGAGCGCGCGCCAGGAGGGATTGAAGGACCGGTATCGGCCGCCTTGTATTTGCCAGCCCGACGCCAAGCTGGTCGATCCATCCGCCCGGCGCACAGAAATCAACCTGCATATCGATGAGAAGGAGCGCTGCCTCCTCTGCCACGAAACCTCGTCGCGGCCATGGGACACCTTCAATCAAAATGTGTTCGCGGGCCATGATCAGCGCCCTCCGAGAAGCATCGATGCGGGGTTCAAGTCGCTCTTGATGACGCCCTCGGATTTGAATTGCCCGATCAACGCCGAGAAGGCAGCTTCTGTCTCTCCACTCAAATCGCGGCTCGACCGGAAATATACTGGCTTTACTTGGGTCAAGGATTGCTCGGGGAGACCCAGGTATTTTTTGAACAGGTGCTTGTACCGATCGAACCCATTTGTCACGAGGTCGGTAGCTTCATCCATCGCTGCAATGAGGCTCCGCGCGTCTTCTGGCCGTTTGCTTAGAAAGGTGGTTGTGATTAGCGAAGCGCCTCCGAAGAAAGGATCAACGACAAAACGAGCTGCGGGATTAGCCACGACCCTGACAACCTCTCCCGTCGCTTCCGCAAGGCTCGCGGCCGGCTCTACCGTCAGCGCTGCATCCACCGTCCCGGCAATCACTGCCTGCGAATGCAGGGGAAGGGCGACCTCGACGAGCTGCACCTCCTTGTCGGGGACGATCGAGTGCTTCTTCAGGATGAGTTTCGCGAGTGTTCGCCATTGCGCGCCTGGGAGGATGGCAAGCTTCTTTCCGGACAGGTCATTGAATCCCTTTATCGGAGAGCCTGCTTTGACGATAAGGCTGTCATTCAGAAACCCCTGCTCGACCCGCCCCCCTTGGAGGCCGAAAACCTTGAAAGCGCCCTGAAACTGAGCTTCTGCGATGGCGGCAATTGCTGTCGCGCTGCCACCCGGCCCCACGTCCGCTCGCCCCGACACAAGGGCGTCGATGATCTGCGTGGGGTTCTGCATCTTTGTTTGCTCGACGCTGAGGCCCCGCTTTTCGAATAGCCCCTCTTCAAGCGCGACAAAAAACGGTAATGCCTGCGTCACCGGCAGCCAAACCATCCGAATCGGCTCACCCGCAGCGGCAGTGCCCCCGAGAAAGAGAACGATCCACATGTAATGCGCAATCAGCACAAGCCGTTTCATGCGAATATCTCCCGATGGTTGCGAACGTTCCGGCACCCCGATGGCGATAGGTGTCGAGAAGAGTTGACCCTCAATTCGCGTCGGATTGCCTTCATTGAAGGTCGTGCCGTCTCGACGCTCGAATAGCTTCCCGAAATCTCGATAGTCGACGAGCCAACCGCGCGCCGGATGCACTCGCGGACGCCCCATTCGCCAGGGCTCGACTCTCTAACGAGCATGGGGCATGATGATCTGCGGAAGATGCGGTGGCCGGATAACATGGGCAACGCGTCGTTCCGCAATTCCGAATTGTGATGGCAAGCCAGAACATGCCGCTTCTTGTGGGTCATGGCCGGGCCACGTGATCGCTGCTGGTGACGAAGCGTACGTCGCTGCCCAGGCTGACAGCGCCAAGTATGCCCCCCTCGGTCATCGCAGTACGCAGTGCGGCATTATGATTGTCGCGATCGGTGGCGGCACAGCCATCGCTGACGAGCAGACACTCATATCCTCGTTCCACGGCTGCGCGGAGGGTGGAACTCACGCAGATGTCCGTCGTCGTGCCGGTGAGGATAAGCCTTCGAATGCCGAGCGATTGAAGGATGCGGTCCAGGTCGGTCCCAAAGAAGGCGCTATAGCCCGATTTGTCGATAACTGGCTCCCCGTGGGAGGGCTGCAGTTCCGATATGATCTCCCATCCCGGTTCGCCGCGAACCAGAAAGCGCCCCAGCGGACCGAGTGAACCAATTTCCGCGCCAGCCTTCCTTGAACGCCAAGCTTTGTGCTGCGGAAGATCAGTCAGATCAGAACGATGCCCTTCGCGTGTGTAAATAACACGGCCGCCCCAAGCGCGGACCCGCTTCCTTACCTCGACGATGGTCGGCACAATTGCACGGACGGGCTCGATCTCATAACCCATCGAGCATATGTAGCCGCCCGGATCGCAGAAATCGCGCTGCATGTCGATGATCAATAGCGCAGTTGAGTCCGCTGCCAGCTGGCCATCATGCGGCCAGTTGTAAGGTGTAGCTTCGATGGGCTGGGCGCGCACTGGTAACCGCCATGCACTTCGACGTAACGTCACGAAAGGATGCGTCGCATTCGAAGCCTCTAAAACAGCGAGCTTTCGATGCAGACATTGGAAAACACGGTGCAACGCCGGCCTCGATCCCTCCATCATCGGAAGCGCCGCGCCGCCCCTCAGTCGCCCGGGTGCAATGAGACCGCTTCGAAGCGACGCGACCACGCGGCGACCCAGGCCAATGCGACCATATGAAAGACCGGGATTTAACGTGCCGTTCTGCAGGGCTCAGAGTGCCCAGCGAGAAAAACAGTGGGTCGATCTGATTTCATTTTATCGGGTCCCTCCACGATGGCGCATGACAAACGTAGCCGTTCGGGCTCTCCTTGCCTCGACGGGGAACACATATGCCGCAGCGGAAGCGATGCGAAACTCGGCTGTGCGCCCCGACGGGCGGCGGTTGCGGACTTTCGGGGGCGGGGATTTTTCTCGATGCCGGACTTAAATGGTCTGGCCACTCGGTGCAGGCTTGGCAAATTCGCTGGCGGCCTGGAGCGCTCTGGCAAAATGTTGAAAAATGTTGCTGTTCGCGCCGGGACGATGCACCAAGGACACAACTGTCCGCCGGTTGAATGTCTCGGGGTGAAGAATGCGCATGTCCCCCTTGTCCACCCAAATCCTTGCGTAGTGTTCAGGGAGGAAGCCGATATGGGTGCCGGCCAGGACAAGAAGTGCTATGGCTTCGATATTCGTAACCGACGCACTAATACTTTCCTCGTTCCCTCCCAATAAATACGCGTCTTCTGTTTCGAGAAATGATCGAACCGCCTTATTCGAATTGCGCAACGCGCGCTTTATATTTGCGGCCCCGCGCATATCGAAAAGCCGGTGCCCTCTGCCGCAGACGAGCACATCGGTTTCATGGTACAATGGTATGTAAGTCAGCGTCGGGAGTCTTGTTTCTGCGATGGTCATCCCGATATCGCTGCGGCCGATGGCTACCGCATCATCAATCTCCGATGGTGAAATGACATCGATGCTGATCCTGGGGCTGCCAGCTTCGGAAGCGTTCAGGCTCCTCAGCGCCGGCACAATCGGGCACATTGGATCGGTGATCAAATTATCGATCATCGCAATCTTCAGCCGGCCTACAAGCTTTCCCTTTAATGCTCTGGCGTGATCTTCAAAATCGCTCATTGCCTCGATGAGCCGGACGCTTTGTTCTCGTAAAGCCGCTCCTCTGTCCGTTAATTCGAAGCCTGCCCTTCCGCGTCGGCAGAGCCGATAGCCGAGGCGCTTCTCTAAACTGGAGATATGCGCGCTTATCGTCGACTGCGAGATATTTAGGACGTCCTCAGCCGCGGTAAAGCCGCCGCATTCTGCCACAGCCAGGAAGATCCGAAGTTGCTTGATGTCCACACCAGCTAGACGCACGAAAGCCTCACGTTTCGACTGAGGGAAATTCGATCGGCTCTTCGGCGCAGCCATGCAATGCCTATGCCAGACATCACCACCCTGCCGGTAGGGACTGGACGTACGGTGGCTGTCTAAAAGACGCTCAGTGTGCCTGTTATTCGTGCAAATCGGGGAGGGGCTGGGAGGTGGCACTTCTAAGCCGCTCTAAGCGGACTGAGCTGCTGCCGGTTCCGTAGACACCACCCTTAGCTTATCCGGCCCTGGCTTCGAACTCCATCGGGCTCAGATATCCGATCGTCGAGTGCCGACGATGTGGATTATTGAAACGCTCGAGATAGTCGAACACGTCGGCGCGGGCCTGGTTGCGGGTGCGGTAGATCTTCCCCGCTATGCGCTCGGTCTTGAGCGAGGAGAAGAAGCTTTCCATTGCCGCGTTGTCCCAGACGTTACCCGATCGGCTGAGGCTGCACGTCACCCCATGCTCGGCCATCAACCGCTGGAACGCCTCGCTCGTATACTGGCTGCCGCGATCGGAGTGATGCAGCACTTCTTTCGGTCGGCCGCGTCGCCAGATGGCCGACCTCTCAGCTTCTGCACTTTGCGCATTTGCGGCTAAGCGTTCTCGTGAACGATGAGATTGCGCGCCGCCTGCTCCCTCCCCCCGAAATGTCTCAAGTTTGGAGGTCTGCACGGTCGCAGGTACAAAGGCGCTACCTCGGTGCAGTTATTGCTCCCGGAAAGCCTTGGCAAACTGGTCTTGGAGGGGCTTCATGAGATACGAGATCGCCGTGCGGTCCGTGGTCTTGATATGAACCTCTGCCGGCATCCCCGGCACAAGCTTCAGCTTTTCCATGCGCTTGAGTTCGTCGGCCGAGAGGCTGATACGCGCCGTGTAGTAAGTAAGATTGAGCTGCGGATCGCGAGAAAGATCAGCAGAGACCCGAAGAACTGAACCCATGAATTCCGGAGTCGTGCGCAGGTTAAAAGCTGTCAGGCGCACAAAGCAGGCCGCACCTGCCCGCACATGATCGATGTCCTGGGGAGCGATCTTCGCCTCGATCACGAGGCGGTCATCCGTCGGCACGATCAGCATCACGACGTCGCTGGCTGAAATCACGCCGCCGACCGTATGTACTGCGAGCTGGTGAACAACACCCTCCTGTGGCGCCCGCAGATCGATCCGCTTCAACTGGTCCTCCGCGGCGACCATGCGCTCGACGAGTTCTGCTTCCTTGGCCTGTGCTTCACGGAGGTCCTTCAGCACCTCCGTCCGCAGATCCTGGTCTATCTGTATGATCTGGAGCTCGATCTCCGCGATCTTTCCCTTCGCCTGCGCCGTTGCCGATTCAAGCTGGGACTTGTCGCCTAGCAAGCGTGCAGCCTCCCGTTGGGTGGCCGTGTATTTCGTGATGCTGATGAGGTTCTTCTCCCAAAGATCGCGCTGCCCCTCGAGTTCGGCCTGCACGAGATGGATCTCTTGGGACTTTGCATGCAGCTGCCCCGCAATTCCCTTCACTTCCTGTCGCAATTGCAGGATACGCTCGCGCAGCTGCGACTTCTGTCCTTCCCGCGACGTCAGTCGGCTCTCGAAAAGGGTCTTTTCGCCGGCAATGATCTCGCGTACGGACTGTTCGCTGACGCGGGCCAAGAGCGCTTCCGGAACGAGCACTTCGCGCGCGCCGTCCCGCTCCGCCTTGAGCCGCGACTGGCGAAGAAGGTTCTCGTCGAGTTGTTTGCTCACCACCTGCAGGTTGGCGCGAACGATGGTCTCGTCGAGGCGCAGCACGATGTCGCCGGCGGCCACACGATCGCCGTCGCGCACCCTTATCTCGCCCACGATGCCGCCGGTCTGATGCTGCACCTTCTTGACATTGCTTTCGACGACGATGGTGCCTTGCGCCAGCACCGCCCCAGCGAGCTCCGTCGTTGCCGCCCATCCTCCCACGCCGGCAACCAGGAGAATTGCGGTGGCAAAACCTGCGAGCATGTACGTCCGCACACCATCCGAGATATCCGCGCCCCGCGGCGGCCGGAACGTCGAGCGGAGCAGATGGCGCTTCAGGGCCCGCAACAGGAAGAGCACAAGTGTCGCGCCGAGCGCCCCGCCCAAGGCACTGCCGGCGACGGGATAAGCGGTCCAGTACTGCGCGACATGACGTGCTAGGCCGTTCGCCAGGACCTGTACTTGGTCGAACAGATCTTGTCCCATGGCTAGCTGCTCGTGCCGTTGTCAGCGATAACTTTGAGACCGGGCGCTCGGGGTCCTCCCGCCGGGGCTCCGGCGGCGTTCAAATCCGCGGATAGTGCCCGCAGCACCTGATCTTTCGGTCCGAACGCCCGCACTTGCCCACCAGCGAGAACGAGCACCTCATCGATGTTCGCAAGGGCAGACGGTCGATGTGCGATGACGATGACGATGGCGCCACGAGCGCGCGCGCGAGCAATCGCAGTGCCTAGCGCCATCTCGCCCTCAGCGTCGAGGTTCGAATTTGGCTCGTCGAGAACGATAAGGAACGGGTCGCCGTAAAGCGCGCGCGCAAGCGCGATGCGTTGCCGTTGGCCGGCCGACAGTGCGCTTCCCCCGTCCCCCACCTGGGTCTCGTAGCCGTTGGGCATCCGCACGATCAGGTCATGCGCCCCGGCAGCGCGTGCGGCGTCGATGACAGCCGTACTGCTGGCCTCAGCGTCATGACGGCAGATGTTGGCCTTGATCGACCCCTCGAAGAGCTGGAGATCCTGCGGCAGATATCCGACATGGCGGCCGAGAACATCCCGATCCCATTGGCTGATAGCGGCTCCGTCAAGGCGGATGGCGCCTCGGTTCGGAAGCGGATCCCAAACTCCCACCAGTGCCCTGGCAAGCGATGTCTTGCCGGACGCACTCGGACCGACGATCCCGAGGCCAGCGCCTGCGTCGAGTACGAAAGTGACGTTCTGGAGGATCGGGTTCGTACTTCCCGGCGGTGCGACCCAGAGGCCTTCGACACTGAGGCGACGCGAGGGGGCCGGCAACAGCATGGGCGGCGGCTTGTCCGGGAGCGAGGAAAGAAGCTTATCCAGCCGGATGCCCGCCTGCCGCGCGGCGACAAATCCTCTCCAGTTGGCGATCGCGATCTCTATGGGTGCCATCGCGCGCGAGGTGAGAATGGACGCTGCGATCATGACGCCACCCGATGCTTCGCCGCGTACGACCAACCACGCACCCAGGCCAAGCACGGCAGACTGAAGCAGAAGCCTGAAGACCCGCGATATTGCCGCGAGCCCCATTGTCGCGTCTGCTGCCAAGGTTTGGTCCAGCAGGTACGCATTGTTGGCGCGCAACCAGGCCTGTCGCGCATTGCCGGCAAATCCCATCGCCCGGGCAGCCTCGGCATTGTGGCGCGCAATCTCCGCGGCCGCCTCGCGCTCCGAGCCGCTACGGGCCGCTTTCGCCATCGGGCGACGGCTGCGATACTCGGTGGCCGTGGTGAGGACGACGAGCACCAGCGCTCCGGCGAGAGCCAGCATTCCGAGCCATGGGTGCAGCGCGTACACAAGGCCCAGGTACAATGGCATCCATGGCGCATCGAACAGCGCGGCGGGCCCCGTGCCCGACAGGAAGCTTCGCAGCCGATCGAGGTCCCGCAAGGGGAGCAGCGGATCCGCGGATGGCCTGAGGCGCAGAGGCAGTTCCTGGACGCACGCAAATACACGCTCGCGAAGCTGTCGCTCCACGCGAAGCCCGATGCGAACCATCACCCGCGACCGGATGAAGTCGAGCACGCCGTAGATGATGTAGAGTCCGACCATCAGCACCGTCATGCCGACCAGCGTCGGCAGGCTGTGGGACGGAATGACACGATCGTAGACCTGCAGCATGTACAGCGATCCGGTCAGCGCCAAAATGTTGATGAGCGCGGTAAACAGACCCACGCCAATGAACAGGCTCCGGCACCGCCAGATCGCTGCCAGAACTTCGCGGGACCTTGGACGATCGGCTGGCGCTGATGATGCGGCGGACATGCTTGTGGTGTTGACGGCTGCTATTCAACTCTTGGACGCCGGATGCGCACCCGGCGAGCGCGGGCCGTTGCCGACGGCGGGGACGGTTACACAATCCACTGAATGTTGGCCCCGCTGAACGTGCCGTTCATTCCGGTCACATCAATCCCCATGTCCCAACCGAAGTCACCCGAGGCATTTCCATCGAAATCGACCCGAAGGATGTCGATATCGACCATAAGAGGAGGCTGATCAACGCCGATGGAGAACGCCGACTGCACTGTGTAAGTCGCGATGTCCCAGTCAAACGATGGCCCGCCGACCCCCTGGAACACGAACACATCCTGGCTCGCGTCGAAGTAGGTGATCTGGTCCATATGATGATTATACCGCGTGGGAACCTCAAAGACTGAATCTCCAACAGCGGTGAATCGTATGCGGTCGACGCCGGCACCGGCGAACACAAAATCCGTGCCTCCGCCCAGTGTGAAGGTGGTCGTCCCGGCACCCTCCTTGATCACAGTGTCTCTGCCAAAGCCGATCGCCGAAACCTCTTCCACATCGCGAACCCGGATATCGTTTCTGGAGACCGAGAAGAGCTGAAGTGTGTCGTAGCCCGCACCCAGATCGAATGTGGTGTCCGTCCGCTCATTGCTCAGCGTCACGCTCTCGTTTCCGCCGGCAGCGCCGGTCGTTTGGCCGTTGACCAGAACGGTGCCGCCCGATAGCGAGAGCGAGAAGTCGGAACTTGTGCCGGCGAGGTTGAGCACATCCAATCCGAAGCTAGCGCCAAGATTGACCGTGTAGGGCGAGGTCCCATCGCCCACCAACGTCACAACATCATTGCCACCGCCCGCGTTTATCGTCTCGACGCCAATGACGGTCACCACGTCGCTGCCGTCCGAGAGGTTGAGCGCGTCCGAGAACGACCCCAGATCGATGGTGGTACCGTTCAACACCGTGCCCGCCGTCATGGTGACCGCCAGGCTCCCGGTGTTGCTTCCCGCCATGACGATGCTTTCAACGTTGGGCGTGTTGAGTTCGATGCTCTGAGGCGTCCCCCCACCCATAGAAATCCGGATGATGTCCTCGCCGCCGCCAAGATTGATCAGCCGGCCATTCATGACATTGTCGACAGTCAAGTCGTCAGCGACGCCGCGACCGAATATGCCGAGCCCCGCCGCCAGATTGACCCCGACAACGTTTACGGCATCGGCCCACAGCATGTACGCATCGTCGAAGCGCAATAGCTCGATGCCACCCGTCGTCGTATCAACCCCGTCGACGCCCGATATAGAGCCGGGCGCAAACGTGTAGATCGAGCGGGAGCCGCTGAACACCGCCACATCGAACCCTCCCCCGCCGTTAAGCGCGTCGTCGCCGCTCCCTCCGATCAGCGTATCGTTGCCGCCGCCGGCGTTGATCACGTCATTGCCGCCTTGGCCGTCGAGCGTGTCGTTGCTTCCCGCTCCTGTGAGCGTGTCACCGAACTGGCTTCCGCGCGCATTGAAGACGCCGCTGACAAACGTATCGGTACCAACAGATGCGTCGCCGCCAGCCGTTCCGGCACCTCCACCTGAAAAGGTGATCGTCACGCCACCCGATGCATTCTGATAGCTGACGCGCGTGTTGCCATTGCCTGTGATGTTGTCGTTGCCGCCCATGCCTTCGAATTCGTTGAAAGCCGCGCCGGCGCCATTGACGCCCGCGCTTCCAGCATTGATGCTGGTATCAGTGAACCCCGTGGCCTGGTAGGTATCGGCGCCCGCTGTTCCACGGATCGCCTCGATCGAGCGGATAGTGTCGATGACACCGCCGTTGTTGACCGTGCCCGCCGCGAGATTGACCGTAATCGTGCCAGCCTCGAACTCGTAGGTGGAGCGGTCGAAGCCGCCGCGCCCGTCGATGGTATCGGCGCCGCCGCGCCCCTCGAAGGCCTCGACAGTCCCTGCCCCGTTTCCGCTCCCCAACAGCGTGTCCGCCAGATTCGAGCCGCGGATTGAATTGACGCCGCTGAAGATGTCGTTTCCTGCCGAAGCGCCTCCTATCGCCGTGCCGGCGAAGAGGTCGACTGTCACGCCGTTCGTGGCGTTGAGGTAGCTCAGGCGCGTGAAGCCATTGCCGACGATGCCGTCGTCGCCTCCCATGCCCTCGAATTCGTTGAGTGTGCCATCGAGGTTCCTGTAGGAGAGGCTGCCGGCATTGGCGCTCGACGCCCCGAAGCCTGAAGCGTTGAAGGTGTCGTTGAAATCCGATCCCAGGATGAACTCGACCGACAACAGGGTGTCATTGTCGACATCGCCTGGACCGACCACCGCACCCGAGGCGAGCGAGATGCTCACACCACCACTGGCGCCGACATAGATGGCCCGGTCGAGGCCGTCTCCGCCATTGATGAGATCATCACCGTCCCCACCGGTTACATTGTCGTCGCCAGCAAGAGCCTGGATGTTGTCCGCAGCGATGGTGCCGATGAGGTTGTCATTGCCGACTGTGCCGACAATGTCAGTCTCGACAACGTCGGCGACGCTGATCGTGAATGTCTTGGTGACCGCGTTGCCTGCACTGTCCGTCGCTCTGACGGTCACGCCATGTGAGGTTGCCGCCTCGTAGTCGATTGCCCCTGCGACCACGAGAGTGCTGCCATTCAGGGTGAACTTCCCTCCAGCGGACTCCAACAACGTAAATGTCGCCGTTTCGCCCGCATCCGGGTCGATCAGGAGCAGCGAACCGACGACAGTGCCGCCCGCGGCGTTCTCGGTCACGGAGGCGTTCGACAGGGAAATATCGGTGGGGGCTTCGTTGGCGTTGCTCACCGAGAGGGTGAAGCTCTGTGCCACGCTGAGCCCACCGGCGTCGGTGGCCGTCACCGCAACTGTCACGGTGGACCCGGCTTCGTAGTCGAGCGCCACGCCGTCTTTCAGCTTCAAGGCGCCGCCGACGACCTCGAACCGCGTGTCGTCCACGGTGTAGGTTGCCGTATCGCCGGCGTCCGGATCGGTGACGCTGAGCGTGCCGATCACCGCACCGGCGGCATTCTCGGCCACGGAGGCGTTCGACAGGGAAATATCGGTGGGGGCTTCGTTGGCGTTGCTCACCGAGAGGGTGAAGCTCTGCGCCACGCTGAGCCCGCCGGCATCGGTGGCCGTCACCGCAACTGTCACGGTGGACCCGGCTTCGTAGTCGAGCGCCACGCCGTCTTTCAGCTTCAAGGCGCCGCCGACGACCTCGAACCGCGTGTCGTCCACGGTGTAGGCCGCCGTATCGCCAGCGTCCGGATCGGTGACGCTGAGCGTGCCGATCACCGCACCGGCGGCATTCTCGACCACTGCGGCGGTCGATAGAGAGATGGCAGTGGGGGCTTCGTTGGCGTTGCTCACCGAGAGGGTGAAGCTCTGCGCCACGCTGAGCCCACCGGCATCGGTGGCCGTCACCGCAACTGTCACGGTGGACCCGGCTTCGTAGTCGAGCGCCACGCCGTCTTTCAGCTTCAAGGCGCCGCCGACGGCTGGGAGTTCAATGGCGCCAAGACTTGGAACGGCGGCGGCAGGCACTTCAGCAACGATTATGGTTACGGTGTCGTCGATGCGCTCGCCGCGGTGCGACTGGCAGAGACCTGGCACATCGGCGCGGCGGCGGCTACGACGGGCAACGAGGCGATCGGTTCGACGACCATTTCCCCGACCTCCCAGGCCATTCCAGATAACGCGACAGGCTCTGTCACGCTGACATTCAACGTGACGCAGAATATCTCCATCGAGGCGGCGCAGTTGCGGCTTGGCTTCAATCATGCACGCGCACAGGACTTGCAAATCGTACTGACATCACCCGACGGCACCGTAAGCACGATCCTCCATCCGATAGCCGACGGCAACAGTAGTGTCACCGGCAGCGGTTGGCGCTTTGTCAGTCAGGAATTCCGCGGCGAAATGAGCGCCGGGGTCTGGACCGCGACGATCATCGATACCGTTGCAGGTAACGTCGGTTCGCTGCTCGGCAATTCGTCACTCGTCGTCTTCGGCGCATCGAACACGGCTGACGACCGCTACGTCTATACAAACGAGTATTCCGCGTATGGTTCGGCAGACGGGCGCAATCTCTTGGCCGACACGGATGGTGGCGTGGACACCATCAATGCCGCTGCGGTCACGACGGGTTCGACAATCAACTTGAATGCCGGCGCCGCAAGCAGCATCGCGGGCCAAGCACTGACAATTGCCGCCGGCAGCTTGTTCGAGAATGCCGATGAGGTGCATCGCATTGGTGTCGAGTACGGGTTCTCGGGCATCTTGCACAAGTTCGTCGCGTGCGTGCGCTTGGACGATCCGACCGACGATGATGAGTTGGTTCGGACTCAATGGC
>JBDHTJ010000047.1:0-30697 GCA_039808585.1 Hyphomicrobiaceae bacterium | reverse complement strand
GCGCCCTAACCAGAGCGCCCGATCGTTCCGGAGCCTGCCCAGGTGGCGGAATTGGTAGACGCACTAGTTTCAGGTACTAGCGCCGCAAGGCGTGAAGGTTCGAGTCCTTTCCTGGGCACCACTCGTTTCGTAAGTGGCTGAAGAACTTAAGCGATTGATCTAAGCGACACTTCTCGGATGCCGACTGGTACACCGAGGTGGCCGCCTATGGCTCTTATTATGGCACGTCCGACGCGCCGCGAAGGCTCCCGTCAGATCTATTTTCGGCAGAAGGTTCCCAAGCACCTCCTGGGGTCCGTGAAGGGCACATCCATCACGCTCCATATGTCGTCTGCCGAAGCGCACTTGGGCGCAGCTGACGAGATCGTCAGCGCCAAGTTCCGAAATCAAGGTCTCGCTCCGTACCTCGGACCCGCAGTTGGCAAAGCGGCGTCATGCAGAAGTCGCCGCGCAGGTCGACCGGCATTACAGGGAGCGGCGATGGCTTCCCCGCCCCCTTACCAACAAAGATATCCAGTGGATCTCGGGTATTCTGTATGCCGCCTTTGCAAAAGGTGGCGAAGACAATCCCGGCTCGGCGGCCACCTGGGCGAACGTCATTGAAGTCAATCAGGAAGCGCTTCACGGGCCATATCCGGGGCTTGGCATCTATGAGACGCCCGAAGCTTCCGTTCAGGCTGACCGTAAGGCGGCCCTAGACCGCCGCTTCGGGCCGTTAGTCGATGCAGTCTTGAAGGGCCAAGGGGTGGTGACGGACGAAGGCAGCCGCCTACGGCTGCTTGAGGCTGCGGCACACGCCCTCACCCAGGCGGCGCAAAAGCTGCATCGAAATGCCAAAGGCGACTACAGGCCAGACCCGGATGCCGACCGCTTTCCGACGGCCCCGTCAGAGGATCTACGCCCACCTAAGGACGTGGCCAGCAAGTCGGAAGCTGCGACGTCCCTGTGGTCGGTATTTGAACGCTGGAGACAAGAAACCCGCCCCGCCGCCAGCACACTGACCACCTTCAGGGGGCACCTGAAGCGAGCCGAAAAGTTCTTCGGGCATTCCGACATGTCCCGCATCACCCTGACGGATGTCGTCGACTGGAAGAACTCGCTAGTCGCCGAGGGTTTGAAGAATGTGGGTTCGGGCCATCTCGCGACGCTGAAATCCATGTATAGCTACGCCTTGTCCAACGGCATGGTCACGCAAAACCCCACCGTGGGGGTCACGGTGCGACAGAAGCCTCGGACAGAAGCTCCTCGTCGCGCTTACACGACTGCAGAGGTTCATCGCCTTCTGGAACTCGCACGGGGTGAACATCGCCCTTTCATCCGTTGGCTTGTCTGGCTCACAGCATTGTCCGGTGCCAGGGTAAGCGAGCCGGCGCAGCTATGGGCTGACTGCATTCGCCATGACGGGAATGGATGGCTGATGGATCTGCGGCCATGTCCGCAAGGTGGATCGTTCAAGAACCGAAGGCCTCGCACCGTGCCCCTTCATTCGGCGCTGGTGGAGACAGGGTTCCTGAGTTTCGTCGAGAGCCGAAAGGGCGGACCGCTTTTCTACAAGTCTCGAAAGGAGTGGGACGCTGAACGCCGCCACCCTTCGAAGTCTATAGCGAACAAGGTGGCGGCATGGATAAGGGAGCAGGGCATTACCGACCCTCGCGTTGGCCCCACGCACTCGTTTCGACACTGGTTCAAGACAGAGGCCCAGCGGGTAGGGAATGATATAACCCTCATTGATGCCGTCACCGGCCACGCTCCCCGCACCGTTGGCGACACCTATTTGCACCCCGAGCCGCAGACTTTGCGACGGGTCGTGGAGAGCATCAAGATCCCGCCGAACCTCATTGCGGGATGAGAAGTCTATGCAAAAGGCGGAATCGTAGAATGCATACCTATGGCCGTCTCAGCCTGGATCATCGAGGCAGCCTGACGGCGTTGGGATGCCTATGCAAATTGCAGTGCTAAATCAAGTCCAGCTCCTCCTCATCTTCGCAGCCGAACTCCTCCGCCAATCGAGCCATGAGGTCCTTTAGGGCCCCTCCGAAATACTTACTCAAAGCCGCCGCATAAACGCTGGTGTGTTTATGACGCGGCGGCCCCCAGACTTTTCGTAGTTTATCCGCCAATTCACTGCTGCGCTTATCAATCCAGGCCTCGATCCCGACATCATTGAAGTCGGGTTGCAGTTTGTCTCGCGCCGCCTGGACGGCATAGAGCCAGTGCTCATGATTGGCCGCGTCGTCTCCGAGTATCTTTTTTACCCGACGCATAGTGCCAACCTGACCGTCAGAGACACCTGCAGCTTTCACGATCTCCGACTTCGAAGCATTGCCCATGACCACAAGACGCCAGGCGAAATCCTGACGCTCCCAGTTGGACATCTGAAGTTTTGCGCGGGTGTTGAATTGGCCCGCGGCCAGTATTGCAGCTTGGACACTGCCCTCGAAGTACGTGACAGGGATGAGGCCATCGAATTTGACTTTGCGATAGGCTTCAAGGCGGTGGTGTCCGTCGACCACGTAAGGATGCTTGCCGAGTTGAATAACGAGTATCGGGTCTAGCTGCCCCTCACGTCGCAGGGCCTTCACCAGGTCCTTTGTGTGAAAGTCGTCCATGCGATGCCGCGGCTGGAATACGCCCGCGCTCAGCCGGAATTCACTCAAGTAGATCTTGTCGGGCAGCGTGTCGGGCTTCTTCTGTCCAGCTTTCTTGACGAGCTTCTCTAAGTCCCAACTCGCCTGGAGCAGTGGCGGAGTGTTGTGCTTCATCGCAGGCTTCCCAACGCGCTCTTGAAGGCTTGGCCTTCTGCCTCAGCCTTCCGGCGCTCCTCTTCTTCCAGGCAAGCGATACGGATGGCTGCGCTGCCAAATGCAATCCGCAGCCAATTCCAGAAGTGCGTCACCGCTCTTCGCGGAATATCTCTGTAGTAGCGCTTCACTTTGCCTGTGTGGTGATTCCAGGTCTGCCCATAGCTCTGGTCCGCCAGGGACCGTACACGCCTCACCACTTGGGTTCTGAAAGCTGCATCCGAGGAGAACATGTGGGGCGCCGACTGATGCATCAAGATCATCGCCAAGGCAGTCTCGACTACAGCACGGGGCGCGGTGCTTTCAGCCAGGCGAATGACCTCGCTCGCGGCCCGTCGCGCATTGCGATCAGTGGGGATGCCGGCGTGGTAATCTGAAAACAGGCCCTCGCAGTGGGTAACGATGGCGGCCCAACGGGCATCTAGGGCTGCCCAAACGCTGCTCTCAGGGTTCTTCCTGATGCGGGCTCGTACGGCAGCCAGAAAAGGAGCGAGATGCTTCTTCGAGATGGCCACCTGATCGGGTGCGCCATGCCGTCTCTCTCGCGCTCTGTGCGCCGCGCATAGTCGGGCGTACTTAGACGCTGCTGGTTTCGTGCAATTGGGGTAGCTACAGGTTCTACGCATAACAATCGATTATTTGTGCCCGTACCTTGCGGGACAGGTGCGCTTTACTATTTTGATTTTTGGAGTCGCTTGGGCCGCTGCAGCTGCGTCAGGCGTTCCTCGCAAGTTTGTATTTGCGCGGCGTCCGCGAGTGCACGGCTATCCTTGGTCGTGATGTGGAATTCACCTGGCTGCAAGGAGGATGGCATCTGGCAGACAAGGCGGTAGACGCTTGCCCGCCCTATCTGAAGCTCCCTGGCAATCTGTGTAGCCCCCTTACCTTGCTTCTGGAGTTGCCAAATGCGCTCCGGATCGATGCTTTTCGGCCGGCCTTTGTAGACGCCCTTCTGTTTTGCCGCTGCGATGCCCTCCAACTGGCGTTCCTTGCGCAGGTTAGTCTCGAATTCCGCGAACACGCCCAGCATATCGAGAAAGGCCTTCCCAGCGGCTGTGGAGGTATCAATAGGCTGCTCTGTTGCCTTCAGGTGGGCGCCCTTCTGGCGGAGTTCGTGCACGATGTTCTGCAGGTCCCGAAGGCTGCGGGCCAAGCGGTCAATTCGGGTCACGACTAGGGTGTCCCCTTTGCGAATGAAGTCGAGCAGGGTCTGAAGTTCTGAGCGCCCATCCCGACTGGTGCCCGTAGCCTTCTCCTCGCGAATGATTTTGCAGCCGGCAGCAGCCAAGGCTGTCCGCTGAATGGCGAGGTCCTGGTCGGTCGAGCTAACGCGGGCGTACCCGTACAATGCGGTCATTGGTGATAGTCCCTAAGTGTCTCATTAGGGTGTGTCATATCTCCGGACCGTCTCGAAAAGCAAGAGGAAACTCAAACGAGACAGATTTGGCGTCTCACGCTGGTGTCTCGCATGGGTATACGTAAACGGTGCGTCAGGCCCAGTGCAGAATCTTCAAGAATTCTGATAGACAGTGCGCATAGGCTGACTGGATTGCTGGAGAGCGAGCGGGTGAAACTTCCAAGCGCACCTTTAGCCGAAGTTGTTTTCGAACTGCGCTGGAGCGTCGTCCGCGATGCGTTCGGCTTCGGATATGACCCAGCTTATGCCGTCTTTGGTCCTCAATTCGCCACTGCAGCGGCGGAGGCTGGCTTTCCGTTACAAGAGCTGATCAGTCAGCCTGGCCCAACGGTCCCTCATCAGATCTCCCACAGATATAGAAAGGAGCGGGAAGCTTTTCCGCTTCTCCAGTGTGGACACGGCATCGTCGCCTGCAACATGTCCACGGGCTATGAGTGGGTCAAGTTCGTGGAGCTAATATCTCACGCTGTGAGTGCGCTTCGGGTCGCCTATCCGGTGACCGCAGTCTCCCCCCTGACCCCCTGCCACATCGAGCTGAGATATGTCGATGTGTTTGCTGCGCCCGTCATGGCTTCCTCTTCATTGCCCGAGTTCCTGTCAACCCACACAACGCTTCCCTTCGGGATGCCGCCCTTCCTTAAGGGTGGCGATTTCCTTCACAATGTGGTGGAGGGCCAAGTGTCGCTGTCGCTGTCATGCGCTGACCCAACTCTCGGGAAGTTTGGGTTGAACGTGGCGTCTGGATCGGCGAACGAGCGGCCGGGTCTGATAATGACCAGCCGGGTCGTTAACGATGGCGACCTCGGCGTCTTAGGCGAGTGCGATGCCACGGCTGTGCTAACCTGGGCGGAGCGGGCCCACAAAGTCACGAGTAAATTTTTTAAAGACTTCATGACGCAGGACGCGATGAAGCTGTTTCATCAGAACCCGTCCGAGGCGCCATGAACTCAGCTGTTTATCCTTACCGCCAAAGTGCCGAAGTTATTAGGTCGCAACCGCCAGCTGCGAAGGCGGTGAACGCGTCCGTATATGCCAAATTACTTGGCTCAAGGGGCGATAAACAGCCCGCCCCGTCTACTGGCGCTGTTAGGCTAGGCCATGCGTGGTCTACCGCCCCCGCCAATCTACCTGCGTTTGCGTCTCCGATTTGGGGCGCAGAACAAATACAACGACCTTCTCTGCCTCACGCTTTCATCGTGAATTGGGCCCTGTTGCACGAGCGGTCGGGTTTCTTGCCTGAAGTGTTCAGTAAGCTATTACTTGAGGCCAATTCTCCGAAGCGGGTTCGTGGTGAGTTCGCTCCCTTGTCTGCGGCTGCGTTATCGAGCTTCGCTTTCCTGTGGGCTAGCGTGAAGGACTACGCTGCTGCTCCCGTGGTGAGCATCACTCCTGCGGGTGGCATCGTGGCTGAGTGGTTTATGGACCCCGATAACTCGCTTGTCGTTCTTTGCGATCGTCATGGAGAGTTTGCCTTCAGCGTATTTCGGGATGGGGAGCCATTGGAGGATTCGAGGCAATTGCCCCAACTCGCAGAGATGATTGATCGGATAGAGCGCCATGCTGCGGCAGCATTCACATGGACTGAGCCCTAAATGCCGACACCAACATTTGCGAGCCGGGCGCAGCTTGTTCGTTTCATCGACCCCGAGCACTACCAAGATAACGGGCGGGCCAACGTGGCGGCGTTCATCGATGACGATAGCCTTTCCAATGCAAAGTATGACGGGCTTTCGGTGAACTCAATGGAACTCCACACGCGAAACCAGATCGCCGCAATCTATGAAGACAAGAAGAAGGCGGCGAGGCCCATCGCTGTCTCTGTGCACCTGGTATCTGATTACAACAGCGCTTTCGCGGGCGCAGGTATTGCGATTGAGGAGGTGGTCCACGGTGAGCCCCCACAGGCTGTCTGGACCTTTGCAGCTCATGGAGCGCAGCGGCCAGCCTATGAGCATGATCCGCGAGATGGCAACAAATCCCATTGCCTGGTCAAGGTAACTTGTGGATTTCGAACACCTCTCCAGTGGTTGCAGTTCGCACGGCGACTCGCTTACAAGCCCACCTATGAGTTGGTGTATTGAATGCTCGTTACTCAGTATCGGTAGTGTGTTGGGGTCGCGTTCCATGGTCACTTTGGGAGCCGCCCGACGCTCAGATTTCGGCGCTGACTTCGCTGATCACAATCAGCTTCAACTCCTAGCGGTCCGGCTTCTTGGTGCTGCTCGCCGCGTCTCTTGTAGCAATTGATGTTTCCTCCTCCCAAGCGGGAAGTTCTGCCGGAGGTTAGCCCTCCCTATGAGGATGTGTTAGGCATCCTCAGTCGCCCCACCACCCAGAAAACTCGTTATTATGTTGAGGGTACGGGGGGCAAAGCCTGCTTGTCGACTGTCGATCGGGCTCTCAAATAATTGCATCAAAATTCTTCCGCGTTAGTATCGTCTCTGCCGACACGTGTTGAAAGTGATGCACTCGGGTGGTACACTTCAATCTATGAAGTGTCGGCAAGAGCGTTTGTTATCAAGCACTTACATTGACTGGTGGCTGTTTCCTTTCCTGGGCACCATCGACTTCCCAAAGGCTGCCGCGTCAATTACTTAAGGCGCATCAACAGCTTCAACCTCTCCAAGTGGTACACAGGAGAGGTACACATTTTCATCCGCATGTCTCAGCCCTGGCGACACCCGAAGACGGGCGTTTGGCATTACCGCGCTCGGCCTCCCGCTGACCTCAAGAAGGCCGTACTAGGCTCCCGTTTAACCGTGGAGTTTGACGGCCTCTCACGCACCGTGAAGGTCGGTGAGTTCGTGAAGATCAATCTTGGCACGACAACACGCGCCCAGGCGATCGTTCGGCATTCCAATGTTGAAGCCCAGCTACAGTCGCGCTGGGCCGCTGAGCGCACCGGGACCATCACCCTCGACAAGCGGCGTCTCTCGAAGACTGCTGTCGGACGTGTCGTTCAATGTTCGGGCGAAAACCTGCAAAGGCATGATAGGGCTGCTTCAGGAAGGCGAAGAAGTGATGAAGGAGGGCGCCATAGGGAGGATGCGCCGGCCGATCTCGCACTGGTGGGTGCTGCACAGAAAGAGCGCCAACATCTCGGAATGGCGTGGCCGCTGCGCAGGTGCGCGCGTTGGGCGGCCGCGCCTTTGGCCGAATCCTCCACTTCGATAAATGCCCCCCGATTAGGGGAAGCCTTTGAGCCGGCAGCCCCTACGTTCATCCCTCGATTTTACCTGCGGGCCTCAGGCGCAGTTGACGTTTGTGAAGCAATTCGCTCGTTCCCGCCACTTACGCAACCGCGCGCTCACGTTTGTCCAACCACAGTAAAAGTTCGTCGCGTGACATAGGTTTAGAGAAGAGATATCCCTGGAACTGCTGTACGCCGGCCGTGGAAAGAAATTGATGTTGGAACTCGGTTTCCACACCTTCGGCCGTGATCGTCTTTCCTAGCGCGCGTGCTATTCCAACAACTCCGTGCACAATCGCGGCCGCATCCAATGTCTTGTCTACGTTCATCACAAACGTCTGATCGATCTTGATTTTGTTCGTGCTGAATTTCCTGAGATAGCTGAGACTGCAAAATCCCGTGCCGAAGTCGTCGAGCGCGATGGTGATGCCAAGGGCCTGAAGCTCTTGAATGACCGAGGCCACTTGCCTTTCATTTTCAATGAAAGCGCTTTCAGTGATCTCGATTTCGATGCGCTTTGGATCAGCCCCTGTTTCATTGAGGGCGTCTTTGACGTTGCGCACGAAATCTGGAACGGCCAATTGTAGCGGCGAAACATTGATCGCAGTCTTCAGACGCGGCCATCGTAAAGAATCTGCGCAAGCCATTTTGAAGACGAGCTTGCCGATTTTTTGGATGAGACCGCATCGCTCGGCGAGCGGGATAAATTCACTTGGCGCCCATCCGTCCGCAGAACGAACGAGCGACTCTACGCCAACGGCGACGCCATTCTTGTCGACGATCGGTTGATAAGCGAGCGTCAGTTGATCGTTGTCAATTAATGCCTGTAGACGCGCGTCGTGCCGCTCGATCGGCTCCATTTCCTGACCAACCAATGCGCTCAACGCGCGAATAGCCACCTCTACATGTTTCTCCAGCTCGGCCACCGTGCCAGCGGTAGGGGCTTGCATGGCCTCATGAGAAGCCCGCTCCATTTCTCGAGCCATTAAAGCGATTTGCTCCGCACCAATACTCAGACTCATAGACTTCAAGGCGTGAGCGATCTGCCCGGCATCATCAGCGTTTTTGAGTCCGCGTTCTTTCAGATCGGAGATTAGAGCTGGCGCCGAGGTTGTGAACAGCTTGACGATCTTAGCGGCAACGTCAGCCTTGCCTCTGTCTATGAGATCGCGCACGGGCTGGTAAGATGCTTGGTCGGCCGCTGACTCTTTGACTTCAGAGATGAGGTCTTGAGTTCCAAACTGCGCCACCAAGCACGCTGCGAGGTCGGCCACAGTGTACGGTTTCGTTAGGAGATCCGTCGCCCCCGCCGCAAACCATTCGGACCGATCATGCCCAATGACATCGGCTGTGAGGGCAATGACGGGCAGCGGGGGTGTTGCGAGCATTGCTTCACGGCTGCGAATCCGCCGCGTTGCTTCGATCCCGTCCATGACCGGCATGCTGCCGTCCATCAAGACCGCATCAAAATCATGCAGGCCGCAAAGCATATCCAGTGCTTCTTGCCCATTTCGTGCAAAGGAGCAGCTGCAGCCAATCCGGTGAAGGGCTGCCTGAGCAACCTCGAGATTTACGTCATTGTCGTCGACCACCAGAATTCGTCGTGCGCCTGGTGATAGGAGTGCTTTTCGGCTTTCTGGCGCGAACTTCCCATGGGCGAGCTCCTCAATCCCGATGCGCAACTTCCGGGGCGATATAGGCCATTCGACAACGATCTCCGTAGGGTGTCCTACTTTCCGTATCCGTAAATCCCCGCCGCAGCGATCGACGATGTAGTCGGCGTCGCCTTGTTCGATAACTTCCGCGCCCGATGCAATGACAAACTTCTTCAGATCTGGGTCGTCGCGACGACTTAGGGCTATCCGTGCTTCCAGGGCGGGCCCGGACGAGGCCGTTGCGAGCACCGGAAGAGGCAATTCACACCAAAAGAGCGAGCCTGCACCTTCGACACTTTCCACGCCGATCTGCCCGCCCATGCGCGTGGTCAACTCACGACAAATGGATAGGCCTAATCCGGTCCCGCCATGATGGCGAGCGGTCGATGCCTGCGCCTGAGTGTAAGGGGCGAATAGCCTCGCGCAACGCTCGGCGCTTATGCCGGCACCAGTGTCCTCCACCTCGATGCGAAGCGTCGCATCATCCCCCGATACCGCTACCGAAACTGTGCCAGTCGATGTGAATTTGATTGCGTTGCTGATGAGGTTGCCGACGATCTGTCCAACGCGCAGGGGGTCGCCGCGCCGAAGTTTCTGGACGGCTCTGGCATTCCTAATTACCAACTCGAGTCCCTTGTCGCGGGCCTTCTGGGCATGCAATTCAAGTGCTTGATCGATTACCAACTCAGCATCCAATTCGGAATCCTCAAGATCCATTTTACCGGCTTCGATCTTTGCCAGATCGAGAACATCATTGATGATGCCGAGAAGTCCCTTGCCTGACCGAGCGATGGTTGACACCGATTTCATGATTGGCGCCGGAAGTGCCTCGCGCGTGAGCAAGTCGGACAACGCGATGATGCCATTGAGCGGCGTCCTGATCTCGTGGCTCATGAAGGCGAGGAAGTTGGACTTCGCGGCGTTGGCGGCTTCCGCAGCGAGCTTGGCTGTCGCCAAATCGCTTGTACGCAGCGCGACAGTTTCTTCCAGCCTCTCCATGTGCTCCTTTAGTCGCTTCTCGCGATCTGCGACTGCCGCAATGAGCAGGTTGAAGCCCTCGATAAGTGATTGCGCCTCCTGATAGTTCGCCAGTTCCAGCGGTACAGGCTCACTTGCTGAAGCATCTCCGCGCCGATAGGCCTCCATAGCGTTCGCCAATGACTGGATTGGCCCGGCAATCCGATGATGCATCCGCGCGGCGACGGTGGCGCCAATAGCGAATGCGACGCCCGCAGCTGCCACAATGGAAACAACCGAGGTCAGGATGCCAGACCACAGACCGTCCGCCTCACTAACGAGGATCAGGGTTCCAACGCGCTCGGCGGAGGAGACGACGGGCACGGCCACTACGACGACACGGCTGAGGAGCAGGTCGGATAACGAAGAGTCTTCCACATTGACCAGAGGTCGCTCCAGGAATGCCGCCATGCCAAGGCCAGCGAAAACCTCTCCGTTTGCGCGCGTCACCTGCACACTGGCGATATGCGGCATGTGCGCGATGGCCCGCAAAGCCTTCAACGCCTGCCCCTTGTCGCTCTCAGCAATTGCAGAGGCCGAGGAAGACGCCAGCACGGTCCCAGCGCTCACAAGTGCCGCGCGACGCGCTTCAAGGTAGGCAGTTGCCTCTCGCCACGCGCTATATAGAACCAACGTTGTGGTGGAAGCTGCGATTGACACCGCCAGCATCCACCGCAGCATCGAGGTCAACGTTTTTCCCGAAGCCCGCACTATCGCACCAATGACACCTGAACGCCGGGGCCCACGCCTTGCGGCACCGGGACCAGGGATCGCCCGTAATCAGAGTTGAGAACCAGATTTGGACCGTCGAACAGTTCAAGAGTGCGCGTGATGAGGACGGTATAGGCGGAGCGATCAGCTATCGGGCGTTGCGCATCGATGTAGAGCGCGCCATTTGGCAGATAGATAGTACCAAGCAGCATGCGCGCATCATTGCTGAAGATCTTATGTTTTTCATATTTCCCGACAGGATCATCAAAAATAAGGATACCGGCCAAGGGTCCGCTGGATGCAGCTTCAAGGCTGATCACGCTGTCGTAGGCGAATTCGAAATTCGAGTCCTTTCCAGCAAGGTAAAAGCTCACGTTCCGCCCGATAAGGCTGCCGGCTTTGTCGACTTTGAGTTTCCCGTCCTTGATAATGTAGGTGCCGGACGTAAGATTGGCGGTGGCGCCATTGGTTACCGATAGGCCGCCGCAGTAGACGCCAGGCGAGAGATTTTGAACCCCGGCGTTCACAACCGTCTTAGTAAAGTCGCACCCGCTGATACGTGGCGGCTGTAGACCAGAAAGCGGATCAGAGAGCTGCGGACAATCAGTCAAGGGTTCCCGCCTGAAGTGGCCCTTCTTCCCATTGATGCCTCCGCCGCTGCAAAACAGGGATGCGTCAATGGAAGCGTCATCCTCAATGGTGACGCCGCCCTTGTCTTTAGAGTTCGAGTAAATCGAGCAATCGTTGGCAGTGACCTGCGATTTCTTCTTCAAAGAAAGTGCAGGCGCTTTGCTCGGCTCGGTTACAAGCATGCAAAGGTTGACATTCGTGACGCGCGCTTGTGCCGTCGCGCGAACCTCCGGCGCAGCCCGGGAGAAGAGGTACAAGGGCGCCTTAGCCGTAAGAGTGACCTTCACGACGCTGCGATCCACGAAGGCGACTTCCACCTTGATACTCTTGGTCCCGGCATTCGAGATCGCGGTACGTCTCGCTCGCTCCTCAATGGAGGTCGTGTGCGCGTTGGCGAGCGACAATTCGCGCGCAGCTGCCAAAGCTGCTGCGTCTGCTGCTGCTTGAAGCCGTTGCTGCCGCGAATACAGACCGGCTCCATCAATCGCCAGGCCGGCAGCTGCCAGTATGATCGGAAGGAGGAGGGCAAGCATCAAGCCCATTTGCCCATCTCGAGAATGACGAAAGTCGTCAAGCCATTTTGACGTGGTCATGACACGTGCAGCTCCCCGATATTGTCGCCCTCATGACGAATTTGATTTGATAGCTCAGCAAGCGCCAGTTTACCGGCTTCGCTGTGAAGGAGGTTGCGCCCACCTCGAAAGCTTTGTCGATCGAGCCAATGTCGTCGCGCCCCGTCACCATGATGATGGGCAGTCGCGCAAGTAGTGCGTCTGATCTGACCTGCCGCGTGACAGCAAAGCCGTCGAGTTTGGGCATCTCCGCATCTACCAGCAGGACGTCGGGCCTGAGAGCACGAGCCAACGAGAGCCCTTCGACGCCGTCTGCTGCCGCATGGATCGCAACGCCGGGGCTCCCGAGATTGACCATCGCAAACTCTCGGAAGATGGGGTCATCATCGACGAGAAGAATTGTTAGTGGGGAAGTGAGGACATAGGTCCAGCCGGACATGGTGCGCTCCAGATTTCGACATCAACAATGCGTCGAATCCATTAGTCGCCCGTTAAGCCGCACACGGATTGATCGGAAATATTGTGGGTTCTGTTTCGTGCATCACTCAGAAACTTGAGCGAAGCCATACATATTAGACGGCACAATTACCGCTGTGACAGCATTTCTGAAATTACTTCATGTGAAGTACTAGGCGGTCTTCCATGCGTATTATGTAATGCTCTGGTGGACCTCGTACTGCCATAGCGTCCGCTGCTGCTTTTTGCCAGTCGCTAAAGTTCTATGGTGTGTGGTTTGTCTGACGGAGGATGTTGCTGAGCATGAAACGCAAAGCTCGAAGGGCGGCGTGCTACACGCGCGGCGGCGATCGCGCTGTGCGATTTGCCGAATGCATGGCGAATGGCGGGGATGCCAGCGGCTGCAACTAGGTATGCGCGCTTTAGTAGGGGATGTCCCGGTCTTTGTTGAACTTCAAGGCGCGGACCTCGCCTGAGGATCGAGCAGCTCTATCCCTTCCCGGCGCGTGCGCTACGCTGACACGCGCTTGGCGCTATGGATCACGCGTTCTGCCTCGTGGTCGAGCAGGGCGCTCCGCCCTGTTGAAATGAGCCGACCCGACATCTGAACAATATTTTCACTGCCATCCCCGCCCCTCACAGCTTCATGATCTGATCCAGAAGCCGCCGTAGTCATCGATGCGCACAATCGAATCCTCGATGCCGTGTGCCGCCCGGAATTCGTCGACGGCGCGCCGGTGCCCCTCGAAAAGGAAGTAGTCGTCGACGATCAGCGCGCCACCCGAAGAGAGCTTCGCATAGAGATGGGCTAAACCGTCACGCGTGCTCTCGTAGAGGTCGCCGTCGAGCCGCAAGACGGCGAGCCGCTCCACGGGAGCCGCCGGGAGAGTGTCCCGGAAGAGGCCCGCGAGGAAGACGACCTGATTGTCGAGCAGGCCATAGCGAGCGAAGGTGGCTTTCACCTCGGGCAAGGAGACTGTGAACTCCGGTCGGCCGAAATGCTCGAAACCGACGTCGCTGTTCGAAGGCGGCGGGAAACCCTCGAAGGAATCGGCGGCGATGACACGACGATCCCCGACCCGATAGGCCCTGAGCACGGCGCGCATCATTATGCAGGCGCCGCCTCGCCACACGCCTGTCTCCATGAAGTCGCCGGGAACACCTTCCTGCAGCACGCGCTCGCATTCACGGCGCACGTTCTCCATGCGCCGCGTGCCGATCATGGACGGCGCCTTCGACGGCCAGTCGAGCCCTCGGTTCCGGACACTGTCGTCGTAGCTCGGGGTGCCGGAGACCGGCAGTGGCGGGTCCAGGTTGAGCCGCCCAACCAAGCTGTCGCGCATGAGATCCAGGTAGGCCGCGCGGAGGTCAGCCAGCACCTCCTCCCCGACATCTGAACCGGCCCGGACGGTGCTCGCCATGGGCTCTAGAACCCCGTCCAGAGCGAGTAGTTGCCGATCGCCTGATGCCCTTTGAAGGCGAATGCCCGGCAGGGCGCGAATTCAGTGAGCTTCGCCTGCAGTATGCGGACGCCGTAGCCGTTGAGCGTGTCGGCCACCGCGCGGGTAAGCCTCTCGTTGAAGGCGGGACGATCGTTCTGGATCTGCTGCAGGGTCTGGTCGCTGATTACGGCAAACACGGCCTCCTGCGCGCGTTCGATCACGTCCGACGGCAGGTCAGCAATCTTGGCAACTGCCGACACCACGTCGTCTACATAGTAGGTGACCAGGGCACAGAACACCACCGTCTCCAGGTCCTTGGTCATGCCGACCTTGGCTTGGATCATCTGCGTTTGGCGGACCGTCACGATCAGCTTGTAGGTAGTCGCGACAGGCCAGTACCAGTGCAGACCTGGTTTCCATTCCTTGATCCGATGCCCATGCACGAAGGCCACTCCGCCATGCGTCGCCGGCACGATGACGAGCCAGGGAACAAGCCTGAGCAGGGTTTGAAAGATCTCGCCGATCCAGCCCAGTGCCTTGTCCACGTCTGCTCCCTCGGTTGCTTGTGAGCTAATAGTCTAGCGTAATGTCTCGGGCGTCGCCCCCACCCAGTCGCCGTCCTCGAGCGGCACGCCCCAATTGTTGGTCACCACTGCCAGTCCGTAGCCGTCGAGCGAAATTTTGCCGTCAAAAGGGGCCCGAATCGCACGGGCACCGGTACCCGCGTCGAGGCGCCAGACGTGCACTGCCCCGGCCAAGGCCGGATCCCAGTCGAGGGCCCGGATGTGGACGCTGTTGCTCGCACTGTGGACGAACACGGTACTGTGGCGTCCATCGCTCCCAGTTGCCGCGATCACGTCGAGATCGAGCGTCCGACCAGGATCAGCCGGGAAATACACGAGGTCGCCGTGGCGAACGTGCGCGGCGAAGAGCTGCTTTGCGATGCCGGCCGGCGTCGCGTCGCCCTGCGGGGTGATGAGACCGTAGGCGTCGTCGTTGTCGGTCGCTGTCCAGCGCATCTCGAGATCGGCTCCGCCGCGAATGAGATGGATTAGCGCCGAGGCATAGTAGGCAGCGCCGAAATGGCTCTGGTTGAGCCCGCCGACAACCGCGTAATCATGACTGACTATGGTATTGAGTTCGCCGCACACATTAAGGATGTCGCGGCCGGCGAGCAGCCGGCCCACGGCGCGTGCACTCGCCTCGTAGCCCGGCGTCTGGCCCATCAGCAGTCGACGGTAGGATCCGTCCGAAGGCGCATCCGGCGCCCCCAGCATGTCGAAGCCAATCGAGCTGCCGGGCACGACGGGCCGCCAGTCTCCATACCGATGCCAGGAAACGAAGCTAAGTAGCCGCTCGTCAATATCTTCGACAAGGGCGGCGATCCAATCGAGCCAGAACGGTTGGAAGGTGTCGGCGGCGGGACCGCCGATGCGCGCCTTGCGACCACCTAGGTGGGGGGCGAGCATTGTCTGCAAGGCCCCGGCGAGTTCCCGATAGATGTGCCGGTAGGTGGGGTAGTCGAGCCCGCCGCCCACTGGCACGTTGTTCGGCTCGTTCCAGACGCACCAGTACCAGTCGCCGACGCGCTCGCCGCCCCACTGCTCGAGGCAGCCCCAGACAACCTCCTTCGCGCGCTCGACATAAGCTCGCAGGTTGCGAGGGTTGGTGTGCGGCGGATGGAACTTGGCGAACGTCACCATCGGCACCGCGCCCGCGTCCAGCACGGCCTGGACATATGCGGCGAAGAGATGCCACTCGCGCATGGGGTCAGGGACTGGTTTGTCGAAGACGAAGATGCGTACGACGTCGGTTCCCATCCGCCGCAGTCGACGCTGGATCCTGTGCCGATGCGGGCCAAGGCCGATGTGCCACCAAGCGTCGATCTCATTGAACCCGTACCGCAACTGCATGCGCTGACTGCCGACGTGCGATAGGAGCGCAGATGCAGAGCCGCTGGGCGCCACGGTCGATCCTGTGCGAGCCAAACCCACGTCAAATCAGCTTTCGATGATGCGGATCAACTCGCGCAGGCGCGCCTGCGGTGAATGCCGCTCGCGGAACTCGCCCCTGATGCGGGCAACGATGGCTGCATAGTGGTCGGGCCGCGCGAGCACGTCGAGCAGTTTCTCCTCGGGATTCTCCTCGCCGAGCCGGAGGGCGAGGGCCTCCTCCCCGAAAACGTCGCGCACATATTGGGCGTCCAGCACGAACAGCGGTATGGTCCCCGCCGCTGGCGTCTCGTAGGTGCGGCAGGTCACCATTTCTAGCCGTTCGAACAGAGGCCGGTAGATTACCGGGTTGGCAATGCCGCGGCTCATGGTGGCGATGACCTCAGCGAACGGCACCGGACACATCGTCTCGATACCGAGCCGCGCAATCTGCTCGTAGTCGACCCTGAACGTGTCCTCGATACCCATCCCGGCCGCCCAAGCGGGCAGGGCATCCCATCCATAACCAAATAGCGCGATGCGGCCTACGCAGTCGCGGACTGACGAGACGGCGGCGAGCAGACGCGACATTCCATGCCAGCGAAACTTCGAGTGGCCGACATAGGCAAGCGACAGTTCCTTTGCGGCGAAGTCGAGGGGCACCTCCCAGCTCGGGTCGTAGATGTGGAAAAGAAACGGCCGCACGTTTGGGCGCAGCGGACGCGGTGTGGGCTGGCAAATCTTGTCCGAGAGGTGGTCGCAAAAATCGATCCACCAAGCGCTCTCCGCCGCGTTCCGGTGGTTGAAGTCGCCGTGCACATTCAATACGTCATTGTAGCGACCGTCGCAGTCGATCACAATGCGGCGGGCGCGTGGTGTCGCAGCGAGGATACGGGCCCAATCGAGGCGATCGCCGTGCTGCAGCCCAGTCGTCCACTCGAACACGAACACCACCGCGTCCGCGCCCGACAGATCCAGGGAATAGTTTAGTGGAATTCGCGGCCTAGGAAGCCCGTACACGATCACCTCGTGCCCGAGCTCGCGTGCGGCGCGGGTGTAGCCCTGCAGGTCAAGCTCGCTCCCCTGGTTCTCGTAGGCGTAATAAACGAAGACCAGCTTCATGTTCTCCCTCTCGGCCGGGATCGCCGGCGCTTCAGCCAGCTAGCACGCGAACCAGTTCCGCAACGCGGTTCTCGTAGGAATGGTGCTTAATGAGATATTGGCGGATGTCGTCCACCAGGCCGAGATAATACTCAGGCCGCTTCAGGGCATCGAGGATCTTCTCAGCGACCCGACCGGGCAATGTCATTTCGCGCCCCGCCGGCCCGTATACCGCTTCGGCAAGATCGTCCGATAGCATGAGCAGCGGGATCGTGTCCGCGCACAGCTCCTCGAAGTAGCGCCCGGTCAGATGCTTCAGGTGGGAGAGCACTGGGCGCTGAGTGAAGATGTTGATACGCGCCGTACTCATAGTGCGGATCACTTCGGTATAAGGGACGGCATGGGCCGTGCGGATGTGCAGGCGTTCGAACGCCTCTGTCTCGCACCGCAACGCGAGCTCGAGGCCCTCCTCATGCGCCCATTGGGGAAGTCCGTCCCACCACAAGCCTAGAAATCCGATCTCTCCAACTTCGCCGCGGATTTGCTCAAAAGCGGGCAGCAACTGCTTGCTTACCTCCTGCCACCGCCACCAGTTGTGGCCGACGTGGAGAAGGTCATAAGTTTTAGGAGTGACGCCGCGCTCCACGATGAGCTCAGGATCGAAGCCGAAGAACGGCAGGGTCGTGACGCGGGGATTGTCGCTTGGGGCGATGGTCGGCTTCAAGATGTTGTCCGCTAGCCCATCATAGAATGCAAGCCAACGTGCGCGTTCCGCCTCATTGAGGTAGTTGCGGTCGTAGTCGTCGACGATGACCATCGGATTGAAGCGCGCGTCGGCATCAAGGATGTAGCGGTGCCGGCGGGGGAATGTCGCGAGGAGATTCGCCTCCTGTAATCGGGACAGCCGATAGAGCTTCGATTCGAACAGGTAGACGACTCGATCGAAGAGGCTCGGGTCGGTCGAGAAATTTACCCCGGGCATGTTCGGCTGCGATGGGCCGAAGAACGCGATTTGGTGGCCGAGCCGCGCACCGACGCGCATGTAGTTGGCGAGCGCGTGAGTGTTGCCCGCGTTGTTGCGGTGTTCCATGACGAAAAGGATATTCATCGCCGCGCGCCCGTGCCGGTCTGCGTCATCAGCGCGCTCTCGCGGGCGATCGCCGCCAACTCCTGGAAGCGGCGCGAAAAAGAATGATGGCGCGCGAGGTGCTGCCGCGTTTCCAGCACGGCTTCCCAGTATCGCTCGGGCCGGCGCAGCGCGTCGCGCATGTGCGTGGCGATATCGCCTTCCGGCACCAGAGCCAGCGCCGCCTCGCCGAGGATGTCGCGTACCTGTTTGCGCGGGAGCAGCAGCAGAGGCAGCGCGTCTGCGCAGAACGTTTCGAACGTACGCACGGTCACGAATCCGAGATGGCGGAATAGCGGACGGTGCAGAACGGGCACGAACCGGGCCTTCCCCAGCAAGCCGACAACTGCGTCGTAGCGCACGCCGTCCATCACGTCGACGCCGAGGCCGGTGAGGAGATCGGGATCGGTGTCGATGCCCATGAGCCCCATCTCGACCGCCCAATCGGGCCGCCGCTTCCAATCCCAGCCGACGAGGCAGGCACCTCCGGTTTCCGCTCGGAGCGGCGCGTGAGCCTCAAGGACGCGGCGCATGTCGACCCACCGATGCCAGTTGTTGCCGACATACATGAGTCCGTAGGGCTTCTGCGCCGGCGCCGCGTTGCGCCAGGCCGACGCCGCCTCTCTCGCCGAGTCGTAGGGAGCGACCACCTGATCAGGATCGAAGCCATGGAACAGGAATGATGCGACGTCGGGCTTCTCCGGCACGAGCGACGGCTGGCAGACGCGCCCCGCGAGCGCGTGAAGAGCTTCCTGCCATTCCCAACCGGCGTGGCCGTCGAGCTTCTCAAGGTGGTTGAAGTCGTGTTCGAGCCGGATCGTGTCGTTGCAGCGTCCCCACAGGTCGACCACAATCCTCCTCTCGCGCGGGATCGTATCGATGACGCGGGCGAGGTCCGGCATGTCCGGCAGGTCTTTGGTGACCTGGATGACGAACAGCGCGATGTCGACGCCCGCAAGATCCGTGGTGAAGGTGATGCCGGGAAGATCGGGGTCGGCGTGCCCCCACACAACCACGTCATGGCCAAGCGCGCGCCCCGCCGCCGCGTAACGCGCGACAGTCGCCACACTGCGCGACCAAGCATCGACCGCAGTTATGATCAGCAGCCTCATCTGCAATCCTTTCTCGATGCCGCCTTCACTCACATGCCTGTGCGGGCCACTCGCACCGTCTCGGCGAGGCCCGCCTCGAACGTTGTTCGCGGCTGCCAGTCGAGCGCGGCGCGAGCACGGCGGATGTCCGCCTCCACCCGCCGCTGCTCGCCGGGCCGGGTCGGCGCATGATTAATCGGGTAGCGATCCGGATCATGTCCCAATGCCGCGACCACGCGGCGCGCGAGTTCGTTGACCGACAGCGAGCGGCCGCTTCCGACATTGAAGACGCCGTTGCATACTGAGCGGCTTACGAGTGCGCGCGACCAAGCGTCCACGACATCGCCGACAAATACAAAGTCCCGCGTCTGTTCGCCGTCGCCGAAGATCGTGATCGGGGCCTTCTGCATCACGCGGCCGATGAAGATACCGAGCACGCCCTGGTAAGGATTGTCGAGAGCCTGTCCAGGTCCGTAGACGCTGAACATGCGTAGCGATGTAGCGCAGAAGGGAAACCCGAGATCTGGACGCTCTGCGGTGGCGTGCACGAAGCGTTCTGCTGCGTGCTTTGTGATGCCGTAATAGGAGTCCGGTCGGCACGGCTCGTCCTCGGGCGTGGGCACCTGGTCGCAATTGCCGTACGCTGTCATCGACGAGGCATACAGAAAGCGCCCAACCTTGTGCTCGAGGCACTGCTGTAGCACCTTCACTGTGCCTTCAACATTGGTTCTGAGGTCTGCCACGGGGTCGCTGAACGAACGGATGATTGAGACCTGTCCCGCCAGATGGCATACAGCGTCGATGCCTTTGGCGAAGACCGGTTCGATCTCCTCTCGGCGGGTGACGTCAGCCTGGACGAACATCGCCTCAGGCGGCACGTTTTCGCGGAGGCCGTTTGATAGGTTGTCGACCACGACCACGTTGTGGCCGTCCGCGAGCAGCCGTCGCGTGAGGTGGGTGCCGATGAACCCGGCCCCACCTGTCACGATCACCCGCATTGTTCCCCCTTACGTTCGAGGCGTGCATGGCGCCCCATCCAACTCGGCCCGCCCTATTCCACGCGATCTCATTTACATGATACTTCACCTCTAGCTTTCTCCGCCAGAGGACAGGATTGACGGAAGGCGTCCGGACTGCAAAACGGGGAACTGGTCATTCCGGCTGCGGCGATTTCAGCACATCCGTCGCGGCCCGAAGGCCACGGCGGAGAATAGGCGACCACGGCTGTGGGAATTTGAGGCAATGAGAGAGGGTCGCTCCCGCATCATGCGCGCCCAGATCATCGAACACTTCTGCGAGGGCAAGTTCTGTGACGCACGCAATGAGGACCGTGTATTCATCAGCGACCGCCATATCGCCGTCATAGACGGTTCAAGCGCCTCGCAGCCGATCGGCGGCCGCGCGGGGGGTATCGTAGCGGCGGAAACCATCGCTGGCGTGTTAGCCTTGCTGCCCGTTGACGCGACAATTCACCATTTCACCGTGGCCGCGAGCGAGGCGCTTGCTGCCGTTACACGCCAAGCCGGCGCGTTGGAATCGCCCTATGCGGCGGCCGTCGTCCTTTCGCTTGATCGCAGCGAGATCTGGCGCATCGGCGACTGCCCCTTCGCCATCGATGGCCACTGGAACATTCCGGAGCACAACCCACACGAACGCACGTTCTTTCGGTTCCGGCAAATGATGCTGTCGGGTTCTCGGCACATACTTGGGCGCGGGCTCCCGTCCGCGGACGAGCATCTCGGTGCCATTACGCGCGATTGGCTGACCATGACGAAAGGATGGGTGAATTCGGCAACAGACGATTTTGCATTTGCAGCGCTGGACGCACACCCGCCGCCCCCGCATTTCCTTGAGATTTTTCCAGTGCCTCCTGGAACGCGCTCTATCGTTCTCGCTAGCGACGGCGCAGTGGTCTCTGCTGAGGGGCAACGGGGGCCCTCATCCGTTGCCGACATGACTGCGCAGATCTCAGCAGCAAAGTCGGCTGATTCGTCCTGTCTTCACGCGTTTCCCTACTGGCGCGGTTTCCTGGACGGTTCGCAGTTCCTAGACGACACGACGTTCCTCGCACTTTCTCTCACAGCATGAACTCGCGCGTCAGATTACAGTCGCGAACTGTTCGAAGTTTGTCTCCACCCAGTCAAAGAGCTGTCCAACACCGGCTTCGACATCGATTTCAGGCTTCCAGCCCGTCTTTTTCTCAAGCTTGCGCACGTCGCTGATGTAAGCACGCTGGTCGCCGGGTCGCCAATCCGCCCATTTCAGCGGAATATTGCGCCCTAGCCGACGCTCCAGCATCTTTACGAGCTCGAGCAGCGACAAGACGTGCTTGGGACCGCCGCCGATGTTGAAGGCTTCGCCGCTGATTTTATCCGGGGAGAGAATTGCGGCCTCGTAGGCTCTAAGAAGATCGTCGACGTGCAACACGTCTCGCACCTGTCTGCCGTCGCCGAAAATGGTGACGTCTCGCCCGATGAGCGACGCAATGGTGAACCAAGCCACCCACCCTTGGTCCTCAACTCCGAACTGGCGGGTGCCATAGATGCATGACTGCCGAAACGACGCCGCGCGGATACCATAGATCCGGGCGAAGTCGAGAGTGTACTGATCAGCCGCGCCTTTCGAGCAGCCGTAGGGCGATAGGAAGTCCAAAGGCTCATCCTCGGCGATGCCGAACGGCCGATCGACATAGCCGTAGCGCCCCCCGCTGCTCGTTGTCTGTGCCGAGGCAATTTTCCCATACACCTTGTTGGTCGAGGCGAAGATGAAGACCGCATCGGGGCAATGCCGGCGGACCGCGTCGAGCATGTTGAACGTACCCAACGCATTGACCATGAAATCCGTGCGCGGATCCGTCACGGAGGTCGTGACAGCGACCTGTGCAGCAAGATGAATGATCGCGTCGTAGCGAGAACCCAAGAGCACAGCTTCGACTGAATGCCGATCACGGACGTCGACCTGAGCGAAGTTGAATGTGCTCGTGCTCTTCAGCCAATGCAGATTCTGATCGCTACCGTGGCGCGAAAGGTTGTCGAGGACCGTCACATTCCAATTCCTCGCGCTGAAGTAGCGGGAGGCGTTGCAACCAATAAAGCCGGCGCCACCGGTGATCAAAATGCTCTTCGAGCCCATCATCCCCTCTTCGCACTGCCAGCCCCACAACCCGTGCACCCGGCTCGCCGCGCGCCGAGCCGGCCATGCCGACTTATTCGTGTGACACGAATGCGGGGCAGCAGTGGCGCGACCATCCCCCAACCCGATTGGGGCAATTGTATTGAGATTTCAACGTATGCCCTCCGAAATCCCCATCGGCCGTTGCTCAAAGGGTGAGAAGATGCCACGGCTATTTGACGAAATTGTCGATTGTCGGCCCATTGCCAGAAATCATGAGCAGAACGTCCTCATCCTTAGCGCCATCCCAATGCACGGAATTCGCGAATTGATTGATGTAGCTGCCCGGACCTCTGCCGACGCTTGCTACCGGATCGAAGTTGCTTCCCGAGCCCACCCACCAAGTACCTTTGACGACATAGATTTGCCGGTCGTAAGGATGCGAGTGCGGTTTGTTGAAGTTGCCGCGCTTTATACTGTTCACGAGGACGTAGGACCCTGATTGCGTTGGGTCACCGGAAACGATCGCGTACCAGGAACCTGGGCTCACCTTGTCTTCGTGCCACACAAGCTGGTCCCACTTCAAGTTGTCGAGGATGCTGGGATCAAGCTGTGCATGGGCTGGCGCTGCGAAGGAAAGCATGAGGAAAATAGCCCCTGCCAAATGACGCGCCACATAACGCAAACAATTGGTCATCATTCCCTCCCTTGATCTCTGTAATCCCATTACGCGTGTGGCCTCATTGACCACTCTTATAGAGTTAAGCGATAAATTCCTGCCGACAGCGCGCCAGGGCGTTGATGTGGGTCAACGATCCGGTCGCATGCAGCCGCCGCAGCTACAGAACGTCACGGTGGCGGGTGCTCCGAAGCAAAAGCGGGCGGCCGACTTCACCTATTTGTCCCACCTCGCGGTTAAGTCCATGCAACGTCTAGATGTTCTTATCCCTTTCCTGGGCACCACTCTGATTGCGCTGCGGATGCAGCGGGCGGCATAGACGCCGCGAACAGATAGAAAATCCAAAGCAAAAGGGCCGCTCGACGAGCGGCCCTTGCTGTTTCGATGGTCCGGTCCTGATTATTGCCGCGGGGGCGGCGTGGCGTCGGCGGTGATGCACATGGCGCGGTGGACGTCGCTGTGCACCTCGAGCGCCTTCTGTGCCTCGGTTACTTTCGCCAAGAGTTCGTCAGCAGCCTGGCGCTCCTTGGAGAAGCTCGCGATGTCGTTCTTGAGCTCGTCGGCCATGGTCTTCACGGTCTTCTCAACATTCGGCATGTCGGGGAAGCTTGCCTTCTCGAGCGACTTCAGCACGAGATCGGTGCACTTGAGCCGCTCGTCGTAGCCGCCAACGAGTGCCTTGTAGCGGGCGTTGAAAGCGCGCGCGGTTTCAAAATCCGCCGAAAGCTGGGAAGCGGAGAAGGTGCAGACGCCCGCAGTGGAGTTGATGGCAGGATAGTCGGTCTGGACAAGCTTCTCGTAGTCCTTCTGCAGGCTGGTGATCATTACCGAAAGCGCCTTGGCAAGACAGACGTTATGCAGCCGGCCGCGGTAGCACTTGTCGAACTGCACGAGGCTCTTGCCGCCCGGGGACTTGAGGCCCAGTGGCTTGGATTCCATCTGATTGCAGTAGGTGAGGCCATCGGCCGCCATGGCGTCTTCCTTTACGGGGGTCGATGCGCTGGGAATGGAGCCCGTGGTGATCGGGTTGCGCGCCGGGCGCTCCCGCTTTTGCTTGCCGTTGCCTTCAAAAATGCCTTGTGCGCTGGCGGTGCCGACGCCGATTGAGAGCGCTGCTGCGGTGCCGAGCACTGCAACGCCCAGGATCGCCACGAAACGGCGTGAACGAGATGACATGGACAGCGTTTTGAGGAAAGTCCCGCTCATGGTCGAGCCCCGTCGATTGATTGGCCGATGTCGCGAATTCCGGTGCCGGAAGGCTGCTCAGATTCGATGGACACAGGCAACGGATGCCCAGCGGCATCTTGTGGAAGAGCGGGCGGACCAGGCCATCTCTAATTCAGGTGGAATCGAGCGGTCGGAGTTCTTGCCTAAGACCATGTTCACGCTTTTGCTCGACGCGTAAGAATCCATTCCATTCTATCGGGCTCTACGGCACGTGGGAGCCATGGGCGGCGTGGAAGCCGCGCCGCGCGAGGCGGAACAAGAGCAGCGAGCCGAGCAACGGCACGGCTGCGATGATCGCGAAGGCGGTGTGATAGCTGCCAGTCTGGCGGACGATGAGCGCGAACACCGCGGGGCCCGTCACGTACCCCATGAAGACGAAGAACGTGCCTGCCGAGGCCGTCTCGCCAACGCGTCCGGATGGGGAGTTGCGCGCCATCTCGGACATGAGCACGCCGTTCCAGCTCGCTGAGAGAAATCCCGTCGCCGCGCTCACCGCAAGGATTGCCGCCCACGACCATTCGGCCTGCATGACGGACAGCGCAGCCATCATCGAAGCGCTGCCGAGACCGAGCAGGGCAATGACGAGAAGATGCGCGCGCGTGCGATCGGCGATCCAGCCGATGGTGATGCGCGCCACAGCGCCCGTGATCTGCATAACCGCAAACGCAGCGCCTGCAGATTTCAGATCGAAGGCAAGGCCATCGACGAGAAACGTCACGTAGAGGGAGAAGATGCAGCCCTGAACGATGGAGAACGTTGCGCCGGCGCAGGCCATCTGCTGCAGGCCGGGGACGTCGCGCAAGGCCATGAACGGCGTCAGGATCATGCGCGGAGAGAAGAGGGCGGCGATGCTCTGCGGGCGAAGGCGGGCGACGCTGTCGTCCAAGCGGGTGCGGTAGGGTTCCACCACCAGCGCGGTCGATGCGGCCAGGAGAGCGGTCAAGAGAAGGGCCCAGGTCCAGCCGACGGCCGCCGCGACATGCGGCAACAGCAAACCTGCAAGGGCCGAGCCGATCGGCGCGCCGGCCTGCTTGATCGAAAAGATCAGGCCGCGATGCTGAGGTGGCGAGGCCTGCATGAGGATCTGGCTTCCGGCGGGCGGCGCGGGGCCGTATCCCAGACCGACAAGCATGGCGGCGAGGATGGTCACGGGCCAAAGTCCGGTCATGGCGAGCGCGAGGCCGGCTGCGGCTGCCAGAACGCCGATCTGGAGGAGTCGAATGGGGCCGACGTCCGCCAGCAGTCCCATGCCTCCCATCAAAAACCATACGGTGCCGAACGACGAGATGGCGGACAGCGTGCCGATCTGCTCGGGCGAGACGCCGGCAGCGCGCGTGATGTCAGGGCCGAGCACGCACATGGCCTGCGCCAGCATCGTCGCCGCGATTTGCATGAGCAGGGTGGTGAAGAGCGCGATGCGCCAACTGGGCGCGACAGGCTGCTTCATCGCCCGCCCTGCCCACTTGATTGCGGCAGATGCCGGAGACGGTTCTTTGAAAGCACCATCGCCTCAGCCCACAACGTACCGGGCGACGAGGTCGAGCATGAGCGCGATGTCCTCGGGGCGAGACAGGCGATGCTCGCCATCGGGAACGGCGGCGACGTGGGTCCAGTCGCCGGTCATGTTGGCGACGAGATCGAGCGTGTGCTCCCAGGGCACGTCAGGGTCGAGCAGGCCATGGATGATGTGCACGGGGCGGCCCGGATCGAAGGCTGCACTGCCGAACAGGTGCTGCTTGCCATCTTCCAGAAATGCCCTGGTAATGGGATAGGGGCCGTCATCGTAGGCGGACGGGCGGTAGTAGACGCCGTTCTCGGTAATGTCGCGGCGGGCCTGCGCAGAGAAGTTGTCCCACATGAGCTGTGTCATGTCCCAGGCGGGCGCAATGAGCACGAGGGCCTTGATGCGCGCAGCCTCGGCCGGCGCCTCCCGCATGAGGGTGCGCAGCAGCAGAAGGGCCATGTAGCCACCCATGCTGGAGCCGACGAGGACCATCGGTCCCTTGGCCAAGTGATCGAATACGGCGCGCGTTTCTTCCAGCCAGCGGGTGACGGTTCCTTCCTCGAACGCGCCTTCGGACTGCCCATGGCCGGAATAGTCGAACCGGAGGCAGGACACACCGTTTTCCCTGGCCCAGGCCGCCAGAGCGCTTGCCTTGGTGCTGGTCATTTCCGACTTGAGGCCGCATAGCCACATCACGCCAGGCCGATCCGCCGGCGCGGAAGCCGAGCTTTCGGCCAGCGTGGCGATGCGGCGGGCGCGGCTGCCTTCCCCGACCGTGAGGAACTCGGGCTTTTTCTCGGACATGGAACCTGCTTTATGACGTCTTCCTGCCTGAGGATAGTGAAGTGAGCGGCAACGGGCCAACAATTCTCCAAATCATCCCCCGCCTCGATGCAGGCGGCGCGGAGGTCGCTGTGATCGATATGGCCGAGGCGATTACGCGGGCCGGCGGCCGGGCGCTCGTGCTGACGGAAGGCGGAAGGCTCGTGCCACGGGTAGAGGCTGCCGGCGGGATTGTGATGCCCTTCCCGGCCTCGACGAAAAATCCATTGCGCATACTGCAAAATGCGACCTCAATCGCATCCCTTGTGGGCAAGGAAAACGTGCGCCTCGTGCATGCGCGCAGTCGCGCACCGGCCTGGAGCGCGTTGATCGCGGCGCGGCGGGCGAAAGTGCCGTTCGTGACGACGTATCACGGCGCCTACAAGGAAAACGGTGCGCTCAAGCGGGCCTACAACAGCGTAATGGCGCGCGGTGACGTCGTCATCGCCAACTCCGCCTTCACGGCAGATTTGATCCGCAGCCGATACCGGACGCCCGAGGCGCGCATCGCGGTCATTCATCGCGGGCTCGACCCAGCGCAGTTCAATCCCGATGCGGTGGACGCGTCGCGGGTGAAGGCCGTCGTCGAGGCCTGGGGCGTGCGGAAAGGACAGCGGGTGATCCTGCACCCCGCGCGGCTGACGGCGTGGAAAGGCCAAAGGGTGGTGGTCGAATCGGTTGCCCTGCTCAAGGCGTCCGGACGGCTGGGCGATGCCGTCGTGGTGCTGGCGGGCGACCCTCAGGGCCGTGACGATTACGTCGCAGGGCTCAAGCAGCAAGTCGCCCAGCTTGGGCTTGAGGATTGCGTACGGATCGTTGGTCACGTCAGTGACATGCCCGCGGCCTATCTTGCCGCACACGTTACGGTGATCGCCTCTACCGAGCCCGAAGCCTTTGGCCGTACGGTGATCGAGGCCGCAGGCATGCGCTGCCCCGTCATCGCCACGGCCATTGGTGCACCGCAAGAAACGATCAAGGCGGCTCCAAAATACAAGGCAGATCAAGCCACAGGCTGGTTGGTGCCGGCAGGGGAGGCGTGGGCGCTGGCGGAGCAGTTGCACCACGTCCTGCAAATGGGTGCCCCCGAGCGGGAAGCCATGGGTGAACGGGCGCGGGCCCACGTTCTTGCCCACTTCACGAAGGCGTGCCTGCAGACGCAAACCCTGGCCGTCTACGACCGCCTCCTGGGATGCGACCTGGAACGGCGTTTCCGGGATGCGGCGGCGGCTGAGGAAGTGGCGGCAAAACTGCCGTTGCAATCTTGACTTGCGGGAATATCTCCCGGATTCTTGATATCTGTCCGAAAGCCGCGCGTGTTTTCTGGCATTGTCAAGACCATCAACAGCTCCAAAGTGAGCAGCAGAAGGAGGCACCAACATCCGTCGTCCAACGCGGGCCGCGCCCGAGCGCGAGCCATCCGGACCCAGGATCAACGACATGATCCGCGTCCGTGAAGTGCGCCTTATCGATGAGAGTGGCCAGAACGTCGGCGTGGTCCCGACTGCCCAGGCCCTGGCGCAGGCTGTCGAAGCAGGATTGGATCTGGTCGAGGTATCGCCCGACGCGAACCCGCCGGTCGCGAAGATCCTCGACTTCGGCAAGTACAAATACCAAGAGCAGAAGAAGGCTGCCGAAGCTCGCAAGAAGCAGAAGGTGGTCGAAATCAAAGAGATCAAGATGCGTCCCAGCATCGACGATCACGATTACGACGTGAAGCTGCGCGCCATCAGGCGTTTCTTCGAGGAAGGCGACAAGGTCAAGGTGACGTTGCGCTTCCGCGGTCGCGAGATGGCCCACCAGCAATTGGGCTGGGAAGTTCTGCAGCGTGTGAAGGCCGAGACGGAGCCAATCGCCAAGGTCGAATCCGAGCCGCGCATGGAAGGCCGGCAGATGGTGATGGTGCTGGCGCCGCGCTAGGCCTTCGCAATCAGTGCCGGACGCCGCGCGAGCTGCGCGTCCGGCTGCCCATTTTCTCAACAGATGCCGCACTGAATTGCTCTCGCACAGTACTTTCGTTGAATGGCCACTGTGCGATATGCTGTGCGGGCCCGAGCCGCATCTTAGGCATGGCGCACGTGATTTGGCTTGGCGGCACCTGAGGTCCGTCGACCTCCTGCGGGGAGTGGCAGCGTGAAGCGAAGGCAGTTCCTTCGAGGCGGGGCAATAGCAGCGCTGGCAATGCCGGGGCTGGCAGCACCCGCGCTTGCCGAGAGCGCGCCGGAGATCAAATGGCGCCTCACCTCGAGCTTCGGGAAGTCGCTGGAGATCATGCAGGGCGCGGTACAGATCTTGTGCCGCTATGTGGTGGAGGCAACGGACAATCGCTTCGTCATCCAGCCGTTCCTGGCGGGTGAGCTCGCGCCTGGCAGCCAGGCCCTCGATGCAGTTAGCAGCGGCAGTGTCGACTGCGCCTTCACGCCGATGGGCTACTACCAGTCGAAGGATCCGTCGCTGGTCTTCGGCTCGGGCGTGCCATTCGGCCTCAACGAGCGCCAGCAGCACGCATGGTGGATGTTCGGTGGCGGCAAGGAGATCATCAACGGCGCGTTACATCGGCTCAACGTCTACAGCATACCGGCAGGCTCCAGTGGCACGCAGATGGGCGCCTGGTTCCGCAAGGAACTGACCTCGATCGACGATCTCAAGGGCATGCGCATGCGGATCGTCGGCATGGGTGGGCCGGTACTGCATCGGCTGGGCGCCGTGACCTACCAGATGGGACACGCGGATGTCTTCAGCGCGCTCGAGAATGCCACGCTCGATGCGGCCGAGTACGTGTGCCCCTTCGACGACGAGAAGCTCGGGTTCGTGAAGGTCGCGCGCTATAACCACTTCCCCTGCTGGTGGGAAGGCAGCGGCATGCTGCACATGGTGGTCAATCTCGAGAAATGGAATGCGCTGCCCAAGCCCTACCAGGTGATCCTTGCGCGGGCGTGCGATGCGTCAATGGCGTGGATGCGCGCAAAGTACGACACCGTCAATCCGCCGGCGCTCAAACGGCTCGTCGGGGCTGGTGCGGTGCTGAAGCCGTTTCCACAGCCAGTTCTGGAAGCTTGCTACAAGGCCACCACCGAGCACCTTGGTGAGATCGCCGCCAAGAGCATCGGCTTCAAGAAGGCGCTCGATTCCATGAACGCGTTCCGTGCAGACCATCTCGCCTGGCGGCAGGTGGCCGAGCAGGCCTACGATGGTTTCATGATCCAGATCATGCGCGGAAAGGCCTGAGCGGTTTCGCGCGCCGGAGTAAAGCGAGCGGAGCCACATCGCCATGGCGGAAGACAAGCCTGCGCTCGACACCCGGAATTCGACTTTCGCGGCCAACAGCGGTGACGGCTACGAGCTGCAGATGGGGCGGCACAGCCGGCATCTGGCACCGCTGTTCGTGGCGTTTGCCGGTGTCGGTGATGTTGACAAGGTCCTGGATGTCGGTTGCGGGACAGGCAACCTTGCAGTCGAGCTTGCAAAGAATCCGGCGATCCGCGGTATCGAAGCCTTCGATTTCTCACCTCAGTACATCGCCTACGCAAAGCAGCGTGGCGCGGACGCTCGCATCAATTTTCAGGTCGCAGATGCCTGCGCCATTCCCTTCCCTGATGCGGGCTTCGATTGCGCCTTGTCGATGCTCGTGCTGGCCTTTGTGCCCGAGCCCCACCGCGCAGTTCGGGAGATGGTTCGCGTCACGAAGCCCGGTGGAACCGTGGCTGCGTGCATGTGGGATTTCCACGGCGGACTCGTATTCTCGCGCATGTTCTGGGATACGGCCGTGATGCTCGACGAAGGGGCGCTGGAACAGCGCTCTAGGATCTTTGCGAGGCCAGCCACGGCACCGGGCGCGATTGCCAGGCTGCTGCGCGACGCAGGCCTTGCCGGCGTCGAAGAACGCGCCCTCACCATCGGCATGCAATTCCAGAACTTCGATGATTTCTGGGCGCCCTTCGAGGGCAGAGATAGCGCATTCGGTGTCTATGTTGCGACACTGGATGCAGATCGCAAGACGCGGTTCAAGACGGCCCTGCGCGGCGCTTATCTCGCGGGTGGGGCTGACGGCCCGCGCACCTATTTTGCAACGGCGTGGGCTGCCAAGGGACTTCGCTGAGACAGGCACCGTCCGCTGGGCTTATAGCAATGCTCGATGCTGAGCTTGCAGCATAGCCCGCAAGCTCAGCCTGAATTTTTCGGCTGCGACAGTGAGGCCCGTTCTTCAGTTCCAGAAG
>JBDHTJ010000046.1:0-31326 GCA_039808585.1 Hyphomicrobiaceae bacterium | reverse complement strand
CGCACGTCTCGCACATGAATGCGGCCGGATTCGTTGGCGACGGTCCATGGCCGGCGACCACCACCCAGTTGCTCAGCAACGGCCAGGCCCGACTGGAGGCCATCCTCGTGGAAGCCGGCGCCGAAGTGCGCGCCGCAGAACCACGTGCGGTTCTGCCCCTGCAGGTCCCAGAGGGCCCGCTGCGCATCCAGAGCTGCCAGGTCGAACAGCGGATGCTCGTAGATCTCGTCGCGATGGACGCTGCCGGCGCGCGGTGATCGCTCGGGGTTGAGCGTCACAAACAATGGCTTATCCATCGGCAGAGTTTGCAGCAAGTTCATCCAGTAGGTGACGCTGAGCGAGGATCGCGACGTGCCGCCCGTCTCGGTATAATTCCAGCTCGCCCAGGCGCGCTTGCGCTTCGGCATGAAGCTGACGTCGGAATGCAGGACGGCCCTGTTGCGTGTGTAACGGAAGGCCCCCAGCAGCGCACGCTCCTGCGGCGAGGGATCGAGCAGACGCAGTGCCTGATCCGCATGGGTGGCGATTACGACATGGTCGAAGCTGCGGGCGCCGCCCGCCGCGTCGCGCACGATCACGCCATCCGGCATACGGTCGATGGCGATCACCGGCGTGGAGAGGCACACGCCCTGCCCGATCTCCTGCAGCATGCGCGCGACATAGGTCCGCGAACCGCCTGTGACGGTGCGCCATGGCGACCTCTTGCCGAGGCTCAGCAGACCGTGGTTCTCGAAGAAGCGCGCGAATGCGGCTACGGGATAGTCGCGCATGTCTTTCGTCGAGGCCGACCAGATCGCCGCGGCCATCGGCAGGATATGCTCTTCCTGGAACGGCTGGCCATAACCTTCGTTGTCAAGGAATGCGCCAAGCGTCTTGTGGGGGGAGGTTGCGGCTGCTGCGGCAACGGTCTGGTAAAAGCGCACCAAATCAGACAACAGTGACCAGAATCGCGGCCGGAGGATGTTGGAGGGCTGTGCGAACAGCCCCTGCAAACCGGTGCCGGAGTATTCCAGACCGCCGTCGCGCAGAGACACGGCGAAGGACATGTCGCTGTCTTGCGTCTCGACTTTCAGGTAATCGAAAAGTGCCGTCAGATTGGGGTAGTTCGCGGGATTGAAGACGATGAATCCGGTATCGACAGCAATCGTTGCGCCGCGCACGTTCGCGCTCACGGTATTGCTGTGTCCGCCTGCCCGTCCTTCCTTCTCGTAAAGCGTTACCTGGTGCGTCTTCGACAACAACCAAGCGGCGGACAGGCCGGAGATGCCCGATCCAACGACAGCGATTTTCATGGCTCTCCCTCGGGACTTCTCGCTACGGTGCAATCCCCCTGGAGCAGCAAGCGACGTCACAGATTGGTACGCGGAACAACGGGTGGTATTAACGTTTGGATCACATGGACCAAGTGATCTAAACTCGCGCCTCTGCCGTTAAAGGTGTCATGCATGGAACTTTCCGCGCAGGTATGGCCTCGCTCCCACCCCTTAACCGGGATTCGGAAGTGGCTGTAAACGACATGCCCGGAACTTCCTCTGGCGACGCCGCAGGAGGCACCGGAGCACCTGCGCCATCCGCCGCGCGCGGCGGCGACTATGCGCAGATGATTGCCGCCATCGCCCAGCGCAAAGACCGAGCTGCATTCACCAAGCTTTTCGATCATTTCGCGCCACGGGTGAAGACTTACATGCTGCGGCTTGGTGCTGCGCCCCACGTGGCGGAAGAGCTGGCGCAGGAAACGCTGCTGATGGTGTGGCGGAAGGCGTCGCTGTTCGATCCGGCCGGCGCCAGTGCGGCGGGCTGGATCTATACGATCGCGCGAAATCTTCGGCGCGACAGGTTGCGGCGCGAGAACCATCCGGCCGAAACCATGCCCGACCTCAGCTTTCAGGCCGAGGATGTGCTTCCGCCTGATGCCGTGCTCGACAGCATCGATCTTGAGATGCGTGTACGCACCGCGATGGCGCATCTCAGCGACGACCAGATGCGCGTCGTGAAACTTTCTTTTTTCGAAGACAAGCCGCATGCGGAAATTGCCAGCACCCTGCAAATTCCGCTGGGTACGGTCAAATCGCGCCTGCGTCTGGCCATGAAACGTCTGCGTGACCTTCTGGACGAAAAGCAATGAGCCTGAATCATCATCCCACCTATGACACCCTGATGGCCTATGCCAGCGGCAGCCTCGACGTGGCGCGCAGCGTCGTCGTGGCATCGCACCTGCAATATTGCAGCAGCTGCCGTGAGCGCGTGCGGCTGCTTGATCACCTCGGCGGATCGCTGCTTGCAGATCTGCCGCCTACGGCGATGTCTGCAGGTGCGTTGGAGCGGGCGCTGGCCATGCTGGATGAGCCAGAAATCAACGATGCCGAGCTTTCCCATCTCGACGACGATCTGCCGATGATGCCGGACGCGCTCAGGCCCTATCAGCTGGGCCCATGGCGCTGGATCGGCCCCGGCATGCACTGGCGCTCCACAAATATCGCCTCGCCGGACGGTACGCGGGTATTCCTGCTGCGGTCGAAGCCCGGCTCGCGCCTGCCAAACCACACGCATACGGGCCTTGAAATGACGCTCATCCTCAAGGGCGCCTATAGCCACGAGGGTGGCCGCTTTTGCGCGGGCGACCTGGAAGAGGCCGATGGCAGCGTTGAGCACCAGCCCATCGTCGACGCGGGCGACGAAGACTGCGTGTGCCTCGTGGCAATGAACGGCAACCTGAAGCTGCTGGGCGTGATGGGCCGGCTCATGCAGCCTTTCGTCCGCCTTTGAGGGGCAAAGTTTAGGGCGCCCTTCGCATTCCTTTGGCAAGGGGAAAAGGAGTTGCGCCTTCGTATAGCCTTGGCGGCGGCCCTGGCACTCATGGTGACGGCGCCCATGCTCAGGCCCGCGACGCTTCTCAACCTCGCTGCCCCCCGCAGCGGGATACGCGTCGAAACGTCCCTCACTTACGGTGGCGGCGAACGCCTCAGGCTCGACGTGTATTCCCCGGCGGCCGCGCGGGATGCGCCCGTGATCGTGTTCTTCTACGGCGGAAGTTGGCAACGCGGACAAAAGGAGACGTACCGGTTTGTCGCAGCCGAGATGGCGCGGCAGGGGTTCGTGGCGGCTGTGCCCGACTATACGCTCTATCCCGAGGCCGGGTTTCCTCGGTTTCTGGAGGATGCCGCAGCGGCAGTGGCCTGGGCCAAGACCAACGCTGGGCGGTTCGGGGGAAGCAAATCGCGCGTCTTCGTGATGGGGCATTCGGCGGGCGCGCACATCGCTGCCATGCTCGCCTTCGATGCGCGATGGCTCTCAGCACACGGCCTCGATCCGCGAAAAGACGTCGCCGGCGTCGTGGGCCTCGCCGGTCCCTATGATTTCCTGCCGATCAAGGATCCCGTGATCAAGGTCATCTTCGCGCACGAGGAACCCGCAAGCACTCAACCGATCACCCATGTCGCGGGTGGAGAGGCGCCGGTGTTTCTGGGCGTGGCGCCGGACGACACGACTGTGCGACCAGGGAACTCGGAGCGGCTTGCGGCACGGCTCACAGATGCCGGTTCGCAGGTATCGCTGATGCGCTATCCGCGCACCAACCATCTCACCATCGTCGGGGCTATGTCGCCGCTGCTGCGATTCCTAGCTCCGGTGGCGACAGATATCGCGGGTTTCGTGCGCGCGACGCCTGCATCCCAGCGTTAGCGCAAATCCGTCTTGCATGACCGATCAGGCTGCATTTCAGCCCGTCACCCAGTTGGTGGCATAGTATCCGGCGGCAGACGCGAGGCCACCCATGACAGCGCCGTACATGATGTCGATGATCGTGATCTGCGCCGTCCAGTTACGGAGGGTGGCGTAGTTGGTGAGATCGTAGGTGGCGTAGGTAAAAAGGCCGAAGAGAGCGCCGAACATCAGCGCCAGCGACACGTTTCCGGATTTCAGCGCAGGGGCAACCGCAAAAATCACGAGCCCGGCTGGATAGAGCAGGTAGAAGATTGCGGCCGGTGCCATCTTCACGTCGCTGAGAAGGATGCTTCCCAACGTCTGGCGGTAGAGCGCGGCACCGACCGAGGTCAGCCAAATGACATCCAGCAGGGTGAACACCACGAAGGTCGAGACATACGCGACGAGATATGGGGTCATGGCGGATCCGTGGCTCCTGAGGCGCTCGTGCCCCCGCGACCGTCGATGCAATGATTAGCGCACTGAGCTTTCCCCTGTTCAACGGCTGGAAAGTGTTTTTGGATCATCGCAACGCCGGTTCTGGGGCGGTTGGCTTGTGAGACCGCAGATGCACTGATATCGTTCAGAACAACAACAGGAATCCCTGACAACGAACAGGGATAGACGGGGTGCTTTCGTAGCCCGTCGAGGAAACGTCTTCGAATGCCGGCCGCTGCCCGGGGTGCCTCTCGCTCTCCGCCCGCAGGGTGCTTCGGCCAAATGCGGGAGGAACCCTGATGCTTACTCGCCGGAAATTCACCAAGCTCGCGGGCGGATTGGCTGCGGGGGCGGTTGCGATGCCCTACGTGCAACCAGCCGGGGCGCAAGGCAGCACCATCCGGGTGGGCGTGATCAATTCCATGAGCGGAAACCTCTCCGCCTATGCGACCGAGGGGCACCCTGCCTTCGAGTACATTATCGGCAAGATCAACGCGGCGGGTGGCATCAAGAGCCAGGGCGGCGCCAAGATCGAACTCGTACTCGCAGACGACACCAGCCAGCCAGCGCGCACGGCAGCGGAAGCCCGGAGGCTCATCACGGAGGAGAAGGTTTCGCTGATCGTCGGCACGTTGCTGTCGTCGCAGATGCTGGCGATCACGCCCGTGCTCGACGAGTTGAAGATGCCGACGTTGTCGATCTGGGCCGGCGGTACCCAGTCGCCGTGGATGTTCTCGCTCGGCTACCCCTACGATCGCGGCTATGCGCAGACGATGCATGATTTCGCGGTCTGGCTGAGAGATCAAAAGAAATTCAATCTCAAGACCTTCGCCTCCACCTATTCGAACTACGAGGCGGGCCAGCAGACGAACAAGTTCCTGGTCCCGAAGTTGAAAGCCTCGGGCTTCGAGATCGTGGGCGAGGTGCCGCTCGACACCAAGGCGACAGACCAGACGTCCGCAATGATCCGCCTGCGCGGGATGAAGCCCGACCTGAGTTCAGGGCTGGTGACGCCGCGCGACGGCATTCTCATGCATCAAGCACGGTTCAACCTGAACTACCACGGTACTTTGTTCGCAGGCGGCACGGGTGGATATACCGACCTGTCGCTGTGGCACGACCTTGGCACTGAGATCGGCAAGGCGGTGCTGACCAAGAACCTGTTCGGCATGACGGGTTTCAGCCCCGGGGCAAAAATCCCCTCGATGCAGGCAATCATCGCCGAGCTGCGCGATGTGGCCAAGCTCAAGCTCATCGGCCAAGGCGCCGTCCAGGCCGCGCAGGCCGCGCGTGTTGTACAGCGCGTGCTCGAAGGCTCTGCGAGCCTCGATCGGGAAGCGCTGCTCGCCTCGTTCAAGAAGCTCGAAATCCCGTTCGGTGATGCGGATCTTTACGTGGCGAAACCGAAGGGCCTGAAGTTCGCCGACGACCGCATGCTCACGGACGGCTCAGCCATGTTCATCCAGTGGACGCCCGAACAGACGCAGGAAGTGGTGTTCCCCGTGGGCTTCGCGCAGGTGGAGCCCAGGCCGAAGGCCTGATTACCGTCACGGGGTGGGGGGCTCGCCCATGGCGCTGCTCGAAGTCGCTGGCATGACGAAGCGCTACGGCGGGCTGGTGGCGGTCAACGCCGTCAGCTTTGCCGTGGAGACGGGCGAAATCCTCGGCATCATTGGCCCCAACGGGGCGGGCAAGACGACGCTTTTCGGCCTGATCTCGGGCTTCATCCGACCGGACGCGGGGACGGTCCAGTTCGAGGGGCAGCGCATCACGGGCATGGCGCCAGAGCGCCTCGTGCGGCGCGGGCTCGTGCGCAGCTTCCAGATCGTCCAGACCTTCGCCGACATGCCGGCGCTCGACGTCATCACCACGGCGGCATTGGTGAAGCGGCCGCTGAACGAGGCGGTCGACTACGCGGCAGACGTGCTCGCGCGCGTGGGGCTCGCTGGGAAGGAGCATCTCACCCCCGCGGCGCTCTCGCTGCAGGACAAGAAGCTCTTGGAGGTTGCCAAGTGCGTCGCCACAGATGCGCGCTTCATCCTGCTTGACGAGGTGATGGCCGGCCTCACGCTTGCCGAGACCGAGGCACCGCTGGCTGTCATTCGTGAGCTCAACGCGCAAGGCGTGACGTTCATCATGGTGGAGCACGTGATGCCGGTGATCATGCGGGCGGCTACGCGTCTCGTCGTCATCAACTTCGGCGAAAAGATCGCAGAAGGTGCGCCCGCCGACATCGTGCGCGACCGCAACGTCATCGACGCCTACTTCGGCGAGGAACTCGATGCTTGAGGTGCGCAACCTGACGGCGGGATATGGCGGCATCCCGGCCATCGATGATGTGTCGCTGCGGCTCGACAAGGGCGAGATCGTGGGCCTCCTGGGGGCCAACAACGCCGGCAAGACCACCCTCATCAACTGCCTGTCGGGCATTGTGCCGGCAACGAGTGGCGCAATATTCTTCGAAGGGCAGGACGTGACGCGCATGCCGGCCAAGCGGCGTGTGGAACTCGGCATCATCCAGGTGCCGGAAGGCCGCCTCGTCTTCCCGGAGATGAGCGTGCGGGAAAACCTTCTGCTGGGCGGCTTCAATGCCCGCGCCAAGCCCAAGCGGACCGACGAACTTGCCCGCGTTCTCCAACTGCTTCCCCGATTGTCCGAGCGCATGGGGCAGCTTGCCGGCACGCTCTCGGGCGGCGAGCAGCAGATGCTCGCCATAGGCCGCGGGCTGATGGCGGGTGCTCGCCTCCTGATGCTGGACGAGCCTTCGCTCGGTCTTGCGCCACGCTTCGTCCAGTACATCTTCGAGATCATCGACCGGTTGAACAAGGAGGGCCTGACGATGCTGCTCGTGGAGCAGAACCTGGCCTTGACGCTGCGCCACGCCAAGCGCTGCTACGTGCTGGAGCGCGGCAAGCTCGTAGTCGAGGGCACCGCAGATGTGGTGAAGGCCGACCCGCGCACCCGCAGCGCCTATCTGGGGCTTTGAGGCATGGACGAGCTTCTGCAGGCACTCACGCAAGGCGTTCTTATCGGCAGCACCTATGGCCTGCTGGCGCTGGGCATGGGGCTGACCTATGGCGTTTCAGGCATCGTGAATTTCTCCCACGGCGATTTCGTCTCGCTCGGTATGTTCATGTGCCTTGCGCTCTACTCGGCCTTCGCGCTCGACCCCTACGTCTCCATCCTGGTCACGCTGCCTGTCCTGACACTGGTCGGTGCCATCACCTACCGCTACCTGATCCAGCCGCTGGCCAACAGCCATCTTCTCATGATCATCCAGCTGACGCTGGGCCTCACGCTCGTCTTGCAGAACGGCTTGCTGATGATTTTCGGCGGACAGCCTGCACGCACGCCGTCGTTCGTGGAGTCGAAGCTGGTGATCGCCGGTGACGTGGTCATGCGGCTTCCGCACGTGATCGCGTGCGTGGTTTCCTTCGTGCTGGCGGCGCTGCTGTACGTGATGCTGCGCTCCACAGACACGGGCCGCTCCATACGTGCGGTGCACCAGAACGCGCGGGCAGCGGCGCTGATGGGGATCGACGTCGGCCGGGTGCAGGTACTCACCTTCGCGATCGGGATCGGCCTGTTGGCCGTCGCCGCGGCGCTGTTGATCCCCGGCACGCCGATCCATCCGAGCCAGGGGCTTCGCTACACCGTCATTACGCTGCTCGTGGTGGTGCTGGGCGGCATGACGAACTTCGCGGGCATCATGGCGAGCGGACTCGTGATCGGCATCGCAGAGGCGATGGGTACGATCTACCTGCCGAACGTGGTGGGGCTCTTGCTGCCCTATCTCATTTTCGTCGCTATCATGCTGCTGCGGCCGCAACGGCGCTGAGGGAAGCCCCATGAACGACACCCTTCAGCGCACACTGTTATCGCCGCTCTTCTGGCTGGGCTTTGCGCTTGTCGCCTGCCTGCCCTTCGTTTTGCAGAGCTACTACCTGCACATCGTCATCCTTGCGCTGATCTACGTGGCGCTGGCCTCTGCCTGGAACATCGTGGGCGGGATCGCGGGGCAGATCTCGCTGGCGCACAGCCTGTTCGTGGGCATGGGCGCCATGGTGACGAGCGCCCTGTTCCTGAAGCTCGGCATCAATATGTGGCTTGGCATGCTGATCGCCGCCATGCTGTCGGCCGTCATGGGGGCTGTCATCGCCTTCCTCGACTGGCGCTTCCGGCTGGGGCATCTCTCGTTTGCGCTGGTGACGCTGGCTTTCGCCGAGATGGGCGAGATCGTGGTGGTCGGCTGGGATTTCCTGGGGGGAGCCTCTGGCCTGTTCCTGCCACGCGACACCGGAAAGCTCACCGAGTTCCAGTTCGGCGGCGGCGAAGGCGTGCTCTGGGCGATGCTGGTGGTGTCTACGGGTTGCATTCTCGCCAACGTGTGGATCCTCGGCTCGCCGCTAGGCTACTACCTGCGCTCCATTCGCGACAACGAGCAGGCGGCCCAGGCCATCGGCGTGCGCCTGCTGCGCAACAAGATGCTGGCAATGATGATCTCGGCGGCGCTGACGTCCATCGTTGGCACCGTCTATGTGCGCTATCTCACTTTCGCAGACCCCTACCTTCTCGTTTCGCCCGTCATCACCATCGAGATTGTGCTGTTCGCAACGGTCGGTGGGCTGGGCCGGGCGTGGGGGCCTGCGCTGGGTGCCCTGCTCCTCGTCCCGCTCGGCGAGATCCTGCGCGGGAAGCTGGGCGGGGTGCTGCCGGGGCTGCACTACTTCATCTACGGCTTGATCGTCATCCTCGTCATTCGCCTGAGCCCTGCGGGGCTGCTGCCACTCCTTGAGCGTTTCATATGGCGCAGTAGAGGTGCGGCTGCACAGGCACCGAAACACACAGCGAAGATCAATTCCTGAACGTACATGGAGACGATGATGTTGCTGGCACGAAGCCTCCGCATTGGCGCGGCCCTATTGCTCACGCTGTTCTTGCCTTCGCTGGCGCAGGCGCAGACCTATCCCACGCGTCCGATCAGCCTCATCGTGCCGGCCGCTGCGGGCGGGCCTACCGACACGGTGGCGCGCCTCATGGCGGAATCCATGAGCCGCTCGCTCGGCCAGCAGGTGGTGGTGGAGAACGTGGGCGGGGCAGGCGGAACCATCGGCATGGCGCGCGTCGCAAAGGCGCCCGCGGACGGCTACACGATCGCGGTCTGGCACATTGCGCACTCGACCGCGCCTTCGCTTTACGAAAACCTCAAATACAACGTGGTCGAGGATTTCGAGCACATCGGGCGCATCACGGACGTACCGATGACACTCGTGGCCAAGCCGAGCATGGAGGCGAAGAACATTGCCGAGTTCACTACGTGGCTCAAGGCCAAGGGCAAGGCCGTCACCTACGGGCATGCCGGAATCGGCTCCGCCTCGCACCTGTGTGCCCTTCTGCTGATGAACGCGATCGGCAATGAGATGACGGCGCTGGCCTATCGCGGTACGGGGCCCGCAATGAGCGATCTCCTCGGTGGCCAATTCGACATGATGTGCGACCAGACCACGAACACGACGAACCAGATCAAGGAGGGCAAGATCAAGGGCTATGCCGCCACGACGCTGGCGCGCTTGAAAGTCCTGCCTGACCTGCCGACACTCGACGAATCTGGCATCAAGGGGTTCGAGGCCAGTGCCTGGCACGCCATGTGGGCGCCCAAGGGCTTGCCGGCGGAGGTGCGCGCGAAGCTCGTTTCGGCTTTGCAGGCAGGGCTGAAGGACGAGACGGTGATCAAGCGCTTCGCTGACCTTGGCACAGAGCCAGTCAGCCTCGACAAGGCGACGCCGGAAGCACTCAAGGCGCACCTCGTCGCCGAGGTGGCCAAGTGGACTCCTGTGATCAAGGCGTCAGGCGCAAAAGGAAACTGAAGGGCGCATGCCGGACAAAGCCGAGGGCGGAGCGACTTGCGAAGATGGTCCTGCGCCAGCCGGTCCACGCTATGTGGTCTACATCCTCGCCTGCGCCGACGGCACGCTCTACACCGGCGTTGCACGCGATGTACACAAGCGCATCGCGGAACATAACGGAGAACGCGGGAGAGGCGCGCGTTACACCGCGGCGCGACGCCCCGTGCGGCTCGTCTATCAGAACGCGTGCGAAGGACGGGCCGAGGCACAACGTGAGGAAGCGCGGATCAAGGCCCTGACACGCACCCAGAAGAACGCGCTCCTCATAGCCTATGCCGCGCAGGCACGGCATCAACGCGACGAGAGTTGAACCGCCTTCGGCAGCCCTTCACGCCTTCACGAACCCTTCGCGGCGTTGGGGAAGAACAGCTGTTGGCCTTCAATCTTGTAGTCGCTGATGGCCTTCTGACCTTCCGCCGAGATCACCCAGTCGATGAAGGCCTGGCCCAGGTCTTTCTTCACGGCGGGATGCTTCTGCGGATTTACCAGGATGATGCCGTACTGGTTGAAGAGCCGGCTGTCGCCCTCGGTCGCGACATCGAGGTCGGCCTTGTTCTTGAAGGAGATCCAGGTGCCGCGATCGGAGAGCGTGTAGGCGCCCATGGCAGCTGCAGTGTTGAGTGCGGCGCCCATGCCCTGGCCGATCTCTCGATACCATGCCGGCTTGCTGCCGGCGGGATCGAGGCCAGCCTGCTTCCAGAGCGCCAATTCCGCTGCGTGCGTGCCGCTCTTGTCGCCGCGCGACACGAACGGGATCTGCCGGGCGGCGATGGCCTTCAAAGTAACCGTAACATCCTTGCCACCTTTGACACCGGCAGGGTCCGACTTGGGGCCGATCAGGACGAAGTCGTTGTACATCACGTCGAAGCGCTTCACGCCGAAACCATCGGCCACGAACTTCTCTTCCTGCGGCTTGGCGTGCACGAACACCACATCCGCATCGCCACGGCGGCCGGTTTCCAAGGCCTGGCCGGTTCCTTGCGCGATGACTTTCACTTCGATGCCCGTCTTCTGCTTGAAGAGGGGAAGGATGTGCTTGAAGAGCCCGGAATCCTCGGTCGAGGTGGTCGAGGCGACGACGATGGATTTTTCCTGCGCGGAAACGGGCGCCAAAGGCGCAAGCATTGCCAGGAATGCAAAGACAAACACTCTCATCAGCATGATCAGGGGCTCCTAGGGAAGTTTCAGTCAGAGAACGAGATCGCCCCGGAGGAAAGTGCGCGCCTGGGGCGTCGCGGGGCTCGAAAAGAACACGGAACCGGCAACGTGCTCGACAAGGCGGCCTTTCACGAGGAACACGACATCGCCCGCAAGCCTGCGGGCCTGACCCAGATCGTGGGTGGCCATCACCACCTTGACGCCGGTATCGGCGATGGAGCGCAGAACATCCTCGATCGACTTGGTGGCGGCCGGATCGAGGCTTGCCGTCGGCTCGTCCAGGTAGAGCAGGCGAGGTTCGCGGGCAAGCGCGCGCGCGATGGCGAGACGCTGCTGCTCTCCGCCTGACAGCCGGCGCGCCGGACGGTCTGCAAAGTGTTCAAGGCCGACGAGGGAGAGCATGTGTGCGATCTCGCGCCGCGCCACGGGGAGCCCGGCAGCGCTGCGCGCGAAGGCAACATTCTCGGCAACAGTCCGGCGAAGCATGACGGGCTTCTGGAAAACGAAGGACGTGCGCAGATTGGGCGCACATCGCACCTCGCCGGCATCAGGCTCGATCAGGCCCATGCACAAACGCAGCAACGTTGTTTTGCCTGCGCCATTCGGGCCAACCAGAAGGGTTGGGGCCCCAGCCCTCACTGTCAATGTGAGCCGGTCGATGAGCGTCGTCTCGCCCCTCGCGACGCTTGCCTCTTGCAAGGCAACGAACGGCGCCGGGCTGTTGCAGCCCAAGGATGCCTGAGAGACGGCGACCAGGTTGCGCTCAGCCCGCATGGCGCTCCGACCACTCCCGCACGCCCCAGGCGAGCGCGTTGACCCCGACGATGATGAAGAGCAGCACCAGGCCCAGCCCAACGGCGAGCTGCAAATTGCCCTTGGATGTCTCGAGTGCGATCGCGGTTGTCATGACGCGCGTGAAGCCGTCGATATTGCCGCCCACCATCATGACGGCGCCAACTTCAGCCGCTGCCCTGCCGAACCCAGCAAGCAGCATGGTCGCAAGGGAGAAGCGGGCATCCCAGAGCAGCGTCGAGAGAGCGCGCACGGGGCCTGCCTCGAGAGCGACGAGTTCGTCGCGGTACTCGACCCAAAGGTCGGCAATCACTTGGCGGGAGAGCGCCGCAATGATGGGCGTCACCAGCACAGCCTGCGCAATGATCATGGCCTTCGGCGTGAAGAGCAGGCCAAGCGCGCCCAACGGCCCCGACCGCGACAGCAGCATGTAGATGAGCAGCCCGGCCAGAACCGGCGGCAGGCCCATAAGACCGTTGAGTGCCACGATCGCGACCTCACGCCCCGGAAAAACCTTAAGCGCCAGGAGCGCGCCGAGCGGCAAGCCGACCAGCGCTGCAAGCACCGTGGCGGAAAGCGAGACGACGAGCGACAGCCGGACGATGGCCAGCAGCGCCGGATCGCCCATCAATACCAGCTCCAAGCCGCCGAACGCGTCCACCGCGAACCTTCTACCTTGAGCGTCAACCTTGCACCTTGCTTTCGAGCAGATCTCGTGGTCTTTTCCGCTGAAGTCAAACGAAAGAAAAAATGCATAAATATGCAGCCAATACGGGTCTGGAGCTCCTGACGACGGCGGAGGCTGCGGCCTACCTCCGGATCAAGGAGCGGAAGCTCTACGAACTCGTCGCCGAGCAGGCTGTGCCGTGCACGAAGGTTACGGGGAAATGGCTATTCCCGCGGTCCGACCTCGACCGATGGCTGCTGGCAGGCATGGCCCGGCCCGAGGGGGTCGTCCCCGCAGAGCCGCCGCCCATCGTTGGCGGTAGCCACGATCCGCTGCTGCAGTGGGCGCTGGCCGAGAGCAAGGCCGGTCTTGCCATCCTGCCCGAGGGCAGCGAGGAGGGTTACCGCCGCTTCCTCAAGGGCGAGGTGGTGGCAGCGGCAATTCATTTCCACGCCCTCGACGACGCCTGCAAGGACGCCAACGTCGAGCGCGTCTCGCGCGAAAGCACCCTCTATGACGCAGTGCTTTTCGGCTTCGCCGAGCGGGAGCAGGGTCTGCTCGTGGCGCAGGGCAACCCGCTGGGCCTCCAGTCGCTGCAGGATGTGGCCCAGCGCAAGGCACGCCTTGTAGCCCGGCCAAAAGGCGCCGGAGCGCAGCAGCTTCTCGAAGCGCTCATGCATTCTGCCGGTCTGCCACAATCCCTGTCGAAAGGACGCCTCATTGCCCCGACAGGTCCAGATGTTGCACAAGCCATACGTGCCGGACATGGCGATTGCGGCATTGCGACGAGGGCCGTCGCGACGGGCGCCGGGCTCGATTTCGTTCCGCTGGTGCGCGAGCACTTCGATCTGCTGGTGCGCCAGCGCGACAGCTATCGCGCGCCCATGCAGGCCTTCCTGAAGCTTCTCGCATCGCCCGCCTTCGTCAAACGCGCGCAGGAACTGGGCGGCCTCGATGTGCGCAAGGCCGGTACAATCCGCTGGGCGCCTTGAAGAGCGCTCATTTTTAATTGTGGCCTGAATCAACAGTTTCATCTGTTGTCTTATATATTATAAATAAATCACAAATGCGGTGATCCGAAATCACTTTTTAACCCCGTCAGCGCAATATGGTAGAAACATCAGCACACTGCATATGGGGTTGCAGGGCCATGTATTTCCGTCTTTTCCGAAGCTTTTCGCTCAAGCAGCGCGTGTTCGGCTTCATGGTGCTTCTGGGCATCATTCCCATCGCATGCTTCGCGTCGACTGGGTTTTCGATGTGGCGCAGCGGCCAAGTGGAAGCCGCATTCGGCGTCGCCAATGCGGGTGCCGTGAACCTCACTGAGATCAACGCGCAGGCATATGCCGTGGTTATGGAATCGCGGGGCATTTATATGTCGCGCACGTGGGCCGAGGCCAAGCCTTATGCCGACAATCTCGAACGGCATCTCGTGAAAATGAATGAGATCGTTGCCCGCTGGAGAAAAGAAAACGCGATCGCCGGCGAGCATGTAAAGATCGCCGAACTCGAGAAGTCGGTCCAGCAATTCACGCATTTGCGCCGCGAGATCGTGCGCCTGGCGCAGTCCGGTGATCTTCCAGCGGCGCGTGCGCTTGGCGACAACGATGCAAACCGCACGACGCGCAAGGCCATGAATGCGCTGATCAACAATCTTGCCGACACATACAAGACGCATCAAGCGACGGCGCATACCATGAAGAAGGATCTCGAGCGCACGAATATGGTGCTGCTCACGATCCTTGCGATCGGCTCGCTTTTCATCGGCGCGCTTGGTGCCTACACGCTGAAGCGCACCGTGATCATGATGTTCAACCGCATGCGCGTCGTCATGGTTGAGCTTGCGGCTGGCAACCTCAACGCGCATTTCGAGGGCGTGGAACGGAGCGACGAGATCGGTGACTTCGCGCGCGCGTTCCAGAAGTTCAAGTCTGATGCCCTGGAGAAACAGGCCATGGAGGCCGAAGCACGCAGGCAGACCGAAACGGCAGAAGCTGAACGGCAAAGGAAAGCAGCAGAAGACCGCCGCCACGCCGAGAACCAGCAGGCCGCCATCGAGGCGTTCACCCAGGCTCTCGCCGCGCTGGCGGATGGGGACCTGACGGCGCGCATCGCCACGGATCTGGCACCGGAATTCCAGGGGCTGAAGGCTAATTTCAACGAAACAGTTGAGCGCCTGCGCGAGGCGTTACTGCAGGTTTCACAGAACGCGGACACGATCGCGGGCGGCACGCAGCAGATCGCGTCAGCGGCCGAGGATCTTGCGCATCGCACCGAGCAGCAGGCCGCAACCCTTGAGGAGACGGCCGCCGCGCTCGATGAAATCACCTCGACCGTGCGCAAGACATCGGAAGGGGCGTCAAACGCACAGACCCTCGCCGTCAACACCAAGGGTAATGCAGACAAGGCGGCGGCCGTCGTTCGCAAAGCGATCGAAGCCGTGGGTGGGATCGAAAAGTCGTCGCAGCAGATCAGCCAGATTATCGGCGTCATCGACGAGATCGCCTTCCAGACCAACCTGCTGGCACTCAATGCCGGCGTGGAAGCCGCACGTGCAGGCGACTCCGGCCGTGGATTCGCCGTCGTTGCCTCGGAGGTGCGGGCACTGGCGCAGCGGTCCGCGAGTGCCGCCAAGGAAATCAAGGGGCTGATCTCTGCATCTTCCGCGCAGGTGGCAGAAGGTGTGGCACTTGTGGGAGACACAGGCAGGTCGCTGCAGGAGATCCAGTCGCAAGTGAACGCGATTACATCCATCATCTCCGACATCGCCACGGCAGCGCGTGAGGAGGCGACCGGCCTTGGCGAGGTCAATACGTCCATCAACCAGATGGACGTGGTGACCCAGCAGAACGCGGCCATGGTGCAGGAAACGACGGCAGCAGGCCGGTCACTTTCGGAGAAGACGGCAGCGCTTTCAACGATCGTCAGTCACTTCAAGACGGGCCAGGGCGGCGTGGCGCACACTGCGCATTCAGCCCCTGCAAGACCTGTCACGGGGCGTCCCGTGGCTTCAGCCAGCGGCAACCTTGCCGTCGCGGCAAAGCCTTCCCAGGAACTGGATGATTGGCAGGATTTCTGAGCGACTTCTGCCGGTATCGAACAAGCCCGGGCGCTCTTCGCAGCGCCCGGTTTGCGTTTGGGCGATCCGCACGGCATAAGTCGCCGAAATGGGCCGGCGGGATAAGCCGGCCGCAAGAGGCAATCTCATGCGGTTGAAGGCGCAAGACACGACAGATATCGCAGCGCTTATGCGGCGCGTCGGCCAGGCGGCCCGGGCGGCCACGGCAGAGTTGGCGCTCGCGCCCGGCCAAGCCAAGAATGCCGCGCTTGTCGCCGCCGCCGAAGCCATGCGCGCCCGGACGGGCGAGATCCTCGCGGCGAATGCTGAGGATGTCACCGCCGCCAAGGCTGCAGGCACCACCGCTGCGTTCCTCGACCGCCTCACCCTGACGCAGGCGCGCATCGATGGCATCGCGCGCGGGTTGGAAGAGATTGCAGCACTCGCCGATCCCGTCGGCAGCGTGATGGCGCAGTGGGACCGGCCGAACGGACTTTCCATCAGCCGCGTGCGGGTGCCGCTGGGCGTTGTGGGCATCATTTACGAGAGCCGTCCGAACGTGACGGCTGATGCGGGCGGCTTGTGCCTCAAAGCCGGCAATGCGGCCATCCTGCGGGGCGGGTCCGACAGCCATTTGTCCAGTCGGGCAATCCATGCCTGCCTGGTGTCCGGGCTGCAGAGAGCCGGACTGCCTGAGGCGGCGGTGCAGCTGGTGCCGACAACGAGCCGCGACGCGGTGGGCATGATGCTGCAGGGCCTCGACGGCTCCATCGACGTGATCGTTCCCCGCGGCGGGAAGGGGCTGGTGGCACGGGTGCAGGCGGAAGCGCGCGTGCCCGTGTTCGCGCACCTCGAAGGCCTCTGCCACACCTACATCGATGCAAGCGCCGATCTCGACATGGCAAAAGCGATCGTGCTCAACGCCAAATTGCGGCGTACGGGGGTGTGCGGCGCGACGGAGACGCTACTCGTCGATGCCCATGCGCCGGCGCACACCCTCGGCGCACTTGTTGGAGCGCTCGCTGATGCCGGCTGCGAGGTGCGCGGCGATGCCGCCGCCCAGACTGCCGATCAGCGCGTGAAGCCCGCCACCGAGGCCGACTGGTGCACCGAGTATCTCGATGCCATCATCGCGGTGAAGGTCGTGGAGGGGGTGGACGGGGCAATGGCGCACATCCGCCAGTACGGCTCGCAGCACACCGATTGCATCGTGGCGCAGGATGCAGCCGTTGCGGAGCGCTTCCTCGCCCGGGTCGACAGCGCCATTGTTCTCCACAACGCATCGACGCAGTTTGCCGATGGCGGCGAATTCGGCATGGGTGCGGAAATCGGCATCGCAACGGGCCGGTTGCATGCCCGCGGTCCCGTTGGTGTGGAGCAGTTGACGACGTTCAAATACATAGTCCGCGGCAAAGGGCAGGTCCGCCCGGGCTGACCAGCTGTTACCAGGCTGAAGTCATGAGTGGCCCGGACTATGCGAATCGGCCAGTTTCCCTCCAATCTTCTGGATGAGTGCGGGACGCGTGCGAGGCTTTTGCAAGCCCGCTCTGCGATCCGATACGGCTGCCGGTGATCGGCAGCGACATCACGACCAACGCCATCACGGCGCGGCTCAGCTACCACTTCAACTGAGCCACACCCCTGTTCCGGAAGACGTTCGAACGCCGTGGAGCTTGCTCCGCGGCGTTGCTATATATGCGGCCCAAGTCCATCCATGAAAGGGAGACCCGGCATTGGCCGCCGTGATCATCATTCTGGCGCTGGTGATGAGCCTCGCGATGTTGCCGCAGATGTGGGTGCGGCGGGTGATCAAGGCGCATTCCCTCGAGCGCTCTGATTTCCCGGGCACGGGCGGCGAGTTCGCCCGGCATGTGCTCGACCAGATGAAGCTCGGCCACGTGAAGGTGGAAGAGAGCAAGATCGGTGATCACTACGATCCGGAAGCGAAAGTGATCCGGCTAACCCCCGAGAACTTCAACGGCCGCTCGCTTTCGGCGGTGGTTATAGCGGCGCATGAGGCAGGCCACGCGATGCAGGATGCGACCGGATACCCGCCGCTGGCAGCGCGGACGCGGCTCGCCAAGCAGGCGCTGCAGATGGAGAAGGTGGCGGCGATCGTGATGCTGGCCGCGCCGATCGTGATGGCGCTCGCCAAATCCCCGCACATCCTGGTCATCGAGGTGGCGATGGGCGTGCTGCTGTTCGGGTTCACGGTGCTGATGCACGCCGTCACGCTGCCCGTGGAATTCGATGCGAGTTTCCGGCGTGCTCTGCCGATGCTGAAGGCCGGCCGCTTCGTACAGGACGAGGACTTGCCAGCGGCACGCAGCATCCTGCGGGCTGCGGCCTTCACCTATGTCGCGGCAGCCGCTATGAGCCTCCTGGACGTTGCCCGCTGGCTGCGGGTGCTGCGGCTGTAGGGCTTGCGAAGGAGCCGGGGCGAAACCCTTCCCTCGGGCGCATTTCTGCTCTAGCAAGAGCGCAATTCCCTTCCAATCCAGGCGAATGCAATGAGCCAGAAATCTGCCAAGGGCCCGAAATCCTCGGCCAAAGCCAGCAACCTCATCTCGGGCGCGACGGGCGACTGGGAGGTTATCATCGGCATGGAGGTGCATGCCCAGGTGGCCTCGAAGGCGAAGCTGTTCTCCGGCTCCTCCACGGCCTTCGGGGCGGCCCCCAATACGCACGTCTCGCTGGTGGATGCGGCCATGCCCGGCATGCTGCCGGTGATCAACAGTGAGTGCGTCGCCCAGGCCGTGCGCACAGGCCTCGGGCTGAGGGCGAAAATCAACCTCGTGTCGGTGTTCGACCGCAAGAACTACTTCTACCCGGACCTGCCGCAGGGATACCAGATCTCCCAGTACAAGCAGCCGGTGGTCGGCGAAGGCGTGGTGGAAGTCGACGCGGACGGGGAAAGTTTTGCCGTCGGCATCGAGCGGCTGCATCTGGAGCAGGACGCGGGCAAGTCTCTTCACGACCAGCACCCGGACTTCACCTACATCGACCTCAACCGGTCCGGCGTGGCGCTGATGGAGATCGTGTCGAAGCCCGACATGCGCTCTGCCAAGCAGGCACAGGCGTACGTGTCGAAGCTGCGCACGATCCTGCGCTATCTCGGCACCTGCGACGGCGACATGGAGAAGGGCAACCTGCGCGCGGACGTGAACGTGTCGGTGCGCCGGCCGGGCGAGCCGCTCGGCACGCGATGCGAGATCAAGAACGTGAACTCCATTCGCTTCATCGGCCAGGCCGTGGAGGTGGAGGCGCGCCGTCAGATCGACATCCTGGAAGACGGCCGCAGCATCGACCAGGAGACGCGCCTTTTCGACAGCGCCAAGGGCGAGACGCGTTCCATGCGCTCGAAAGAGGAGGCGCACGACTATCGCTACTTCCCCGATCCGGACCTGCTGCCCCTGGAACTCACAGAGACTTACGTGCAAAGGCTGCAGAAGGCTTTGCCGGAGCTGCCGGACGAGAAGAAGGCGCGCTTCATCGAGACCTACAAGCTTTCCGCCTACGACGCCGCCGTGCTCGTGGCGGAACGCGAGAGCGCGGAATTTTTCGAAGCCGTGGCCAAGGGGCGCGACGGTAAGATCGCCGCGAACTGGGTGATCAACGAGCTGTTCGGGCGCCTCAACAAGGAAGGCCTGTCGATCGGCGAGAGCCCCGTATCGGCGGCGCAGCTGGGCGCCATCCTCGATCTCATCGCCTCCAATGCCATCTCGGGAAAGATCGCCAAGGACGTGTTCGAGATCGTGTGGGGCGAGGGTGGCGACCCGGCCGAGATCGTGGAGAAGCGCGGCCTGAAGCAGGTGACAGATACAGGCGCCATCGAGGCGGCCGTAGATGCCGTGATCGCTGCTAATCCGGACAAGGTAGAGGCCGTGAAGGCGAAACCGACGATGCTCGGGTGGTTCGTCGGGCAGGTCATGAAGGCCACCGGGGGCAAGGCCAATCCGCAGGCCGTGAACGATGTGCTGAAAAGCAAGCTGGGCTTGTGACTGCGTTCAGGACGCAGTTCCTGGTGCGGCTGGCAGCGGCAAAACTGCACGCTGCGCCTCACCCGCCTGGAGCCTGAGCCTTTGGCGCGCTACACCTCGTGCATTGGCCTGGTCCCTAGGGGGAGTGCATGAAATCCAAGTCGAAATCTCGCGCCGTCGCGATGACGGGCGGCATGGCGATCGTCGAAGCGTTGATCGCCAACGGGATCGATACGGTCTACGGTCTTCCCGGTGCACAGCTCTACCCGCTTTTCGACGCCCTGCAGCAGCGCAGTGACAAGATCCGCACGTACGGAGCGCGGCACGAGCAGGCCTGCGGTTACATGGCGTTCGGGCATGCGCGGTCCACGGGGCAGCCGGGCGTGTTCGCCGTGGTGCCGGGACCCGGGGTGCTGAACACGACGGCAGCGTTGTGCACCGCCTTCGGCACGTCGACGCCGGTCCTTTGCATCACGGGGCAAGTGCCTTCGCAATTCCTGGGCCGCGGGCGCGGACATCTGCATGAGCTTACCGATCAGCTCGGCGCATTGAAGCCCTTCAGCAAGTGGGGTGTGCGGATCGAACGGGCAGCCGACGCCCCTGCCCTGGTCAACGAGGCGTTCCGGCAGATGCTTTCGGGCCGGCCAGGGCCGGTGGTGATCGAGATGGCATGGGACGTGATGCGGCAGTCGGGCATGGTGGAGCCGTTGCCCGGTGCGCAGCCCGTGCCCATGCCGGCACCGTCGCAGACGGAAGTGGAAGCTGCCGCGCGCTTGCTGCTGGATGCGAAACATCCCGTGATCATGACAGGGTCTGGCGCACAGGATGCGGCCGAGGCGGTGCTCGCGCTTGCCGAAGAACTCGATGCGCCCGTGGCTGCCTTTCGCGGCGGACGGGGCATCGTTGCCGAAACCGAGGCGCTCGGCATCTCCAGCTACGCCGCCTACAAGCTCTGGCCCGAAACCGACGTGATCATCGGCATCGGAACGCGTCTCGAGATGCCGACAATGCGCTGGACCGGTATGATGACGATGCACGACCGCGTGCCATGCGGGCGCAAGCTGGTGCGCATCGACATCGACCCGGCCGAGATGCGCCGTCTCCATGCCGACGTGCCGATCGTGGCAGATGCGACAACGGGAACCCGGGCGCTTCTAGCGGCCGTGAAAAGCATGCGCGGACGCAATTCGCGCTCGGCCGCGGAACGCAAGGCAATACGCGCGCACATCGCTGCCGTTAAGAAGGCTGTGCCGGCCGAATACGCGGGCGTACAGCCGCAGGTGGCTTATCTCGAGGTTATCCGCGAGGTTCTGCCGGACGATGGTTTCTTCGTGCCGGAGCTGTCGCAGATGGGCTTTGCCTCTTACTTCGCGTTCGATGTGCGCAAGCCTCGCACCTATGTCTCGGAGGGCTACCAGGGGACGCTGGGCTTCGGCTTCCCCACCTCGCTCGGCGTCAAGGCCGCGAACCGCGACAAACCCGTTCTGGCGGTGACGGGCGATGGTGGTTTCATGTTCGCCGTGCAGGAGCTTGCGACGGCCGTGCAGTATGATCTGCCGGTAGTTGTTCTGCTCTTCAACAACACATCATACGGCAACGTGATGCGCGACCAGAAACTCGGCTTCGGCAACAGGCTGATCGGTTCGGCGCTGCGCAACCCCGACTTCATGGATCTCGCCAAGGCATTCGGCGTCGTGGGTCATCGCGTGGGGTCGCCCGAGGCCCTGCGACCGGTGCTCGCCAAGGCCTTCAAGTCGAAGGTGCCGGTGCTGATCGAGGTGGAGGTGGCGCAGGGCAGCGAAAGCTCTCCATGGCCATTCGTGCATCCCAAGCCGATAGCCTAAGGTGTAACCCTTCAGGGTTTGGCTGCGAGACGCCGCATCTCGAAAGCAGGAGACCCCGCGTCCGCGATGATGGTGTCGCTTGCCAGCCTGCCGGCGATGCTCACCATCTTGCCGGCGCGGACGAAGGTAAAGCTCATCTCTTCCCCGCGCACGCGTCCATTGCGGATGGCGCCCGCGCCGCGGGGGCCGTTCACGGTGCCGGACAGCATCTGATAGCGCTGCGCGAGGGAAACCTCGAATTCCTCTCCCCCCAGGCGCAGCTGCCAGCGGCCTGCAACCTTCGCCGGAACGATCCAGAGATGCACGGCACTCGGGCCATCCTTCGAGCGTCGGTTGTGCCACTCGGTTTTGTCGGGGCGCCAGTCACCCATGTCATGGGCATGCGAGACGATGCGCGTGCCGGCCTTCAGGTCGAGCAGCTTTGGACGCAGGCGCAGGTTGATGGTGTCCCACAGGAACAGCGTGATCACGGTGGCGGGCGTGAGATCGGCCTTGAAAAGATCGCCCTCGATGAACGTGATCCGCTCCGCAACGCCCTGCTGCCTCGCCTTCTCGCGGGCTTTGGCGATGCGCTCGGGATCGAGTTCGACGCAGATGGCACGCGCACCTTTCAACCTGGCGGCGGCGTTGGAGATGTCGCCCTCGCCGCAGCCGAGGTCCATGACGATGTCGTCGCGGCCGACATTGGCGATATCGAGCATGCCGTTCACGACCGCGGCTGGCGTCGCCTCGAAATCCACGTCGAGTTTCGGAGCGCCGGGCCGCTGCGGCTGCGTCACGGGCGACTGCGCCCACGCAGCTGAGGCGAGCACAAGGGCTGCAAGGGGCACTGCCAGGCGCACGGAAAGCTCGCGTATCAGTTGGCTATGATCACGTCGGCCTTGAAGAGCGCTGGGCGCTGCTCGCAACCGGTGAATGCCGAGCCTTCCTCGAACCAGCTTTTCGGCGCGGGTTGGCCCCACAAGGTCTGCCGGCGCGGGTCGCGCAGGGACCAGCGGATCGGCTCGTGATCGTGATCCATGGTCTGATAGTCGCTGGTATAGATCTCGGTGCGATGGCCGTCGGGATCACGGATGTAGAGGAAGAATGCATTGGAAATGCCGTGGCGGCCGGGACCGCGCTCGAGGTTCGCAAGGTATCCGGTGGTCGCCATGACATCACAGAGGTGAATGATGTTGAGCGCAGTCGGCGCCCAGTAGGCGAAATGGTGAAGCCGCGGGCCCGGGCCATTGGTGAAGGCCAGGTCGTGCACGTTGCCCTTGCGGTGCATCCAGCCGGCGGCAATGCGGCCACCGGGGCCGTCCTCCTCGGCGTATTCCGTAAGACGGAAGCCGAGGCTCGCATAGAACTCGAGCGCGCCCTGGACGTCGGGCGCGAAGATGTTGAAATGATCAAGGCGCATGGGCTGCACGCCGTGATAATTGCCGTACTTCTGCAGCAACAGCTCTGCCTTTTCCATCTTTGCGTAAAGCTCGATCGGCAGGCCCCAGGGATCGATGGCGAGAAGCGTGCGTCCTTGATGCTCCCGCTCGACGAAGCGGGCCTCGAGGCCCTTCGCCTTGAAGAAGTGCAGCGCCTTCTCGAGATCCTCCTCATCGCCCACCTTGAAGCCGAGAAAGTGCGCCTCGGGCCGGGCTCCCTTGCGCAGCACGAGGGAGTGGTGCTGGCGCTCCTCCAGCGCCCGCAGGTAGACGGTGTCGGCGGTCGCCTTGCTGACGACCAGGCCGAACATCGTCTCGTAGTACGCGCGCGACCGGTCGAGGTCGGTGACGGTGAGCCCGACGTGGCTGCAGCGCACGATGTTGAACGCGGGATTGAATATGTGCTTCGGCACGGGCATGGGTGCTTCCCCCTCTTATTGCTGTGGTTCCACGGTGTCAGCCGAGCTTCGGGATCTTGTGTGTCCCTTTGGCGAGGCTCACGAGCTTGGTTTCCATGTAGAAGTCGAACGAGTAGTCGCCCCCGTCGCGGCCGATGCCGGAGGCCTTCACGCCTCCGAACGGCGTGGGCAGATGGCGCACGTTTTCCGAGTTTACCCAGATCATGCCGGCTTCGAGGCCGTCTGCCATGCGCAGGGCGCGCGAGCCGTCGTTGGTCCAGATATAGCCGGTGAGGCCGTAGCGGACGGCGTTGGCGATCTCCAGTGCATGCGTCTCGTCCTTGAAGGGGATCACCGTGAGCACGGGACCGAAAATCTCCTCCTGAGCGATGCGCATGTCATTGCTGGCCGCCGTGAACAGGGTGGGCTTCACGTACCAGCCACCGCCGGGGCCTTCGTGCGGGGAGCCGCCGGCTGCGATTGTGGCGCCGTCCTTTTTCGCGACGTCGAAATAGGAGCACACCTTTCTCCAATGGCGCTCGTGGATGAGTGGGCCGACCTCCGTTGCTGGATCGAGCGGGTGGCCGACCTTGAGCCGGCCCACGCGCTCGGCAACGCGGCGGGCGAACTCCTGCGCGATGCCTTGCTGCACGAGCAGGCGGGAGGACGAGGTGCAGCGCTCGCCGTTGAGCGAATAGATCATGAACACGGCCGCATCGAGCGCGCGATCGAGATCCGCGTCGTCGAAGACGATGACGGGGTTCTTGCCGCCGAGCTCGAAGTGCACGCGCTTCAAGGTTTCCGATCCCTGGCGCATGATGGCGGAGCCCGTGGCACTTTCGCCGACGAAGCTGATGGCCTTGATATCGGGATGCTCAGTCAGCGCCTTGCCTGCCTCCTCGCCAAGCCCGTGCACCGTGTTGAGTACACCCTCCGGCAGGCCCGCTTCGAGGCACAGGCGCACGAGAAGGTCTGCCGTCACGGGCGACCACTCGGCCGGCTTGTGCACGACGGTGCAGCCCGCCGCCAAGGCCGGTGCGATCTTCCAGGTGGAGAGCATGAACGGCGTGTTCCAGGGCGTGATGACACCCACGGGACCGATGGGCACGCGCGTGGTGATGTTCCAGTGATCCGGCGAGGGCAGGCTGACCCCGTCGCGCGCGGCAGGGGCGCGGTCGGCAAAGAAGCGAAAGTTCTCTGCCCCGCGGATAGCGGCCTTCGACATGAAGCGGTAGGGCTGGCCCGTGTCCCAGCTCTCCAGCACGGCGATGTCATCGGCGTTCTTCTCGATGACGTCGGCGATCTTGTGGAGCAAGGCGCGGCGCTTGTCAGGGTCCCAGTTGGCCCAGGCCCTGAAAGCCTTCTTCGCTGCGGCAGCCGCCCTCTCGATATCACCCGGGGTGCCGCAGGCGACCTTCGCGATCATCGATTTGTCCGTGGGAGAGCGGGTTTCGAAGGTATCACCGCCCGCAACGCTCTCGCCGCCGATGACGTGTCGGATGGGATTTGCAGCCAGCTTGGCGAGCAGCGGCTCGAGACGCTGCATGTTGGACTTGAAGGATGCATTGTCCTTGGCCATGCGTCTGCTCCTCAAACTTTGGCAAGCTTATTGTTGGGTTTGCCGGCGCTTTCCGTGGGCGCCGCTGGATGGCGTTGCAGTGCTTCGATGAGGCGCGCGAGATCGGCAAGAATGCCCGGGCAGCCGGCCGTTTCGAGCGCCGTCTCGATATCGCGATAGATCGCTTCCGACCTCTTGGACATGGTTTCGAAAAGCGCCTGGCCTTCACGCGTGAGGCTTACGACGCTGGCGCGCTTGTCGCCCTGGGCGCGGCGCCGGGTGATGAGAGTGCGGGCCTCCAGATCAGGGAGGATGCGGGAGAGCGAAGGCGGAAGGATACAGATCATGTCGGCCAGTGCCGTCACCTCGCTTTCGCCGACTTCCGAGAGTGCACGGAGCACGCGCCACTGCTGCTCGGTGAGGCCGTTGGCCTGCAGGTGCGGGCGAAAACGCTCCATCACGACCTCGCGCGCCTGCAGCAGGCGCAGGGGCAGCGAGTTCTGCAGTGGCCGCATGGGGCTTTGTGCCGACTTTCGCATTTCGTGTTCCGGAGCGAGACCCGGCACATTCATTAACATGTTAAGTAAATGGTGCCAAGGGATGTTCGCGTGGCCCCGGATTGCCGCCCTCCTGCACGCGCAACCACTGCGGGTCGGTGTGGAGAACCCGCATCTTTTCCGCCGGTTGCCGTCGCGGCGGTGCGCCAGAGCGTGTAAGAATCGCTCACAGCTTTTGATGGTGACTGCAACGCGGGCGGCTGGCGCTCGCTTGCAGGTCTTCCATGCCATGGCGCACACTGCCGTCTTGCTAGGACCGCACAATCACAATCGCTGCTCGGCGGGCCTGTGCGTTTACATTCGGAACCAAGCCCGCGCTCGCGCGGGAGACGACGTGAGGACATCATGGCGCGCAGGTACTTCGGCACCGATGGCATTCGCGGGCTTGCGAACACGGCGCCGATGACTTCCGAGGTGGCGCTCAAGGTCGGCATGGCGGCAGGACGCCTTTTCTCGAACAGTGAGAGGCGGCACCGGGTCGTCATCGGCAAGGACACGCGGCTTTCCGGCTACATGATCGAGAGCGCGCTGATGTCCGGATTCACGGCCGTGGGCATGGACGTGTTCCTTCTCGGCCCGATGCCGACGCCGGCCGTGGCGATGCTCACGCGCTCGCTCAGGGCCGACCTGGGGGTCATGATCTCTGCCTCGCACAATCCCTACAACGACAACGGCATCAAGTTCTTCGATCCCGACGGCTACAAGCTTTCCGACGAGATGGAGCATCAGATCGAGGATCTGATGGAGAAGCCGTCGAGCGAACTTCTCGTAAGTGCAGACCGCATCGGGCGCGCCAAGCGGATCGAAAGTGCGCAGGAACGCTACATCGAGTTCGCCAAGCGCACGCTGCCGCGCAACATCCGCCTCAATGACCTGCGCGTCGTGATCGATTGCGCCAACGGAGCGGGCTACCAAGTGGCGCCGAACGCGCTGTGGGAACTTGGCGCGGAAGTGATCAAGATCGGTGTGGAGCCGGATGGCCGCAACATCAACCTCAAGTGCGGCTCGACGGCGCCGGAAGCGCTGTGCGCAAAGGTGCGGGAGCTGCGCGCCGACATCGGCATCGCCCTCGACGGCGATGCCGATCGCGTGGTGATCGTGGACGAGAAGGGCTGCATCGTCGATGGCGACCAGATCATGGCCGTGATCGCGGAGAGCTGGCACCGGCGCGGGAAGCTCGCGGCTGGCGGCATTGTCGCGACCGTCATGTCCAACCTGGGCCTGGAGCACTATCTGAAGGATCTGGGGCTGTCACTGGCGCGCACGGCCGTGGGCGACAGGTACGTCGTCGATCACATGCGCAAGCATGGCTACAACGTCGGGGGCGAGCAGTCAGGCCATATCGTGCTGTCCGATTTTACCACCACCGGTGACGGCCTCGTCTCGGCGCTGCAGGTGCTTTCGGTGGTCATCGGCACAGGCAAGCCCGTGAGCGAGGTGTGCAAGCGCTTCGATCCGCTGCCGCAGCTCTTGCGCAACGTGACCTACAAGGACGGCAAGCCACTGGAGACGGATACGGTGCGGCTTGCGATCGATCACGGCCGCAAGCGACTGGGCACGCGCGGTCGTCTTGTGATCCGGCCGTCGGGAACCGAGCCTGTTATCCGCGTGATGGCAGAGGGGGATGACGAACATCTCGTGCACGAGGTCGTAGGCGAGATCGTCGAGGCCGTGCAGCGCGTGACGCAAGCGGCCTGAACCACTGCAGCTCACGGTTGGGGCATCCCTGCTCGCGCAAAGTTTAGCAATTGCCAGTTGTAGAGGCGGCATCTGCCGCTAAGCTCTCTCCCATCAGGCACAAGCACGGAGAGACGCACATGGCAATCAAGCGCACGGCCAGCGCGGAATGGCAGGGCACCGGCAAGGAAGGCAAGGGCACGCTCACCACGCAGAGCGGCGTCATGACGGGGACGCCCTATGGCTTCAACACGCGCTTCGGCGATGTGAAGGGCACCAACCCGGAGGAACTGATCGCGGCAGCGCACGCGGGCTGCTTCTCCATGGCGCTCGCCTTCGGGCTTTCGACGGCAGGCTTCACGCCCACGCGCATCCACACGACGGCCGCCATCTCCCTCGAGCAGGACAACCCGGGATTCAAGGTGACCCGGTCGGACCTGACGCTTGAAGCAAGCGTGCCCGGCATCACGCAGGAGAAGTTCAAGGAGATCGCGGAAGGTGCCAAGGCCGGATGCCCGATCTCGAAACTCTTGAAAGCCGAGATCACACTGGACTGGAAGCTCGTGTGAAGAGACGGCAAGCCCGGGCGGGCAAGGGGCCAGGCCGGGCTTGTTGGCCGGGCTTGCTGGCCGGGCTCGTTGCGCGGTAAATGCTCCCCTATCGGCGCAAGACGTCGAAACGCGCCACGGGGGAAACTCACTTGCAAAAACAGCTCGACGCAGGCAGCCGCAAGAAGCTGCCCGCTTCCTACAATGCGATCATGCTGCCGCTTTTCCTGTCCATCTTCATGACGGCCATCGTCTCGGCAATCACGACCGTGCTCAATGTGGGCCTGCCCAGCAACCTGATGCGGCTCTGGCTGGCGGCATGGGCCTGGTCGTGGGCGATTGCGTTCCCGACGCTGCTGGTGGTCTTGCCAATGGTGCGGAAACTTGTGTCGCTTCTCGTGGAGGCACCGGCGCCTCAGCGCACCCAAGCGTCGCGTCCATCCTGAAGGGTTTTTCCCATGACCATGCGTGCAATCGGCAATTCGGGTCTTTCCATCGCGCCTTTGATGCTGGGTGGCAATGTCTTCGGGTGGACCGCGGATGAGCCGACGAGCCATCGCATCCTCGATGCATTCGTGGATGCGGGGCTCAATGCCATCGATACCGCCGATGCCTACTCGCGCTGGGTTCCCGGGCACTCAGGGGGCGAATCCGAGAGCATTATCGGCAGCTGGCTGGCGAAGTCAGGCAAGCGCGGCAAGGTGGTGTTGGCGACGAAAGTCGGCTGGGACATGGGACCTGGCGGCAAGGGCCTTTCGCGCGCGCACATCATGAAGTCGGTGGAGGGGTCGCTGAAGCGGCTCAAGACCGATCACATCGATCTCTACCAGTCACACAAGGATGATCCCGACACGCCGCTGGAGGAGACGCTGGCAGCCTACGAGGCGCTCGTCGCTTCTGGTAAAGTGCGGGCGATCGGCGCGTCGAATTACACGGGCGCGCGCCTGGCGCACGCGCTCGAGGTATCGGCGGCGAAAAAGCTGCCGCGCTACGAATGCCTGCAGCCGCACTACAATCTCTACGATCGCGCGGGCTACGAGACGGACCTCGAACCCTTGGTGCTGCGGGAGAAGATCGCCGTCATCCCGTACTACTCGCTGGCGTCGGGCTTCCTGACAGGCAAATACCGTTCAGCCGCCGATTTCGGGAAGAGCGCACGCGGCGGCGGCATGCAGAAATACCTCGAACCGCGGGGCCTGCGCATCCTGAAGGCGCTCGACGAGGTGGCCGCGCAGTGCCGCGCCAACGCGGCGCAAGTGGCGCTCGCCTGGCTCATCGCGCGGCCCAGCGTTACGGCTCCCATCGCGAGCGCCACGAACCTCGCGCAACTGGCCGATCTCGTGGCCGCCACGCGCCTTGCCCTGCCGGCGGACGCCATCGCGCGGCTCGATGCTGCGAGCGCGAGTTAAGCCTCGCGTAAGCCTTGTCGGGCAGCAAAATGGACGATCAGCGGTATTTCAGCTAGCCTCGGCTCTCTGTCGACGTACGCTTGAGTGGATCGCCGCGGGCGGCCACACGCCGGCCCGCGCGGGGAGATGCAGCAATGCCCGCAGCGCAGTTCGACGTCCTTGCCATCGGCAACGCCATCGTCGACGTCGTGCGGCGATGTGAAGAATCCTTTCTCAAAGACCTTCCGGGCCCCAAGGGGCACATGACGCTGATGCAGACCTCGGCGCAGATCCGCGCCCTGGTCGCCAAGCTGCGGCCGGGCATGGAAGTGGCCGGCGGCGGCGCGACAAACACGGCCGTCGGCGTCGCTTACCTCGGCGGCAAGGCCGCTTTCATCGGCCGTGTTGCCGAGGATGAATACGGCCGCATCTTCCGGCACGACATTCGCAGCGCCGGCGTCTCCTTCCCGACGCTGCCGACGACGGTCGCGGGCAAGGAGACGGCGCATTCGCTGATCCTCGTCACGCCGGACGGGAAGCGCACCATGCTCACCTTCCTCGGCTGCAGCGCCGAGATCGAGCGGGGGCTCATCGAGCCGGCGCTGCTGGGACAGGCGAAGATCGTGTTCGCCGAAGGCTTCATGATGGACCGGCCCGAGGCGAAGGCGGCCCTGCAGCGGGCGCTCACCGTTGCCAACGCCGCCGGGCGCCGCTTTGCCATGTCGCTCTCTGATACCTTGTGCGTGAAGCGGCACCGCGCCGATTTCCTGCAGCTGATGAAGTCGGGCATCGGGGTGCTTTTCGCCAACGAGGCAGAGATCAAGGCCCTCTACGATACGCAGAGCCTCGACGAGGCAATGCGGCAACTGGGGGATGATGCCGAGATCGCGGTGGTGACGCGCAGCGAGAAGGGTTCCGTCATACTGTCACAGGGCACTGCCGTGAACCTGCCGATCGAACGGGTCGAGAAGGTCGTCGATGCCACCGGTGCGGGCGAACTCTACGCGGCGGGCTTCCTTTACGGCCTGGCGCACGGCAGGCCACTGGAGGCCTGCGGCCGGCTCGGGGCCTTCGCCGCGGCGGAGATCCTGCGCGTGATGGGCGCACGACCGGAGCAGAAGCTCGGCCACCTCGCGAAGATGCGCGGGCTGATGTAGGCGGCGGGGTGGGGGGTGGCGGGCTTCATCATCGTCAGGGTGAGCACTTGCTGCCGCCGGAAACGCGATTGAGTGCAAAGCAGGGGAAGCGCTCATTTGCATCCGACTCCTCATAGGTCGTTGGCAGTGCAACCCCCAAGTCCGCTGATCACCCGTGAGCGGAAGCGGTGGAAATTCTAACAACAATTGGGAGCGCCGCGGTTTCACGAGCGCAACGTCATCCAAAAACTGGAAGTCGCCCAACCACTTTAAGCGGCGATAGCGTCACCAGTTCGTCGATAAAAACGCCGTCGGGCGTATTGAAGTGCGGCGTTCCGCGCGACCAATAGCGACGAGCAGCTGCCTCAGGTGAAACATCGACCGCAGGGACCATTTGCACACCAAGCAGGTCGCCAATGTGAGAGGCCGCAGCCCCATCAACGACCTCGACCTCATAGATAAAATCCTTCTGTCGTTCATGCCGCCACCACCACAGCGCGCTGGCGAGATCCACGAAAGCGAAAGCTGTGGCCATTCGGGAGGGCTTGCTCGGAAATTCCAACTCGCGAATTCCCTCAAGAACGCACTCGCGCAGCCATGCACCGTGTGCTTCGCCCTGCTGGCGGATCACGGCCCCCCAGTTGCCGGGCGCAATGAGGTCACCCGGCTGCAGCTCGCTGCGCGTCATGTGGATTAGCATGCTGCTCTCGCCACCGCGTCCCTACACCGGCTTCAACAGCACGTGGCGCTTCTTGCCGAGGGAGAGCTTGATGTGGCCGTCGACCAATGTGCCGGTGCCGAGCACCGCCTTGTCGTCGGCAATGGCGGCGTCGTTGACGCGAAGGCCGCCGCCCTGCACCTGACGCCGCGCCTCGCTGTTCGACTTGACGAGGCCGGCTTTCACGAAGGCGGCGAGAACGCCGATGCCGGCGGCCAACTCCGCCGCGGGGATCTCGACGGTGGGCAGGCCCTCGCTGGTCTCGCCCTTCTCGAAGGTCTCCTCGGCGGTGCGGGCTGCGGCTTCCGCCTTGTCGCGGCCGTGCAGAAGCGCGGTGGCTTCGGTTGCCAGGATCTTCTTCGCCTCGTTGATCTCGGAGC
>JBDHTJ010000045.1:0-31459 GCA_039808585.1 Hyphomicrobiaceae bacterium | reverse complement strand
CGGCGCCGGCGGCAGCGCCCGCGCAGCCCGCAGCAGGGATGGGGCAGGCCCCCCAGCAGCGCCAGCAGCGCCCCATGCAGGCAGCAGCGCAGCCAGGCGAGCGCGGCGGGCCGCAGATGCAGGCGCCGCAACAAAGGACGCGCTTCGACCCACGCGCGGCCGTTCAGGGCAGCGCGCAGCCCCAATTCGGCGGGCAGAGCCGACCAGGCTTCCAGCCGGGCCTCGATCCGCAGCGCGCGCAGGCTGCCGCCGCGCCTGTCCATCGCGGGCCGGCGCAAGAGACGACGCCGCGCGCCGAGCGCGACTATCGCGAGTTCGACGACGACGAGGCCGACGATTTCGAGCCCGGCAGCAAGGTGCTGCGCCGCGTGGTGGGCATCGCCCTCATCCTGGCGGTGATCGGCGGGGCGGGATACTTCGCCTATCCCTATCGCGCGCACATCACGGCGCTGTTCAGCGGCGGAGGAAAGGGCAGCGAGCCGCAGAAGGCGACGATCATCACCGAGCGCAAGGGGCTCGACGTTCCGCCTTTCAAAGGGCTGGAAGGGACGGCACAGGAGATCGACGCGAACCTGCAGCAGGCATCCGTCTGGCGGATCGTGAAGCGCGAGTTCCCGGACTGGTATGAGGCCCGCATCGCGCAGGTGGTGGACCTCAACGCGAAGAAGGCTGCGCCGGCGGAAGTTGCCCAGCAGATGGCGCAGGCTCTCGTGACACTGAGGCGGCAGCAGCTCACCAATGCGCTTTCGGCTAGCATTCCGCGGCTGAAGCTGATTGCGAACAGCTTTTTCGAAAACCTCGTGCAACTGCGCAAGACGAGCGATGCCGCCTGCTTCGAGTTCATCGCACGCGGCGAGGCGAGCCCGATGATCGTGACGATGCTGCAAGGTTCACCGCAGGTGCCTGGCCTGCAGGCGCAGATGTCGGCGATCTACGACGCGATTGCCGACGGGCGCAAGACGCCGCGTGCCTACCCGGCCCCCAAGCGCGAGGACTACGAGGCGCTGGCGGCAGAGCTCACGCAGCAGCGCGGGTGGACGCAAGAAGATCTCCAACTCTTCACCAACGAGCGCGCGCTGGCGCAGGCGCCACCAGGCAAGGTCTGCCAGCTCGTGCATGACTGGTTCGCAGCGCAGCTCGAGATCAAAGACCAGGACATGCAGGTGCGGCTGCTGGTGGATTCGCTGAAGCCCGTGGTGGCGGGCTGAACACGCTGCGCGGCGACACCGCTCACGATTTCCCCAGGCACAAATCGAGACCAAATTCGCGCGAGCATCCGGCGCAAGTTGGAGCTAGGTTCTCGCGCATGGAGGCTGGCTTGCGGGTGACGCGGGGAAGCCCGTTCAGCGACCAGAGGGCATCAGGCGCTGGAGTACAGGCTGGCCTCCTTTTCCACAGAACTCTTCGCACGGCGATAAGCTTCGTACAGCGATAAGCTTTGCACAGGGATGCGCGCGGCCGTGACAGGCGACCGAGCGGCAACGGCTATGGTGCTGTTCGCCGGTTTCCATTGAAGGTGCGCGGGAGCGCGGGCACACTCTCGGTTTGATCAGCCAACGAGGTGCCTTCGTCATGAAACTGCTGTGGAGCCCGCTGTCGCCCTACGTCCGCAAGGTCAATATGACGATTGCGATGAAGGGGCTGAAAAGCCGTATCGAGTACGTGCCCATCGACACGAACATTCCCGACAACAAGGACATCAACACGCTCAATCCGCTGGCCAAGATCCCGACGCTCATCACCGATGACGGCATGGCGATCTTCGACAGCAAGGTGATCTGCGAGTATCTCGATACGCAGGCCGGAGCGCCGCAGCTGTTTCCAGCGTCGGGCAAGGAGCGCTTCGAGGCACTTGTGCTGGGCGCGCTCGCCGATGGCATCCTCGATGCGGCGCTGCTGCTCGTCTACGAAAAGCGGTTCCGTCCGGAAGAGAAGTGGCACGCGCCGTGGCTGGAGCGGCAGCAAGGGAAGATCGACCGCGGGCTCGCGCAACTGGAAAAGAACCCGCCTGCGTGGGGCGCGAGCCCCAACTATGGGCACGTGACGCTGTCGTGCGCGCTGGGCTACCTGGACTTCCGGCACGAAGGAAAATGGCGCGCGGGACACCCCAAGCTCGTCGCCTGGCTGGACCGCTTCGCAGCGGCCGTTCCCGCGTTCGAGGAAACGCGGCCCAAGGCCTGATGGCAGGACGAACTTGAAGGGCTGAGGCCGCCTCGGCGCACGGGGCGGCCTTCTTCTTCTCGTCTGCGGCTACTCGGCTGCGAGCGCCTCGCGCTCGAACGGCAGGCCCAACTCGCGCCACAGCGTCTTCAAGGCAGAGACGAGATGAGCGACGTCCGCATCGGAATGATGCGGCGTGGGCGTGATGCGCAGGCGCTCGGTGCCGCGCGGCACCGTTGGATAGTTGATCGGCTGCACGTAGATGGCGAAGCGCTCCAGCAGCGCGTCGGTGATCTTCTTGGTCAGGACGGGATCGCCGACGAGGAGCGGCACGATGTGGCTCGGGTTCTCCATGACGGGGAGGCCCGCCTCACGCATCTCGCGCTTCAGCATGCGCACGCGATCCTGCTGGCGCACGCGTTCGACGTTGGAGACCTTGAGATGGCGAATGCTGGCGGTTGCGCCGGCAGCAACGGCGGGGGCGAGCGAGGTGGTGAAGATGAAGCCCGGGGCGTAGGAGCGGATGGCGTCGCACAGGTTGCGGTCGGCGGCGATGTAACCGCCCATGGTGCCAAAGCCCTTGGCGAGCGTGCCGTTGATGATATCGACGCGGTGCATGACGCCGTCACGCTCGGCGATGCCGCCACCGCGGGGACCATAGAGGCCGACGGCGTGCACCTCGTCGAGATAGGTGAGGGCGTTGTATTTCTTGGCGAGATCGCAGATGGCGCCGATGGGCGAGATGAGGCCGTCCATGGAATAGACGGACTCGAAGGCGATGATCTTGGGCGCCTCAGCCGGCGCGGCCGCGAGCTTGGCCTCCAGATCGGCAAGGTCATTGTTGGCCCAGATGACCTTGCGGCCGGCGCCGTTGCGAATGCCGGCGATCATGGATGCGTGGTTCTTGGCGTCCGAGAAGATGATGCTGCCGGGCAGCAGCTTCTGCAGCGTTGCAAGCGTGGTGTCGTTGGCGACGTAGGCGGACGTGAAAAGGAGTGCCGCCTCCTTGCCGTGCAGATCGGCAATCTCGTGCTCAAGCTCGACGTGATAGTGGCTGGTGCCGGAAATATTGCGCGTGCCACCGGAGCCGGCGCCGGCAATGTCGAGGGCCTCGTGCATGGCAGCGATGACGACGGGATGCTGGCCCATGCAGAGATAGTCGTTCGAGCACCACACGGTGATGGGGCGGGTGCCGTCGGTGGTGTAATGCTGGGCAGCGGGGAAGCGGCCCCGCTCGCGCCGGATGTCGGCGAAGACGCGATAGCGGCCTTCACGCTTGAGCTCTTCAAGGGCCTCGGCGAAGACCTTCGAATAATCCATAGCTGACCCTCGCGTCCCTCTGAAGCTCTCAGCCGTGCTGCCGCCGGCCGTCACATTGGAATAAATCTAGACGAGACCGCAACTTTTGAACGCTTCCGCGCATTGTCGCATCCGGTATGCCAGGGCCACCTGGAGGGGGGCTGGATTGCGCGGGACGGCGCCCAAAGGCTTCAAGTCGCTCGTACAATTGCGTCTCAGGGCGGGCTGGAAATTGTGCCAGATCAAAAACCGGCTCACGTCGGTGTGAATTTCGCCACCAATGGCGTCCGGTGGCATTCCGGCCTCAATAGGAGGCCACGGCGGTGCCGACCTTGTCCTTGTTGTAGAGGTCGCGCCGGAAGTGGATGACGCCATCCTCGGTCGCCCAGGCGGTGATGTAGGCGAAATAGAGCGGCACGGGCTTCTTGAGCTTCACGTCGCGGCGCTCGCCCGACTGCTTCATGTGCAGGACGTGCTCCTGGTTCCAACCCTGCTCGGCCACCAGCCAGGCGGCAAGCTGGTCGATGCCATGGACGCGCACGCAGCCGGAACTGGCGGCGCGGAAGTTACGCCCGAACAGCGACTGGGACGGCGTGTCGTGCATGTAAACGGAGTGGGCGTTGTGGAAATTGATCTTCACGAAGCCCAGAGGATTGTCGGGCCCGGGTTGCTGTTTGAAGCTCAAGCCGCGGACGCTGGAGGAGTCCCAGTTGACCTTTTCGGGCGCGAGCTTCTTACCGTCGGCACCATAGGCCTCGATGTGGAACTTGGTGAGCACGCTTTGGCCGCGTCGCTGCATTTCCTGGCCCTTGGGGATCAAGTCCTGGGTGATGACGGTGGGCGGAAGATGCCAGACGGCATTGAAATTCAATTCGTGGATGGCAGAGGTGAGAATGGGCGTGGGACGATCGGGCTTGCCGACAACACCGGCATGGCGCGAGGCGACCTTACCGTTCTCGATGGCCTCGATCTGGGCCGCGGGAATGTTGACGAGAACGTATTTCTTCGGCGCGGTGCGCAGCAGCTCCTGCATGCGCGTTAGGTTCGCCTTCAGCTGTTTGAGGCGGGCATCGGCTGAAACGTTGAGCGCGGCGACCGTGTTGGCGTCGACGACACCGGTGGGCGGCAGGCCGTTGGAGGCCTGGAAACGCTTCACGGCCTTCTCGACGTAGTAGTCGAAGTTGAAGGAGTTGTCGCGCTCCTGCAGATCGCCGGACTGGAACAGCCGGTCGCGCAGAATGGCGACGGCCTGATGATTGCTGCCGTTGGACAGCTTTACGTTGGGCAGTTCGCCCCAGCCGCCATTCCTGGCGATGTCCTCGTAGCGCTTGATGGCGGCCTTGGTGGCGGTGATGTTGGCTTGGCTGAGGGTTGGGAAACCCTTGGGCGGCGTGGCCTCCCACTCGCGGATGAACTGGCGGTCGGTGGGGTCGCCGCTACCGGTGTAGGAGGAGCCGGGGAACTTGGGCCAGGCATCCTGCGCGCTGGCTGGGGACGTGGCGGCGGAAAGGGACATCGCGGCGGCGGCGATGAAGAAGCCCGCCCGCAATGACGTGTGCAGCGACGCCGTGCCTGTCATGCCGTTCGCCCCCCGCTTCATTGGCCAGCTGGCTCTGGCCTTTCGCACGCCCTGAGCACGCCTGTTTCCATGTCCGTTCGGGAGAATCAGGGTGATTTCAGAAGCCTATGACACCAGCGGCGTGAGGCTGCAGCAAATGGGCAAGAATGAAAAGGCCGAACAATGCGTCCCGCGTTGGGGGGCACGGGCAGTGATGCCGGGCAGACACATTGGTCTCGAGACAGCGCGGAGATCTGGGCCAGCGAGGCTCAGGCGACGTGATCGACAGCGAACTGCAGCTCCGCAAGGCGCCGATAGAGGCCACCGTGACGGATGAGATCGGCGTGGCGGCCTTCCTCGACGATCGTGCCCTTGTCCATGACCAGAATGCGGTCGGCCTTCTGTACGGTGGCGAGGCGGTGCGCGATGACGAGGGTGGTACGCGAGGCCATGACCCTTTCAAGCGCATGCTGCACTGCAACCTCGCTCTCGGCATCGAGTGCGCTGGTGGCTTCGTCGAGAAGCAGGATGGGTGCGTCGCGGAGGACGGCGCGGGCGATGGCGATACGCTGGCGCTGGCCGCCCGAGAGGGTCAGGCCGCGCTCGCCGAGACGCGTGGCGAAGCCCTCGGGAAGCGCCTCGATGAAGGCGAGCGCCTGGGCCGCTTCAGCGGCCTTGCGGATTTCCTCATCCGTTGCATCGGGCCGCCCATAGCGGATGTTCTCGGCGACGGTGTCGTCGAAGAGCGCGGTTTCCTGCGGGACCAGGGCGATGCGGGCGCGCAGATCCGACAGGGATGCCTCACGCACCGGGACGCCATCGAGGAGGATGCGGCCGGACTGTGCGTCGTAGAAGCGGAGGATCAAGTTGAACAAGGTGCTCTTGCCGGCGCCGGAGGGGCCGACGACGGCGACAGTCTCACCCGGAGCCACGCGGAAGGACACGCCGTTGAGCGAGCGCTCTGCGGGCCGGGTGGGATAGGCGAAGCGGACGTCCTCGAAGGTAATCGTGCCGAGAGGGGGGCTCGGCAGGGGCCGGGGAACGGCCGGCTCGACGATCTCGGGCTTGATCGCGCGAAGTTCCATCAGGCGTTCGGCGGAGCCTGAGGCCTGCGCCAGCTCACCCCAAACCTCGGACAACTCGGCAACTGCGCCTCCGGCGAAGACGGCATAAAGGATGAACTGGCCCAGCGTGCCGCCGGTCATGGCGCCCGTGACCACCATGTGGGCGCCGAACCAAAGGATGGAGACGACGCTGCCGACGACCAGGAAGACGGCGACGGCGGTGAGACCGCCACGGGCGGCGAGACGCGTGCGGGCGGCTTCGAACGCCTTCTCGACGGCATCGCCGAAGCGCGCCGCCACGCGCGGCTCCTGACCGAAGGCGTGCATGGCGCGGACGGCTGAGAGGTTGTCGGCCGCAAAAGCCGAGGCTTCGGCCAGGCGATCCTGCGCCTTGCGCGAGAGGCGGCTGACCGATCGGCCATAGGCCATGAGCGGGAAGACGATGGCGGGGATGGCGGCAAGCGCCAGCAGCGACAGCGTGAGGCTCGTCACGAACATCAGCGACAGGGCGCCGACCAGCATGATGGTGTTGCGCAGCGCCTGGCTGAGAGAACTGCCGGCGGCCGACTTGATCTGCGTTGTGTCGGCGACGAGGCGGCTCATGACGTCACCCGAGTGGGTGCGATCGAAGAAGGACGGGCCCAGGCGCGCCACGTGGGCGAACACCTCGGCGCGCAAATCCGCCACCACGCGCTCGCCCAGCCAATTGACGGCGTACATGCGCAAGGCGCTGGAGACGGCAAGCACGGAACCTATGGCGATGAGGGCCCCGAAGTAGAGGTCGATGGTGCGGTCGTCGCGGGCAAAGCCGAAGTCGATCATGCTGCGCACGGCCAAGGGCACGCTGAGCATGGCGCCGGCAGAGACGACGAGGGACGTGAGCGCGATCGCCACCATGGCGGGGTGGCGCATGAGATAGACGCGCAGGCCCAGGAGCGGGGCGAGCGTGCGCCTGCCCTTATCGGCAATGCGGTCGGCGGGCTGGTCCTCGCCAGGGGGTGATGGGTTATCTAGGGACGTCACAGGCAGCCTTGATCTTGGCGGACCTTGCCCAAGGGCATGGGCTAGCGCACAGGGAAGCTGGGGATGGGTACTTGAGGGCGGAAGGGAATTCAACGCCGCAGGCGAGAGATCGGGCGCCGAAGGCCCAGAAGCTTGCTTGTCCTTTCCAGCCTGTTCCGCTAAAAGGGCGCCAACTCCACCCAAATCGCAGAGCTGGGCCGGCTGTTCGGGGCGCATGCCCTTCACGTTTCCGCGCGAGATAACGCCATGAACAAAGACGCAGATTTCCATCCGCACTACCACCGCATCAAGGTCGTGATGACGGACGGCAGCGAGTTCGAGACGTACTCCACGTACGGCAAGGAGGGCGATACGCTGGCCCTCGACATCGACCCCAAGACGCATCCCGCCTGGACCGGCGGCGACCGCCAGCTGATGGACCGCGGCGGCCGTCTGTCGCGCTTCAAGAAGAAGTTCGAGGGCATGGGCTTCTGAGCCCACTCCGTCCCGGCTTCGGCTGGGGCTTTTCAAGCGCGCCCCGTCAGCTAAGCTCAGCAGCAGAGTTGCTGCTTGAAGAGTTTGCTGGTGCGGGCGCTTTTCGTTTTGTGCTTATTGCTGCCGAGCGGCGGTGCGGGGGCGTGTGAAACGCTGAAGCCCGGCCCTTCCGCCACCGTCTCCCACGTCATCGACGGCGAAACCCTGAGGCTGCACGATGGAAGCGTCGTGCGGCTGGCGGGCGTCGTCGCGCCGCGAGCGGAAGACGTGGGTGCTGTGCGCGAGAAATGGCCGAGCGCGGTGGCGGCGCGCGCGGAGCTGGAGGCGATCGCGCTCGGGCGCAATGTCGAGCTTGCCTTCGGCGGTGCGCAGAGCGACCGTTATGGGCGGCAGGTGGCGCACGTCTACGTCCAGCGCACTGAGGCGGAGGGAGAGCGGCAATGGCTGCAGGGGCATCTGTTGAGACAGGGCCTGGCGCGGGTGCTGCCGAGTTCGCAAAACCGGGCCTGCGCGCGGGAACTTCTGGCGCTGGAAGCCGAGGCGCGATCACGCGGCGTGGGCCTGTGGGCGGAGGCTGCGTACCGCGTGCGCGATGCGGCCGAGCCGGACGCGCTGCTGCAGATGCGCGGAAGCCTGCAGATCATCGAAGGCGAGGTGGCGAAGGTGGAGCGGACGCGGGGCGGTGAGCGCATCGCGTTCAGCAGCAGGTCGCGGCTGGCGCTGCGTGTGTTCCTGCCCCGGGCCGGGCGGACGAAGGACAGCGGTGTCAAGGCCAGGCGCGGGGGCGGAGACGAGACGGGCATCGCGACTGGGCAAAGGGTGCGCGTGCGCGGCTATGTGGAAGAGCGTGGCGGCGCACCGTTCGTCGATCTTGCCATCGTGGGGGATGTCGAGGTGCTGGGTGATGGCGAGCGCAAGCGGCGGCCGTAGGATGCGATGGCGCCCAAAAAAACAAACTGCCCGGCTGGTGGGCCGGGCAGCTTACTCGTGAAATGAGTTGCATCAGTCAGAGACGGGGCAGACTCAGGCTGCCTTGATCTCGGCTTCGGCCGCCTCTTCCGCGGCAATGCGACGGCCCTTGGCGCTCTTCGACAGGATGTCGGTGATGCGCTGGACGGCACCGCGCTCGTCGAGCTTTTCGACTGCAGCGATCTCGCGGGCCATGCGATCAAGCGCGGCCTCGTAGAGCTGACGCTCGGAGTAGGACTGCTCGGGCTGGCTTTCGGAGCGATAGAGATCGCGCACAACCTCGGCGATGGCGATGAGGTCGCCGGAGTTGATCTTCGCCTCGTACTCCTGTGCACGGCGGCTCCACATGGTGCGCTTGACGCGCGCCTTGCCCTTGAGGGTTTCCATCGCCTTCTTGACGGTGGCTTCCTCGGCGAGCTTGCGCATGCCAACGCTCTGCGATTTGCCGGTGGGCACGCGCAGGGTCATCTTGTCCTTCTCGAACGTGATCACGAACAGCTCGAGAGAAAGACCGGCGATCTCCTGCTCCTCGATCGCCACGATGCGGCCGACGCCGTGCGCGGGATAGACGATCCACTCGTTGGTCTTGAAGCCGTGACGCGCGTTGACGTTCTTCTTGGCGGCGGCGGCGGCAGCGCTTGCGGCGGCTGCAGCGGCATTCGGCGGTTGAGCCTGGGCCGCGGCAGGTGCCTTGGCGGCAGGCGCAGAAGCTGCCGGAGCGCTGATGGTTTGCGCCTGCGGCTTGGCGGAAGCGGGCATGGCCCGAGCGGCCGGCTGCGGTGCAGCCTTCATGGCTGCGGCAGCGACCGGAGCTTTCGGAACGGGTGCCTTGGGAACGGCTGCCTTCGGTGCCACGGCCACCTTCTGCGGCGCAGCGGCGACAGGCTTTGCCTGGGCAGGGGCCGGAGGAGCCTTGGCGACAGCTGCCTTGCCGGCAGCGGGCGGCTGCGCCGGCTTGGCGACCGCGGCGGGCGCCGCTTTCGGCGCGGCAGCAGGCGCTTTTGGCGCGGCATGAGCAGCGGCGGCAGCGGGCGCCTTCGCGACTGGCATCTTCTCGACTGGCACCTTCTCGACTGACGCCTTCTCGGCCAGGGGCTTCTCCACGGCGACCTTCTCCGGCTTCTTGAGGGCCGGGGCGACGGGCTTCTTGGCTTCGGATTTCACAGGGACAGCGGCCTTTGCGGAAACTTTCGGGGCGGGAACTTTCTGAGTGGGCGCCGGCTTTGCTTTCGCGGCCGTTGCAGGAGCGGTCTTGGCGGGCGAGGCGGCACGGACAGGGACAGGTTTCGCTTGTGGTTTCTTCACTGCCACCTTCTTCTCCGCGCTTTTGGCCGAGGTCTTGTTGCGTGCCATGTCCGATATCTCACTATTACTAACGGTTGTATTCCCGCTTCCGCACACGTCATGTATGCACCCGGCCCAACGCGCAGAAGCGCGGGCGGCCGACTACTGTCTCCGTCCCCCAGAGTTCATGCCTTCCCGTGCCTGCCGGACTGATGTCCGGGCACGAGCCGTCTAATGGCTTGGTTGGAGCACCACTGCGCTGCAATTCTCCATCGACCGGCCCTGGCCGGTTGTGCGCAGCGAAACCGCATGTCAGAGCGGGGTCTCAGCTTGGAAACTCGTTCACACCACCACCATGCAAAGACCTATAACACAAACTTCACGCATTTTGAAGGGTCTGGGTATCCCGAAAGACACAATCGTGACGCCCATGCTTAAACGGGCCTTCGGGAGCCGGGGTTAACTTTAGCCAAGTTCGGTAAAAGCGATAAAGGCGCAGCTTACGCTGCGCCCTTTGTGTAGACCCAAGCAATCAATCGCCGGCGCCCGGCTCCGACGAGAAGTATTTCTCGAATTTTCCGGGCTTGTCGCGGAAGTCGTCCGCGTCGGCCGGCGGCTCTTTCTTGGAAGTGATGTTGGGCCACTTCTCGGAATACTCGCGGTTGACTTGCAGCCACTGCTCGAGATTGGGCTCCGTATCTGGCTTGATGGCCTCCACCGGACACTCGGGCTCGCAAACACCGCAGTCGATGCACTCATCCGGGTGGATGACCAGCATGTTCTCGCCCTCGTAGAAGCAATCAACGGGGCAGACTTCAACGCAATCGGTGAACTTGCACTTGATGCAGTTGTCGTTGACGACGTAGGTCATGCGGGATCCTGGCGGTGGCTTTGCTCGAGGCGCCTTTCCTGGCACCTGTTGCCATACGTTGGGCATCGACTGCAAGCCGCATGTACTGACGCACCTGCTGCTGCGGCCTGCCGCAAAGGCTTATGCCTCAATCGCTTCCCCTCAGTCGGTCAATTAGTCGACGGTCGCGCTTGCTGGGCCTGCCGGCGCCAGAGTCGCGCTGTCCGTGTGACTGGCTTTGATATTGGGGCGATGGCGCCGGAGGCGGCGTAAGGTCTTCATAGAGCGTGCGTGCCTCGGCGGGAGGGCCACGGCGGACGCCCGGATCGATCATTTTGAGCACAAGCACCTTTTCGCGCAGAGCGATGGTGAGGACGTCACCTGGCTTGATGAGCTGGGACGGCTTGCCGGCACGCACGCGGTTGATGCGCACCCGCCCCTCGGACACGGCCGCTGCCGACTGCGTGCGGCTTTTGAGGACGCGGGCGAACCACAGCCACTTGTCGAGGCGCTGCGTGCCGGGTTGGGCCCGATCCTCGCGCTCCTCGCCCTGGGCCACGGCTGCCTCGCCTTACTTGGAGTTGCTCTTTTCCATCTGTGCCTTCAGGCGCGACAAGGCGGCGAAGGGCGAATCGGGGTCAACGCCGGAGCCTTTCGGCGGGCCTGCCTGCATGACGGTGCGCGGGCGATCATCGCGCTTGCGATCGCGGTCGAAGCGCTGGTTGGGACGGCCACCCTTGCCTTCTCCACGACGGGCATCGGCGTTGCGATCGAACGGCTTGCCGCCCTTCTCGTGACGCTGGCCCTGCTCGTGACGCTGGCCCTGGTGGCGGCGGTGGTCACGGCGCTGATCGGGCCGGTCCTGGCGGGGAGGCTGCTGGTCGGCAACCGGCGCGGCAGCAGCCTCGCCGGGGGCAGCCGCGGCGGTGACCTGCGCGTCCGCCGGGCGCTGCTGATCCTTATGGGGAGGACGGCCGCGGTGGTGCTGATGACGGCGGCCGTGGCGTTCGCCGGGCTTGCCTTCACGGCCCTCACGGCCTTCACGCCCCTCGCGGCGCTCGAAGTGCGCCCCGCGGCGACGCGGCCGCCAGATCTCGATCCACTTCTCTTCCGGCTTGTCCTCGGCCTTGCTCTCCGCTGCAGCCTCGGTGGCGGGCGCAGTGGCGGCTGCCGCTGCCGCGGGCTCCGCGGGTTCGGCTGCGACGGCTTCAGCGGCGGGCGGCGAAACGGTTTCCGCAGCCTGGACAGGGGCTTCCTGTGTTGGCGGCGCTGCTGCCTCGGCCGATGGTTCGACGGGCGGCCCGACGGACGGCTCGACAGGCGCCTCGACGGGCGGCTCGACGGGCGCTTGGGGCTCGCTGGCTGGCGCCGCGGCTTGCGCAGAGGACGCATCAGAGGGTGAGGCCGCCTCGGGCTTCGGCGCGGGCGCGGTCTCGGGCTTCACGAGGCGACGGTCGAGCCAGAAACCAAGAGACTTCAATACATTGCCGAGCTCCGCGGCCGAGCAGCCGAGGATCGACATCATTTCGGGAATGGCGGTGAAGCCACCGTCACCCGTGGAGCCCTTGGGCGGCACGGCTGCCTCAGTCCCCTCCCCTTGCGGCTTACGCCAGGCCATCAGCGGCCGGATCAGATCGGCGAGGCGCTCCAGCATGTCCATGCGCACGGCGCGGGGCCCGCAAACGTGGAAGCCGGCGACACGGTAGAAGGCCTCGGGAATCTTTGGGTCCACCAGGGTGGATGTCAGGCCTGCACGCGGCGGCTCGGGCAGGGGCGCATCATCGCCCTCCAACCCTGCGGCCGCCTTGTTCTTCAACAGCCAGAGGCTGCAGGCGAGATCGGCGGAGGCGGGCTTGAGGAGCAAGGGGAAGTAGATGTTGAAGGCACCGAAGCGCACGCCGTACTTGCGCAGCTGGGCGCGGGCGGGCTGATCAAGGGAGCGCACCTCCTCGGCGACGCTATCGCGGGACAAGGCGCCGAAGCCCTCTTTCAGGCGGAAGGCGATGCCGCGTGCCAGCCCCTGGATGTCAGTGGCGTTGGAAATCTCCACCAGCGGCTTGAGGCGCTCCGCGATGGTCTCCGTGACCCAGGTGGCGAGCCGTTCCTGAACCTTTTCCTTCTCGGGTGCCTGCAGGTATTCGTCGGCGATGACGCTGACGAGGGGCTTGAGCGGATCTTCGCCCGCCTCCAGCCGGCCGATTTCTTCGTCGCGCCAGACAATGGTGCCCTTGCGGGTGAGCTTGAAGGCATCGGGCTTGGCCGAGACGACGCGGCGCACGCGCATGCCGAGTTCGCGCGTGACGACGTGCTGGGCGGCCGAGCGCATGGCCTTGCCGTGAATGCCTTCTGCCTCGGTGTCGGGGAAGAAGCGGAAGCCCTTGAGGCGGCCGACATAGTGCTTCTCGACCTCGATGCGGCCATCCTCGCCGATTTCGGCCGTCATCTCGTCCTTTTCCTTGAGCCCGCGCATGAGTGCGGAAGTGCGGCGGTCGACGAAGCGCTGCGTGAGGCGTTCGTGCAGAGCATCGGAAAGCGCGTCCTCGATGGCACGCGTGCGCTCCTGCCAATGAGACGGATTGGCCAGCCACTCGGCACGGTTGGAGACGAAGGTCCAGGTGCGAATGTGAGCGATGCGGTTGGACAAGGTGTCGATGTCGCCATCCGTGCGCTCGGAGAAGGCGACCTGCTTGGCGAACCAGTCTTCGGGAATGCGCTCCTCACCGGTCATGAGGAACTTGTAGAGGGTACCGGCAAGCTCGGCATGGTTCTGCTGGGAGATCTTGCGGTAGTCGGGGATCTGGCAGACGTCCCACAGGCGGCTTACGGCGGCGGGGTTGGTGGCCAGGTCCACGACTTCGCGATCGTGGCTGAGGTTCTCGAGGGCGGTGACGTCGTCGGCCATGCGGGCACGGGTGAGGCGCTGCTCCCGGGGCACCTGTCGGAGGCTGTCGCGCAGGGCATCGAGGGTGCGGAAGTCGAGGTCGCGGGCGCGCCACTGCAAGGACTTCACGTTTTCGAAGGCGTGCGTTTCGAGCCGCTCGATGAGATCAGGGTCGAGGGGCGGCACGCCGCCCGTCACGCCGAAGGTGCCATCGTTCATGTGGCGTCCGGCGCGGCCTGCAATCTGGGCAAGCTCGCCAGCTGTCAGCTGGCGATGCACCTGGCCATCGAACTTGCGGATGCCGGCGAAGGCGACATGATCGACGTCGAGGTTGAGGCCCATGCCGATGGCATCGGTGGCGACGAGGAAATCGACATCGCCAGATTGATAAAGAGCAACCTGGGCATTACGTGTACGAGGGCTGAGCGCGCCGAGGACAACGGCGGCGCCGCCGCGCTGGCGGCGGATAAGCTCTGCGATCGCATAGACTTCGGAAGCAGAAAAGGCGACCACCGCCGAGCGCGGGGGAAGGCGCGTGATCTTCTTCTCGCCAGCGTAGGTGAGCTTGGAAAGGCGCGGGCGCGAGATGAAGTTGGCGCCGGGGATGAGATCAGAAATCGCCTCGCGCATGGTCTGCGCGCCAAGCAGAAGCGTCTCCTGATTGCCACGAACGTGAAGCAGCCTGTCGGTAAAGACATGGCCACGCTCTGGGTCGGCGCACAGCTGCACCTCGTCGATGGCGAGGAAATCGACATTGGCCTCACGCGGCATGGCTTCGACCGTGCACACGTAGTAGCGCGCGCTGTCGGGCTTGATCTTCTCCTCGCCCGTGATCAGCGCAACCCTGTCGGCGCCGACGCGTTGAGAGATCTTGTCGTAAACCTCTCGCGCAAGCAGCCGCAGCGGCAAGCCGATGAGGCCGCTCTCGTGACCGAGCATGCGCTCGATCGCCAGATGGGTCTTGCCGGTATTGGTGGGACCGAGGACGGCAGTGACATTGCGGCTGCGGTTAGCAGTATCGAAACCCATTACAGGCTTTCCTAGCAATTGCAGGATGCGGAGGCATTGCAGAGTGGTGCGACAAGATCAAGGGGCAAGCACAAAAAGAGCGCAGGACGGCAAGCAGCGAACGGTGCGACATGCCGGCAAGTGCGGCGTTCGCGTCGCGGGGGGAATTTGTTGTCACGGAGACGGGGCGGTTCTCTTGTGCACGCGGTTGAGTGCGCCCATACTCGGCAGGTCATGAAGCTCGATTCAAAATATTTCGACGGTGTGCGCGTACGGCGGGACGAGGCGAAGGCCCCCTCCGAGACGCTGCCTCCGTGCGATTGGAAGGGGTGCAAGAACCCCGGGCAGCATCGCGCACCCCGGCATCGCGGCCTCGACGGGCAGTACTATATGTTTTGCATCGACCACGTGCGCGAGTTCAACGCCTCGTACAACTATTTCGAAGGCTGGAGCAACGACGAGGTGACCGCCTTCCAGAAGGAAAGCGTGATCGGCCACCGCCCGACCTGGAAAACCGGCGCCAACGCCTGGGCGCATGGCACGCGTGCCCCGAGTGGCGCAGCGCCGGAGGGCAGCGGGCCGCGTGTGAACGATCCGCACGACTTCTTTGCCTGGCGATCGAATAAACCGGCGCAGCCCGAGAGCGGGCGCCGCGCGCTGAAGCCGCTCGAGCGCAAGGCATTGGATACGCTCAATCTTGAGGTTACGGCGACGCGCGAGATGATCAAGGCGCGCTTCAAGGAGCAGGTGAAGCTGCACCACCCGGACCTCAACGGCGGCGATACGCGCTCGGAGGACAAGTTGCGCGAAATCATCCAAGCCTATAACTATCTGAAACAGGCTGGGTTGGTGTAACGCCGGCCCTACTTCTCTAAGGACCACACGCAGTGACGCGGGGGCGGGCTTCGAACGTCCAGCTCCCTGCAAAATCCCGGAAAAAGGACGCTATGCCTGCCCAAGCCCAAGCCGGCGTGCCCGGCATGCCGGACAAGAAAGTGTCCGTGCGCGAAGTTTTCGGCATCGACACCGATCTTGAAGTGCCGGCCTACTCGAAACCCAACGACTACGTTCCCGATTTCGACCCGGACTACGTCTTCGCGCGGGAAGTGACGCTGGCGATCCTCGCCGGCTTCAAGCACAACCGCCGCGTGATGATCCAGGGCTATCACGGCACGGGCAAGTCGTCCCACGTGGAGCAGGTGGCTGCACGGCTCAACTGGCCGTGCGTGCGCGTCAACCTCGACAGCCACGTGTCGCGCATCGATCTCGTCGGCAAGGACGCGATCGTGCTGAAGGACGGCAAGCAGGTGACGGAGTTCCGCGAGGGCATCCTGCCGTGGGCTCTGCAGACCAACACCGCGCTGTGCTTCGACGAATATGACGCAGGGCGCCCGGACGTGATGTTCGTGATCCAGCGCGTGCTCGAGGTTTCGGGAAAACTGACGCTGCTCGACCAATCGAAGGTGATCCGGCCGCATCCCTGCTTCCGGCTGTTCGCCACCACGAACACGATCGGCCTCGGTGATACCTCCGGCCTCTATCACGGCACGCAGCAGATCAACCAGGGCCAGATGGACCGCTGGTCGATCGTTGCCACGCTCAATTACCTGCCGCACGACATCGAGGTGAAGATCGTTCTCTCGAAGGCGAAGAGCTTCCAGAAGAGCGAGGCCAAGCGGAAGCAGATCTCCAACATGGTGCGCGTTGCAGACCTGACGCGCTCGGCGTTCATCAACGGCGACCTTTCGACGGTGATGAGCCCCCGTACCGTGATCACCTGGGCCGAGAATGCCGAGATTTTCGGTGATATCGGCTTCGCCTTCCGTGCCACCTTCGTCAACAAGTGCGACGAACTCGAGCGGCCGCTGGTCGCCGAATTCTACCAGCGCTGCTTCGGCGAGGAATTGCCCGAGAGCGCGGTGAACGTGGCACTGGCGTGATGCCAGCAGGGCTGCCGGCCGCACCTGCCGGCAGCCTTTCCCGGATGAAGTGACGCCCGCAGCATGGCACCTCCCAACAGCTCCTCACAGAACCGCAAAGAGCCACCGGCCGAGCCGTTCAAGCGCGTGCTGGGACTCGCCGTGCGCGCCATCGCGGGCGACAGCGAAGTGCAGGTTACGTACGCGCCGGGCAAGCCGCAGCTGGAAGACAAGCTCGTGCAGCTGCCGGAGCCCTCGCGCGTGCCTTCGGCGCAGGAAATCGCGGTGGTGCGTGGCTGGGCGGACAGCCTGGCACTGACGGCCGCCTGCCACGACAAGCGGCTGCATGCGCGACTGATGCCGAAGTCGGGCCCGGCGCGGCCGGTGTTCGAGGCGGTGGAGCGCGCGCGCATCGAGGCGCTCGGTGCCAATCGCATGCCGGGCATGGCCAAGAACCTCACCGCGCGGGTGGAGGACCAGTACGGCCACGGCCGCTATGCCGAGATCACTGAACGGGGCGATGCGCCGCTCGAGGACGCGCTGGCGCTGCTCGTGCGCGAACGCCTGACGGGCGCCAAGCCGCCTGAGTCGGCCGCCAAGATGGTTGATCTGTGGCGCCCCTGGATCGAGGAGCGCGCGGCAGGAACGCTCGACAAGCTCGAGAAGGTGCCGGACGACCAGGAAGCCTTCGGGCGGGTGCTGCGCGACCTCTTGCGCACGCTCGACCTCTCCGAGGAACAAGGCGAGGGCGAGCGGGAGGAAGGCGACCAGGAAGAGCAGCAGGAGCCCGATACGGGCGACCAGAACTCGGAAGAGCCCTCCGAAGGCCAGGAATCGCAGGAGCAATCCAGCGAGGAGCAGCGCGGGGAAGGCGAGGAAGGCGATACCACCGAGGACCCGCAGGAGGCCGAGAGCGACCAGTTCGACGCCGATGGCGAAGGCGAGGAGATGGCGGACGCGCGGGAGCCGTGGCGTCCCAACCAGAGCATTCTCGATAACCCGGAGGCCTTCGGATACAAGGTTTTCTCCAAGGCGCACGATGAGGAAGTGTTCGCCGAGGATCTTTCGACGCCGGACGAACTGGAGCGGCTGCGCTCGTTCCTCGACAAGGAACTGCGCAACCTGCAGGGGGCGGTGTCGCGGCTGGCGAACCGGCTGCAGCGCAAGCTTATGGCGCAGCAGAACCGCGGCTGGGACTTCGACCTCGAGGAAGGGCAGCTCGACGTTGCGCGCCTGACGCGCATCATCACCGACCCGATGCATCCGCTGTCGTTCAAGCACGAGCGCGAGGCGGTGTTCCGCGATACGGTGGTGACGCTGCTGTTGGACAATTCGGGCTCGATGCGTGGCCGGCCGATCATGGTGGCCGCATGTTGCGCCGACATTCTCGCCCGCACGCTGGAGCGCTGCGGCGTGAAGGTGGAGATCCTGGGCTTCACGACGCGGGCCTGGAAGGGCGGGCAGGCACGCGAGGCGTGGCTTGCCGCGGGCAAGCCTGCGAACCCGGGCCGTCTCAACGACCTGAGGCACATCATCTACAAAGCGGCCGATGCGCCCTGGCGGCGGCAGAAGCGGGCGCTGGCGCTGATGATGCGCGAGGGGCTGTTGAAGGAGAACATCGACGGCGAGGCCCTGGCGTGGGCGCACAAGAGGCTGCAGGGACGGCCCGAGCGTCGCCGCATTCTGATGATGATCTCGGACGGTGCTCCCGTCGACGATTCCACGTTGTCGGTGAACACGGGGAGCTACCTGGAACAGCATCTGCGGCAGGTGATCGACGAGATCGAGAACCGGTCGTCGGTGGAGCTGCTGGCCATCGGCATCGGGCACGACGTGACGCGATACTACAAGCGCGCCGTCACCATCACCGATCCGAGCGAGCTGGCCGGCGCCATGACCGACAAGCTCGTCGAGCTGTTCGAGGAAGACAACGTAGAGCCCGTGCGTCGGGCGAGGCCGCAGCGGCGCAAGCTGCAGTAGCGGCGCGTTAGAGGCGCCGGCGAGCCTTACCGGCTCGATCTGCGACGAGAACGGACCGGCATGGCGCCCAAGATACATTCGACGCTCTCGCGCAGGACCTTCGTGGCCGCACTCGCGGCCGGCGTGGCAGGCGCCGCTGCGCCCTCCGTCGCCCAGGCACGCGACGACCTGTTGCGCGAGGAAGCGATCACCGTCACGGCGCGGCCGCTCCCTTACTTCGACAGCAACAACCGCGATGGAGTGAAGTTCGGCCCTCTCGAGTTTCGCGGTGGCGTGTCGCTCTATTCCAGCTCATCGCATTTCGGTGGGCTTTCAGGCCTGATCGTAGAGCCCGACGGGTCTGGCCTGCTTGCGGTGAGCGACGTCGGCACATGGCTTTCGGCCGACATCGTCTATGAGGGCGACAAGCCGGCGGGACTTGCGAATGCCCGGATGGGCCCGCTGCGCGACCGGAATGGCCAGCCACTGACGCGGCTCGACAAGAAGCAGCAGGATTCCGAGAGCCTCACGCTTGTCGAAGGTTCGCTCGCGAAGGGAAGCGTTCTCGTGGGCTTCGAGCGCAATCATCGTATCGTGCGCTATGCGGTGGAGGGACGGAAGATCGCCGGGCCGGCGCTCGGCGCGCTGGAGCCGCCGTCCGATGTGCGGCGTATGCCCAAGAACCAGGGCTTCGAGGCGGTGAGCGTACTCAAGGGCGGGCCGCACAAGGGCAGCGTGATCGCCTTTGCGGAAAGGTTCACACGCGGCAGCGGCTATCACACCGGCTGGATCTGGGTTGGCGGCCAGCCGCAGAAGATGCAGCTCAAGGACATCGACGGCTTCGACATCACGGATGCCGCCAGCCTCGACAACGGCGACCTGCTGGTGCTCGAGCGGCGGTTTCGCTGGATGGAAGGCGTGCAGATGCGCCTGCGCCTGCTGAAGGGGGGCGAGATCGTGCCAGGGGCAAAGCTTTCCGGGCAGATCCTGCTGCAGGCGAACGGCGACTTCCAGATCGACAACATGGAAGGTGTGGCGGTGCACCGAGACCGCCTTGGGCGCCAGGTGGTGAGCCTGATCTCGGACGACAACTTCAACCACTTCCTGCAGCGCACCCTGCTGTTGCAGTTCACGCTGGCCGATGGTGCGAAGGTGACGCGCACCTGAGCTTTCGTCGTGAAGCAGAAAGGCCCCGCGGTGAGACCGCGAGGCCATTTGTACCTTCGACAGACAGGCCCGGACTTAGGCCGCTGCCTGCTCCTCACGGGCCTTGGCGATCTCGCGCTTCATCTTCTGGCAGCGCTCGGACAGCTCTTCCGTGCGGGCCTTCATGAGGAAGTTGTCGAGGCCACCGCGATGCTCGACCGTCTTGAGGGCGTTGGCGCTTACGCGGAGGCGGAAGCTGCGGCCCAGGGTGTCGCTGATCAGCGTGACGTCAACGAGGTTGGGACGGAAGGTGCGCTTCGTCTTGTTCTCGGCATGGCTGCGCAGCTGGCCAGCCAGGGGCCCTTTGCCAGTCAGTTCGCAACGGCGGCTCATGTGAGGTGATCCTGAAGGTGAATTTTGCGGGTTCATGCGGAGCGCGCGCGGCACCCCGCAACGCCAGCGGCCCCCCACGCAGGGAGGCCCCTCTGTTGCGCGCCGTTCTACAGGATGGCGCAGGCACGTCAAGTCCCACGCTGGGGCTCAGCGCTCAGGGCCCCCGCCAGGCGCACCGTCAGGCCCCCGATCCGGCCCAGTCTTCAACAGGCTGTGCCAATACGAGCCCAAGGGGTGGAATTCGTTTACGCATTTGCGCCAGAGTGGCGGGAACAAAGAATTGACGCAAAAACCCCTACGCTGGCGGCACCTTTGGCGTGGGTTTCGCGTTTGCTGGTTGGTGCGCCTGTATGCGTGCGTCTGTCCTGGTAGCGGTGGGTTCGAGGGAAGTCATGAGACGAGTTGGGTTGGCGCGTCTTTATTCGCAGTTTTTGAGCCATTGCAATGCTTTGCGGCCAGCCGCGATGACCATCCCGGGGCTGGCGATGGTGCTGGCGATGGCCCCGACGCCCGCCGGCGCCGAGGGCTGGCCCGCAAACATGAAGGCCGAATACGAAGTGTCGTTCAACGGCTTCGGCATCGGCAGCTTCGCCTTCGAGGCCGAGGCCCAGCGCGACAACTATGTGCTGAAGGGCAACGCCAGCCTCTCGATGCTGCTGGGCGCGATCACGTGGAAAGGTGACATTCGCACCTCCGGCGCCATCAGCGACAAGTCGCCCAAGCCTGCAGCCTATGCCTTCGAGGCGGTTTCGGGCTCCAAGGCGGTGGCGACGCGCATGGGCTTCGAGGATGGGGCGGTGAACTCCATCGCGCACATGCCGGCGCAGCCGCCGAAGCCGGGCCTTGTGCCGGTGCGCGAGCAGCACCTGCGCGGCGTGGTTGACCCGCTGAGCGCGATGATGATGCTGGCCGCCAGCAACGCGCCCTGCGACCGGCGCATTCCGATCTTCGACGGCCGGGAGCGCTTCGACCTGGTGTTCAGCCGCAAGGGCGAGATGCGCCTGACCGAGCAGGCGCCCAGCGGTCAGCCCAGCACGGGCTATGTCTGCCGGGTGCGCTACGTGCCCATCGCCGGTCACAAGCCCGATGACAACACGCGCTACATGGCCGAGAACCGCGACATCGAGGTGGTGCTGCGGCCGGTGCCGAGCGCGCGGATGTTCGTGCCATACCAGATCTCGATTCCGACGCAGATGGGCACGGCGACGCTGACATCGAAGCGCGTCGAGATCGCGCAGGCCGGCAAGCCGCGCATCGCGCTGCTGCACTGATTTCCCTGGCGCTGCCCGCCTTCCTCTTTGGCATCGGGATAGATCCCGGCGCTCGCTTCGCTCGGCCGGGAAGGCAGAGAGGAGAGGGATTGCTTTGGTATGAACCAGGCTGATCGCTGACAAGACCGACGCCGGAATAGTGTCAACCATCAGCCCGGTTCGATATGTCCGGGATCAGCCCGGTTTATGCTGTCAGGGATCTGCCCGGTTTGTACCCTCAGTGGCGAGATCAGCCGGCGCGGACGGGGTTTTTCGGGTAGGGGCGGATGACGGCGGATGAGGTGGCGACCGCGAGCAGCGTGCCATCAGGCAACTTCAAGGTGCCGTGCATCTGGGTGGTGTTCTTGCCGACGCGCAGGGCCTCGCCGCGGGCGACGAGGCGCGTGATCGGCGCCGGGGCGATGAAGGTCACGGACATCTGCAAGGTGGGGACGACCACCTTGAAGCCCTGGGCGATGCTGGAGGCGAGCGACATGGCGTCGTCGAGCATGCCGCCGATGAAGCCGCCCTGCACGTTGCCGGCCGGATTGGCGAAGGAGGGCGGAGGGTTGAAGGCGAACTCCGCCCAGCCCTCGGCGGACGACAGGTCTATCAGCTCCATGCCCATCAGCTTGGCGCTGGGCGGAAAGCGCGAGGTGTCGCGCAGGAGCGCGCGGATCTGATCGTCGGTAAGGCTCATGGGTGTGGGGCGGTATCCAGTGGGTCTCCGGTGCGGCCCGGAGGATTGCGTTTCGCGGGGCGTACAATAGCGCGGCGCCCGGCGGTGGGAAGTGTGGATGGACGCTCGAGCGCGTCCATCGCAACCGATCAGGATCCCGTTGCAAAGACGGACGGGGGAAAGATGCCGGCGTGCCGCGCCTTCGGCACGGCATTCGGGAAGGCATTCGGGGAGAGGCTTGCGCTCCACGGCTTGCTTGCGTGGAAGCCCGCCTTCGCGGGCATGACGAGTAGTGCTTTCGGGCGAGGGCAGCGGGCGTGTTGAGGAGGCGGAGACGCGCGCCAGCACGCGGGGACGTTTGCGGGGATGGAGGGGGGGCGAAAGCAGCACTTATCCCCGCGGTGGCGCGGCATGGCATGATGGGGGTATCCCGCTCCATCAAGGGGTCGTCATCCGGAGGCGAACCGCGAGGCGAGGGCGGGCTGCAGGCCGGTGCGCTTGATCACGCAAATCGCTATCCGGGGCTCATCTCGCGGCCGGACGGTGGAAATCCGAGGCGACAGCGATCCCAGCGCGAGCCTATGCCAAAAATCCTGCGCGGACGGCGAGGTGACGCCGATCTTGAACGTTCGATATAGCGGAGCCTCTCCGTCCGCAGCCCCTTGGCCCAATGGCGGCCATGTCCGCACGGCAACAGCCGGCGCGGGCATTGCCGTGCGCTTTTGGATCAATGGCCGGAAGCCGCGTGGAAGGAGACTGCCCGGCTCGGGCGGATCACCACCAGGAGCTGTCGTCCTGATACATGCGGCGGCGGCGACGGGGACGGTCATCATCGTCGTCGTCTGCGAAGCGGTCGCGGACGGGCTTGGGCCGGATGGCGATGCCGCCTTGGGGCTCACCGGGCATCAGCACGATGAAGTCGGTGCCGCCGCCTGGACCCGCGGTTTCCTTATGCATGGGCTCGTCGGAGACGATGAGGGAGGAGCCCGGTGCGACAACCTCGGAGATGCGGGCGCGGGCATCTTCCGGGATCTGGATGCGGTCGAGCACGGCCTTGGCTTCGGCCGGATCGGTCTGGTGGGGCTCGGGGGTTTTCAGGGTGAAGCGGCGCGACTGGCGGGCAGCCGGCATATCGGGATTGGCCTCCATGCCCTTGACGTACATGGAAAGGGCAGTCCAGCGGACGTCGTTGCCCTCGTATGCCATGGCGGTGAAGAGGGTGGTGCCGATGGGCTTGTCCGGCTCGCTGATGGCGACGGGGGCGTCGAACACAGGCTCGAAGCCCTGGCGCACATAGATGCGCTGGGTGGCACGGCTGATGAGCACCGAGACGGGCAGCAGCTTGCGCCTGGCGCGTGCTGCATCTTCGATGGCAGCCTTGCGCTGGGCCTCGGCCTCGACAGCTTCCTGCTTCGCCTTCTCGGCCGCCTCGAGCTTCGGCTGCGCCATGATGGAGGCGATGCGGGCGTTGGTTTCGTCGAGGCGCTTGCGGGCCGCGTCGACCTGGGTCTGGGCGCGCGCGATGGCGGCAGGACCGTTGGCGGCGGCCAGCAGGCCCTCGGCGTATTTCAGCTGAGCCTGGAGGTTGCTCTTGATGTACTCGGCGCCGCGCAGGAACTTGGCGTCCTTGCCGCTTTCGGCATTGAGGCGATAGGCGAGCGAGCGGGCGGCATCGGCGCGGCGGCCGGCGTCCTCGGCAGCGGCGGCCTTGGCCTCGGCTTCCGCCTTGAGGGCTTCATAGGCGCTCTGGCCCTCGGACTTCGGCAGGTCACCGGCGCCGAGACGCATGGGCTGGGGGGCATCCGTCGCGGGCTTGGCGGCGGCGACGGCGGGGCGCGCGGGCGGGGGCGCGAACAGGGCCGGATGCGAGAACTCAACGGGGCTCATGTCCTGGCGGACGAGAACCACGCGCATGCCGCGCTGGGTGACGTCGAACAGGCTCTCGGCGACCTTGTGGGGCAGGCGGACGCAGCCGTGGGAGGCTGGATAGCCCGGCACGACACCGGCATGGAGGGCGATGCCCGACCACGTGATGCGCTGCATGAACGGCATCTCGGCGTCGTAGAGGTTGGAGACGTGGTCGCGGTTCTTCTGGATGATGGTGTAGAGGCCTACCGGCGTCTCGTAGCCCGTGGTGCCGGACGAAGCGGGCGAGCGGAGCACGCGGCCGGAAGCGTCGTAAATTGTGATGCGCTGATCGTTGAGGGACACGACGGCGATCATCGGGCCCTGGACGGGGCGGGACAGGGCCGTGTCGCTGGCTCGGGGCTCAGCCCGCGCTGGAACCGCAGCCTCGCGCCGCTCGCGGCGCGGAGAGGCGCCATACTGCTCCCACCACTGGGCTTCGGCAGCGGTGCCGCCCGTCAAGGTGAGGAGGCCGGCAGCGGCCGCGGACAAGACGGTCCGGCGGGCGGTGGGCCGAACAGCGATGCGAGACTGAATTGGGGGATTACGCATTGCATCGCACCTTTCGGAAGATTGAAAAGGCATGGGAAGACAAAGAACTACCAGCTGAGCCCTAAGCAGAGGTTACCCGATGGCTCCTTTCGGACAACCGCGTGCAAGCGCAACCGCAAACTCTGCGCTAAAGCTGCCCTACAACGCATTGCAGACGCAATAGGTTTGCTTGCAGGCTCAGAAATTCACGTTTTTGATAACATAGCCACCTGCGAACGCGACGACGCCGGCAACCAGCACATAGGGAAGAACGCCAACCAGCACCGCGAGCAGTGCCACGAAGGCACGCAGAACCTTCTCGCCCGCGTCCCAAAGCTGGCGCAGCACCTTCCAGGCCATGAAGGCAAGGGCGAGCATGACGACGGCCAACACCACCATTTTCCAGAGCGGCAGCGCCTGCCAATTCGACTGCATGATCGACACGATCTGACCGAACGACCAGGTCCAGATGATTTCCAGGAACTTGAAGATGGCCGCGATGCCCTGCTGCAGGAACTGGACGATGGCGCTGATGACCTGGTTCATGACGGTCTCCTTCGATGGCACTGCGGCCCGTGGGCGTTGTGCTCAATCCGACGTGTATGTGCATATCTGATCGAGGCAGCGAGATCATCGCCCGAGTCGCCTACTTCCATACGTCGGTTGCCCGCCTGTGGACGAAAGGCCACGGTGGACGCCTGCAGACAGAGCGAAGGAAGCGGATACAGCGCTCGTGCATTCGCGCTTGAGTTGCGCGGGGAGCGGCCGCATCGTGGACGCGCGACCAATGGGAGAGGCCATGACGCAGAACCTGAAGAACGAACTCGCCGCAGCCGTCGATGCGAACTGGGCCAAGGAAGTCGCCTGGCTGAAAACGCTGGTGGCCTTCCCCAGCCTTCGCGGGCAGGAAGCGCCATGCCAGGACTGGATCGCTGCGGAGTTTGCGCGCCGGGGCTGGCCGGTGGACCGCTACACGCTTGCCGACGTGGACATGTCGCACCTGCCTGGCTTCTCGCCCGTGGCGGATACGGACTACACGCGGGCCGTACAGGTGGTGGCGAGCTTGCGGGCGCACGCTCCCAAGGGCCGCAGCCTCATCATGCAGGGGCACGTGGACGTGGTGCCCGCCGGGCCGCTGGAGATGTGGTCGACGCCACCGTTTGCGCCGACAGAGCGGGACGGCAAGCTCTACGGGCGTGGCGCCAACGATATGAAGTCCGGCGTCGCGGCCATGGTGTTCGCGCTCGATGCGCTGCGGGCAGCCGGCTATCGTCCGACCGCCGACATCAGCGTGCAGACCGTGACGGAAGAAGAATGCACCGGCAATGGCGCGCTCTCGACGCTGGCGCGTGGCTACCGGGCGGAAGCATGCCTGATCCCCGAGCCGACCTCGGCCAAGATCCTGCGCGGCACCGTGGGTGTGATGTGGTTCCGGCTTCGCATCCGCGGCCGGCCGGTGCACGTAAGCGAGAGCGAGCGCGGCACCAACGCGATCCTTTCCGCCTACGGGTTGATCGAGGCGCTGCGCGGACACACGCGCGAACTCAACGAGCGGGTGAAGGTGCACCCCTGGTTCAGCCGCATCCCGAGCCCCATCAAGTTCAACCCGGGCAAGATCGCGGGTGGCGACTGGGCAAGCTCGACGCCGGCGTGGTGCGATGTCGATTGCCGGATCGCGGTGCTGCCGGGCATGTCGCTTGCGGCTTTCCGCGAGGAACTGACCGGCGTGGTGATGGCGGCGGCGCGGCAGGACCCGTTCCTGGCCGAGAACCCGCCGGAAATCGTCTGGAACGGCTTCCAGGCGGACGACTATGTGCTGGAGCCGGGATCGGACTTCGAGGCGCGGGTGCGCGCGGCGCATCGCTCGGTGCACGGGGAGGAACCCGGCGAAGTGATCCTGCCGGCGGTTACGGATTGCCGTTTCTATGGCCGCTACTACGACATCCCGAGCCTTTCCTATGGGGCGACGGGCGGCGGCAGCCATGGCTTCGACGAGGCGGTGGACCTGGAAAGCATCAGGAAGCTCACCCTGACCATCGCCCTGTTCATCGCGGATTGGTGCGGGGTGGAACGGATGGCTTGAGACGGGCTTGGCCAGCGTCTCGAGCATCCTGGAGATGGAGAGGGTGGATGGTCAAAATCCACCCCACTGCCGGCCCCGCGACGAGCTTAGGATTTCAGCCGTTTTTGAAGGGCCATGATTGCCATCACGATCTCGCGGGAGGCCGCACTGTAGGGGCTTTCCGCGCCCAGCGCCGTCGCTTCGCTCGTGGCCTTGCCCGAATTGGCCATGTCGACCACGTCCGCCGCGGCGCGATGGAAATGAGCATGCCGCTCGAGCAGCGTCTTGTATTCGGGGATGGCTGCGAGCTTGCGCCCGTCACCATGCAGCCACTTGCCCAACTCGCAGCGGCAATCCGACCGCACCTCGATGCTTTTCAGGCTTGCATCGGGATGGCGAAGATAGGCGGAGAGCTTCATCTTCCAGGCGCTGTGCGCGCGCACGGCTTCGTCGAGATTCATATCAACACCGTACTGTATAAGATTGATATCGAGCGCGAGGTTGGCACTGCCTGCTTAATTCCGCCTTACCGGCGCAGCATGCTTGTCGAAAGACTGCTGCATGTCGGAATATGCCTTCTGATATCGTTGTTTTCCGGTAGATCCTACAGTGGTTTTGCTGGCGTTCAGGGAGCGGGCGCTAAATCTCTTCCGTCAATCAACGGGCGTTCCGCCCCAAGTGCCATGGAAATGCAGCCATGAAGGTTATCACGAGCCTTTCCCTCGCCGCTATCGCCTTACTCGCGATGAGCACAACAAGCGCCTCCGCGCAGGTCTCGCGCTGCGAGCGGGGCTTCTACGCGCACGCGCGCGCCAATTTCGACTACCCCTACGACACGCGGTCCGATGCCCGCTCGCGCGCCATCGGCATCTGGAAGACGAAGGTGCGGACGCTGTGCCCGGAGCACTCCGCCTTCTGGTGGCGTGCCGCCGACAAGCGCATCGACTGCGTGAACTATACGGGCGGCATCGTGTGCGACATCTACGGGCGGCCGGCGCACAAGATCTTCCGCTGATGCCGACCTGACGCTTATCCCCGCGCCTTTGCGCAAGGGTATGATGCGCTTCTCTAAAGTGCGGGGCGGCGCCCGTGCCAGGGCGCGGCTTCCTCGTAGCGCGCGGCAATTGCGAGGAGGCGCGCATCCTCGCCGCGCCGGCCCACCAGCTGGATCGCCATGGGCAGACCATCGGAGTGGAAGCCGCACGGCACGCTGAGCGCGGGATGCCCGGTGAGATTGAACGGGTGGGTGTAGGGATACCAGGCGCGGCGCACGGTATCGACCGGCTTGCCTTCGATCTCGATGGGCTGGAACAGGCGCTCCTCGATCGGGATGGCGGTGCGCGTCAGGGTCGGCGTGAGGATGGCGTCGTAGCGGGAAAGCCATCCCTGCACCTTCTTGAAGAACTGGGTGCGCGCCAACAGCGACCGGCCGACATCCTCGGCGGTGGCGTTCTTGCCGCGCTCCATCTGGGCGAGGAGGGTGGGGCTGAGCCTGTCGCGCCATTGCGGCAGCACGTCCTTGAAGCGGGCATTCCACATGGCGGCGGAATAGGCGAACCACATCGGCTCGATGGGCTCGGCATCGTCGTCCATGGGCTCCACCGTAGCGCCGAGACCGGAGAGCACCTTCGCCGCCTTCTCGCAGGAGGCGAGCACCTCGGTGTCGATGACCGTGTTGCCGAGGAAGGGGCGCCAGGCGATGCGCATGCCGGCCAGCGAACGCGTGGTTCGCACCGCGTCGCCGAAGCCCGTGGCGGGCATGCCGTAGGAGAACGGATCGCAAGGGTGCTGGCCCGCCATCGACTCGAGCATAAGGGCGGTGTCGAGCACGGTGCGCGCCATCGGATTGATGGAGGAGACGTTGGCGAAAAGCTCCGTCGACATGTCGTGCGGAATGACGCCGGCCGATTGCTTGAGGCCTACGACGCCGTTGCAGGCTGCGGGAATTCGCGTCGAGCCACCGGCGTCGGTGCCGACGGCGAGCGGCGCGACACCGGCAGCCAGCGCGACGCCGGCGCCACCGGAGGAGCCTCCGCTGGTGCGGGTCGCATCCCACGCATTGGCGGTGCGGCCGAAGAGCGGGCTTTCGGTGAAGCACATGTGGCCGAACTCGGGCGTCGTGGTCTTGCCCATGAGGATGGCGCCCGCCGCCTTCAGCCGCTCGACGCAGACGCTGTCGACGCTGGGCACGTTGTGCTCGTGCATGGCGGAGCAGAATGTTGTGCGCACGCCCTTGGTGTTGACGAGATCCTTGACGTGGAACGGCACGCCGTGAAGGCGGCCGAGGGTCTCGCCTTTGGCGATGGCGGCGTCGGCCTTGCGCGCATCGGTGAGCGCCTGTTCGCCGCAGATGGTGACGAAGGCATTGCGGGCGGCCTGCACCGCCTCGGCGCGCGAAAGCGTTGCCTGCATCACCTCGACGGCCGAGAGATTCTTGTGCCGGATCGCTTCGGCGATATCTGCGGCGCTGGCATAGGTGATGTCGCTGATCATGAAGAGGTCTCCTTCGACGCGTCGGCGCAGCGCCGTGCTGGGGACAAACGTAACCGGGAATGCGGCTTCGCGCCTTCCTGCCCGAGAGAAGGTGCATTTCCCGGATTTGTCACGGCCGTTGACAGGCTGATGCAGCTGGCATTGGCTCCACGAAAGGACAGCGGAGGACAGCCATGCAGCTTGGCATCGTAGGGCTCGGCAGAATGGGCGCCAACATTGCCCGCCGCCTGATGCGGGCGGGGCACGACTGCGTCGTCTTCGACAAGGATCCGGCGCCGGGCGCCCAACTGGCGCAGGAGGGCGCGTGCGCGGTGGCGAGCCTCGGCGCGCTGGTGGAGGCGCTCGATGCACCGCGGGCGGTGTGGGTGATGCTTCCGGCGGGGGCGGTGACGCAGGCAGCGATCGACGAGCTTGCGCAGGGCATGCAGGCCGGCGACAGCATCATCGATGGCGGCAACAGCTACTGGAAGGACGACATCGCGCGGGCCGGGCTACTGAAGGCGCACGGCATCACCTATCTCGACGTGGGCACCTCCGGGGGCGTGTGGGGATTGGAGCGCGGTTACTGCCTGATGATCGGTGGCGAGAAAAGCGCCTTCACGCGGCTCGAGCCGATCTTTGCGGCGCTGGCGCCGGGCGCAGGTGCGATCGCGCGGACGCGCGGGCGGCAGGGCCATAGCACCACGGCCGAGAAGGGATACCTGCACGCTGGCGGGCCCGGCGCGGGGCACTTCGTGAAGATGATCCACAACGGCATCGAATACGGGATGATGCAGGCGATCGCGGAAGGGTTCGACATACTCAAGAACGCGAACAGCGCCGAGTTGGCGCCCGAGCACCGCCTCGACCTCGATCTCGCCGACGTCGCGGAAGTTTGGCGGCGCGGCAGCGTCATCACCTCGTGGCTCTTGGATCTGACAGCCGACGCGCTGGCTGAGGACAAGGGGCTCGAGGGCTACTCCGGAATCGTCGCGGATAGCGGCGAAGGGCGATGGACGGTGGAGGCGGCCGTTGCTGAAGCGGTTCCCGCGCCGGTGCTGACGACGGCGCTTTACGCACGGTTCCGCTCGCGCCGGTCACCGGCCTTTGCCGACAAGGTGCTGTCGGCCATGCGCAAGGGCTTCGGCGGACATGTCGAGGCGCCGGCGAAGGCGAAGGACTGAAGATGGAGCCAACACCGATCATCGTGCTCATGGGCGTTTCGGGCTGCGGGAAGAGCACCGTTGGCCAGGCGCTTTCGCAGGCGCTCGGCTGGCCGTTTCGCGATGCCGACAGCTTCCATCCGCCTTCCAACGTGGCCAAGATGTCGAGCGGCCAGCCTCTCACCGATGCCGACAGGAAGCCCTGGCTCGAGGCCATTGCGGCCTGGATCGACGCGCGACAGGCGGCGGGGCAGCCAGCCATCGTCTCGTGCTCGGCGCTGAAGCGGCGCTATCGCGAGGTCATCGTGGGGCAGCGTGCGGGCGTGCACCTCGTGCATCTTTCAGGGTCGTTCGAGGTGATTGCGGCGCGGATGGCGGCGCGGCGGCACCACTTCATGCCGGCGTCGCTGCTGGAAAGCCAGTTCGCCGCGCTGGAGCCACCGGGCGCCGACGAGCGTGTGCTCACAGTGAACGTGGGCCAGCCGCCGGAGGCGCTGGTACGCGAGATCCTGGCCGGGCTGCATGTTGGTGCATCGACGCGGAAGGCATGACGGCATGGCTGCGTCGGAAAGCTTCCTGGAGTTCCTGCGGGATCTGATGGGGCCGCTGGGGCCGATCGTGGCGCGGCGCATGTTCAGCGGTGCGGGGCTATTCACCGATGGCCTGATGTTCGCGCTGGTGATCGACGACACGCTGCATTTCAAGGTGGACGACAGCAACCGCGCGGCGTTCGAGGCAGAGGGCATGAAGCCGTTCGTCTACCAGGCGAAGGGACGCTCCGTTGCACTTGGCTATTGGCGTGTGCCGGAGCGGTTGCTGGACGAGCCGGAGGAACTGGCGGCCTGGTCTCGCGCGGCGATGGCCGTGGCGCGTCGGGCGGCTTCCGCGAAAGTGCGCAAGGCGAAGGGCGGAGGGAAAAAACCGGCCGCCCGGAGCCCTGCACCTGCAGCACGCGGGGGCTCACGACGACAGTAACATTAACGCGCAATTCGTGATGGCGTTGCCGTCGTTTTGCCCCGGTTGCGTTGGAAACGAGAGACAGTCGGTCGCGACGGGGAGTGCGCGGCCGATCCTCACGGGATGTCAGCGTAACGAGGGGTTTTTCAAATGTATTCCGAAGCCGGTATTGGCCTTGCTCATGCAGATCGCAGCATTGCGGAAGCGGAGCGCAACTTGAAGCAGCTCAACGTGCTGCTGCCGCAGCTTGCGAGCCGTGGCTACGAGACGCGCGAAATCGAAGGTCACATGGAGGCCATGGGCCAGATCCTCGACAGCCTGCGCAACCAGCGCTGGCAGATCGAAGGCATTCTCGGCGCGCCTTGAGACAGGAGCGCTGCAGAATAGGGGCGCTGCAGACAAGTGCCTACGGGCGGCGTGGGGCGCCCCGCCGCCTTGTGATAGTTCAGCGAA
>JBDHTJ010000044.1:0-31761 GCA_039808585.1 Hyphomicrobiaceae bacterium | reverse complement strand
GCAGATCCGGCACGTTGACTTGGCAGAGGGGAAGGAGATGCATGCCATTGCGCCAAAGAAGAACAACTCCCACCCCTGGGTGTTCCTGAACAACGCTCATTGTAAGACGCGCGAATCCGCTAATGGGATGGTCCGGCCGTGCTCCCGCCTCATCTGCGAGCGACGTTGGATGGGGGAGGTGTCTTCACACGAAGGAGCACATCCATGCCCAAGATCTCGACCGACCAGACCAAGCCCGCCGACGGCAAGATCGCCGTTCTCGGCATCGACCTCGGCAAGAACACGTTCCACGCCATTGGCCTCGACAAGCGCGGCAAGATCATCTTCCGGCGCAAGTTCACGCGCAGTGCGCTTGAGACGTGGTTCGCCAATCTGCCGCCCTGCCTCGTCGGCATGGAAGCCTGCGTCGGTGCGCATCATCTCGGCCGGCGCCTCAAGGCCATCGAGCACGATCCGCGCTTGATGCCAGCCAAGTATGTGCGCCCGTACTCAAAGGGGCAGAAGAACGATTTTCGCGATGCCGAGGCGATTGCCGAAGCCGTGCAGAGGCCCACCATGCGTTTCGTCGCCATCAAGTCGGTCGATCAACTCGATCTGCAGGCGCTGCATCGCATCCGCGACCGGTTGGTGTCGCAGCGCACGGGCGTGATCAATCAGACTCGCGCGTTCCTGCTCGAACGCGGCATCGCCGTGCGTCAGGGCCTCCGCTTTCTGCATGCCGAGCTGCCCCAGATCCTGGCGACTCGCGAAGATGTGCTGTCGCCGCACATGATCCGGCTGATCCAGGATCTGGCCGGCGACTGGCGCCGGCTCGATGAGCGCATCGCGGCGCTGTCGGACGAGATCGCTGGAATCGCCAGGCACGATCCGCACTGCCAGCGCGCGATGAGCGTGCCCGGCATCGGGCCGATTATCTCCAGCGCCATGGTGGCCGCCGTCGGCACCGGCGAAGGGTTTGCCAAAGGCCGCGGCTTCGCGGCGTGGCTCGGCATCGTGCCGAAGCAGCTCTCGACCGGCGATCGAACGATCCTCGGTTCGATCTCGAAGCGTGGCAACAAGTACCTGCGCAAACTCTTTGTGCAGGCGGCCTGGGTCGTGCTGGTGAAGCCGCAGAGCTGGGAGCGCTACGGCTTGAAGAGCTGGATTGAGGCGGCGCGCAAACGCCTGCACCACAACGTGCTGGCCATCGCACTCGCCAACAAGCTGGCACGCATCACATGGGCTGTGGTCGCCAAGGGGCGCGACTTCGAAATCACGAGGACGAACGATGCGTCGCCCCAACCAGCCTGAGCCTGGCGTCGTGCTCGGTCGCTTCAAGGCGTGGCCTGGATGCGGCGGAGCCCGTGTCGAAACCAGAGCGACGGCCAGCCTTGACCCGCCCTGCGCGCGTCGCCTGCCGTTGAGTGCAGGTCGGGACAAGCGAAAGGCCGCCGGTCGAACAATCGAAATGTGCGGGACGAAGGAGATGACGATGCCGTAGCGCACCCAAGGTTATCCCGCCCAGGTCTGCGAGAGGAAACGTAGAGATGGAGGATCGGTCTTCCCGGCGTGCCCGAACACTGGTGACCCGGACAGCCCGTTGAGGCTTTTCCGCTTATGAGATCGGACGCGCGCTGAAATCCATGATGGCCCAGAGCGACATGCTGCTCCACTCAGAGGCCGGATACATTGATGCAAGACCGCTGAACCCAAATCGACGAAACTTCTTGCAACGCACGGCCGGACCATACATCCGGGTCAGGCTCTGCCTTTGCTGATCACTCACGCTTTCAGGCCTTGAGCTGCCGGTCTGAGAACGTGACGCGAACGAAGACGCGATAGGTCCGAGACCTTCCACTGGTCGACTTTCTGCCCCGGTGCAGGTTTCTCCGACGTCGGCCAGAGCAAGCCGCACGCCGTCAAGCCGACGTCCGAGAAACCTGCACCAGAGCAGTAATTGAGGTCACGACCGCTTTAGTAAGCTGAGCCGACATTGAGCGCTCGACAACGGAGGGCGCCGGCGAACATGGTGCTCGTCTACACCGAGAATTCTGTTCAGAAGGCTTGGCGACGTCGGCCGTGGAGAAGCGGGGAGATGCAAGTGGGTTGCGTTCCCAAAGTGTCCCACTGTCCCACCGAGTGTCCCACCAAAATAAATACACAACAAAAACAATGCATTGGTTGCGGGATTCGACACCCCTACGGGGCGCCAACGCTCTCAACAAAACCAATGCCTCACATCAAAATGGCCGCATGCACGGCCTCTTGCACGTTTTTGCTGCATTCGTGCATCGCGTCTGTCCTTCATCTCGTCATGGTCCGGAAGAACCAGCTGCTCCAGCGCTTGAGGCGGCGCGCAGTTAACTCCGCCAGCATCAGTTGCTGACTTTCTCTCTCCCGCCTCCTGGTCGGGTCCAGTGGCTGGCCTCGCAAGCAGCGGACAACGAAGCCCAATTCAGTCCCCCGCGACGAGTTGGCTGTATCTTTCCGGACGCGTGTGGGCTACGCGAGCCTCTCCTGACGACATGGGCGGCGTAGGCTTGTCTGGAACGCTCGGCATCGCGCTGGGCTCGTCATCCGCCGAAGGCCCTTGCGGCTCAACAAAAGACCCGTCTCTTCATGACCTTCCCGTTGACCAATCCGGCGCTGGACCGCGCCCTTGCTGCGCGCAACTACACCACGCCGACAGCCGTGCAGCTTGCCGTGCTTGAAGAGGCCGCGCGCAATCGCGACCTCCTCGTTTCCGCGCAGACCGGTTCCGGCAAGACCGTGGCCTTCGGCCTCAACATTGCGGCCACCCTGCTGCCGGAGGCGCAACGGTTCGAAGCTTCCGGCGCACCACTCGCCCTCGTCATCGCCCCCACGCGCGAACTCGCCATGCAGGTACAGCGCGAGCTGATCTGGCTCTACCAGGAGACGGGCGCCCAGATCATCACCTGCGTCGGCGGCATGGACCCCCGTGCCGAGGGCCGACAGCTTGGCTTCGGCGCGCACATCGTGGTTGGCACCCCCGGCCGCCTGCGTGACCACATCGAACGCAAGCGGCTCGATCTGAGCAAGCTCAAGGCGATCGTTCTCGACGAAGCCGACGAGATGCTCGACCTCGGCTTCCGCGAGGACCTCGAGTTCATCCTGGAGAAGACACCTGCCGACCGCCGCACCCTGCTTTTCTCGGCCACGGTTCCGCGCGACATCGAGGCGATGGCGGCACGCTATCAGCGCGATGCCTTGCGCATCGAAACCATCCAGCGCAATGAGCAGCACGCCGACATCGAGTACCGCGCCATAAGGGTCGCGCCGAACGACATAGAGAACGCTGTCGTCAACGTACTTCGCTACTATGAACCCCGCGCCTCCCTCGTCTTCTGCTCCACACGCGAAGCCGTCAAACGCATGCACGCCCGCCTCGTCGAGCGTGGCTTCGCCGCGGTCGCGCTGTCGGGCGAGCTCACACAAAACGAGCGGACGCAGGCGCTTGTCGCCGTGCGCGATGGTCGTGCCCGCGTTCTGGTCGCAACCGATGTCGCCGCGCGCGGTCTCGACCTGCCGGATCTCGCACTCGTCATTCACGGGGAATTGCCGCGCGACCGCGAAACCCTGTTGCATCGGTCCGGCCGCACGGGGCGCGCGGGCCGGAAAGGCATGTGCGTCCTCATTGTGCCGGGCAACCGGCGTCGCAAGGCCGAAGCCTTGCTCGGCGCGGCGCGTCTGCAGGTGGCCTGGGGGCCGGCGCCGACCGCGGACGAAGTCCGCGCGCGCGATCAGGAGCGTTTTCTGGCCGACGCCATTTTCACCGATCCCGCCACCGATGCGGAAGTTGCGCTCGCAAAGTTCCTGCAGGCGGGCCGCACCCCCGAAGAAATCGCGTTGGCGCTGGTGCGCCTTCACGGTGCCCGTCTGCCGGAACCGGAAGAGCTTGCGGAAGACCCGGGCCCGCCGCGCCGTGACGATCGCGGTCGCATGCCGGTCCGCGACACCCGCTATGCCTCCGAGCGCCCCGCTTTCAAGAAGCCGTGGGACGTCGGCAAGTCGCGCGACGTCTCCGGCTCGGGCTCGGCTTCGGGCTCCAGCTCTGGGCCAGGCGCACAGTCGCATCATCGCCCGCCGCGCAGGCCCGAGGGCCACCGCAGTGACGACCGCGAGATGGTGTGGTTCCGCCTCAACATCGGTCGCGAGCGCAATGCCGATCCGAAATGGATCCTGCCTCTGATCTGCACCGCCGGTGGTGTTTCGAAGTCGGAAATCGGCGCGATCAAGATCTACGGCCGCGAGACGCGCTTCGAGATCGCGGCCGACCATGCCGAACAGTTCGAACTGGGCATTCGCACCAGCAAGAGCAAGCAGGGCCATATCTCGCGCGTGGCGAACAACTCAGGGGCAGAGGATGCAGCCGCGCCGGCAGCACCATCGCAGCCCCCATCGAAAGCAGGCGGCGAGGCCCGCAACGAGCATCGCCACAAGAAGCCCTGGCGCGATCAGGCCCGCCCCCAGTCGGGGCACCCGTTCGCGGGCAACAACAGCGACAAGGCCCATCGCGGCAGCCGCGGCCCCTCGGAGCGCAAAGGCCCCGACCTCAAGTACTTGGAAAAACGCAAGCACCGCGCTGCCCAGGACAAGTGAGGCCCGCCCGCCCTTTGGGCAGGTCCGAAGTCGCGCCGTCGTTGATTTTCCTCGCAAAACCCTTGCGATCCCAATTCCTGCCCGAGGCGCGCGGCCCTTGCCAGGCAGTCGTTCGCCCGCAACGTGCTGCGCTCGCAAAGGCTGCCATGGCGACGCGGGGCTGATGCAACATTGGCATGCCTCGCAAATCCTCCAGCCAGGCCGAAGTATGTCCTGCCTGCATCACCACATTTGCAATTCGTAGTTAAGTGTTGCCGGACGGACGTTTAGCGCCGTCACACCCCTTCCAACCAGAGGATACCCCCTCGTACACTGATGGCATACGCGCGCCTCTGGCTTGAGCTATCGAACACGCCAAAGCGCGATCGACAGGTACAGGGTTCTGCGTAGCCGCCGATTGCTAAGGGCGTCGTGTATGAGTTGGGTTGCTGTTCTACCGCTGGCCGTTGCGGCTGCCATTGCGATTTCGCCTGCCCAGGCCGAAACGCTGCGCGACGTGGTGGAGAAGGCTGTCCGCACCAACCCCGCCATCGACGCCGTCATCGCCAATCGCCGCGCCACGGAGTTCGAGCTGCGCCAATCCGAAGGCCGCAGGATGCCGCGGCTCGACCTCGATGCCGACATTGGCGGCGAGAAGATCGATCGCCCCGGCGGCTTCACCAGCGACGTGAACAACCGCTGGCGCACGCGCCGGGAGGCGGGCCTGACGCTGAACCAGGTCGTCTTCGACGGCTGGGAGCGCGTCAACGACATCTATCGCAACGCGGCAAGGGTCAATGCCGCCTCGCTGCGGACACTGGCCCGCGGCGAGCTCGTCGCGCTCGACGCCACCGAAGCCTACATCGACGTCCGCCGCCACCAGCGCGTGATCGGTCTGGCACAGGAGAGCCTGGCTGCTCATCGCCGCATCCTGGCACGTGTGAAGGAGCAGGAGCGGGCGGGCAAGGTGGCCCAGAGCGACGTCATCCAGGTCGAGGAGCGGGTGGCCGCCTCCGAGGCCGCCATCGAGCGCATCCGCCAGTCCTTGCTGGAAGCGGAAGCCAAGTTCATCCGCGTCGTCGGCGAGCGCCCGCGCAATCTGCAGCCTGCAGGATATCCAGCCGGCGTCCCCGCCTCTCGCCGTGAGGCCATCGACGCCGGGCTTGCCCGCAGTCCCCTTGTCGGTGCTGCCGGCGCCGACGTCGAGGTGGCGCGGCTCGCCTTCGAGCAGACCAAGAGCGCCCGCTACCCCACCGTGGCGTTGGAAGTGCAGGGGCTCACCGGCGCCGATCTTGCCGGCACGCCTGGCCGCGACAACGAAGTGCGCGCCCAGGTGGTCGTGAAGTGGAACCTGTTCGACGGCATGATCACCCGGCACCGCCAGCTTGAATTCGCACAGCGCCTGGCACAGGCCAGCGCCGAGCGGGAAGAGCGAACGCGCCTCGTGCGGGAGGAGATCGAGCGGGCGCTGGCAGCCTACTATGCCGGTGGCCTGCGTCTTCCGCCCTTGCGCAAGCAACTCGGCCACTCTCGCGCCGTGGTTGCCGCGTATGAGACGGAGTATGGCCTTTCCAAGCGCAGCCTGCTCGAACTGCTCAATGCTGAGAACGCACGTTTCAACACCGCCATTGACCTCGCCAACAGCGAAGCCCTTCACGTTTTCAGCGCCTACCGTATTCTGGGCGCAATGGGCGGCATCCTCAGCGTCCTCGGCATCACGCCACCTGCCACCTCCGATGCGGGGCACTACAGGTAAGCGCGTGAACAGCGAGGCCATCAGAGCGAAGCTGGCTTCGAGAGGCGCGACGCGGGATGGCCATGCAAGAAACGCCTAGACGCTGGACCCAGGCGTTCCGACGCGCTGTTCCGGAGCTTCATTCCGACCCGCTGGTGGCCTGTCTCGGCGCCCTGGTCAGGTCGCAAGGTCAGGTCTTCTCGGCCGACGTCGCCCTGGCAGGCTTGCCGCTCGTTACCGGCGAACAGCTCTCCCCGCGCCTTTTCCATCGCGCCGCCGCCCAATACGGCATGAAGGCGGAGCTTGTCGGCAAGAAGCCCTCGCAGGTTCCGGCCCTCGTCACGCCCTTCATCGCGCTGCTTTCCGACGGCGGGGCTGCCATCGTCACCGCGATCGACACCGGCAGGAACCACGCAACCGTCATCACGCCCTCGGTCTCTCTCGAACGCCGGGCGATATCGCTCAGCGATCTCGACGCCCAGTCCGCGGGCGAGGTGATCCTCGTCGCGCGCGACGAGCTCGACAGGCTCGAGGGAACTACCTTTCGCGGACACTGGTTCTGGAGCGCGATGGCCCGCATGTGGCCCTCCTGGCTGCAGACGGTCGTCGCAGCATTGCTCATCAACCTCCTCGGCCTCGCAGTGCCCATCTTCGTGATGAGCGTCTACGACCGTGTGATCCCGAACCAGAGCCAGCCGACGCTCTGGGCCCTCACCGCAGGCGTCATGTTGGCGCTTGTCTTCGACCTGCTGCTGAAACAGCTTCGCGCCAGCGTGCTCGACCAGGCCGGTGGACAGGTGGACATGGCATCCTTCGCGCGCCTCTTCCGGCAGGCGCTGGCCCTGCCAATGTCGGAGCGCAAGCAGCCCCCCGGCGCCCTCGCCAACCAGCTGCGCGAATTCGAAACCGCGCGCGAGTTCTTCGCCTCATCTTCCATCGTGGCCCTGACGGATCTGCTCTTCGTCGGGCTGATCGTTGCGATCATGTTTGCGCTGGTTGGTTCCGTGGCGTTTGTCGTCCTCGCCGCCATACCGCTCGTTCTCGGCCTGACGCTGATCCTGCAATGGCCACTCGCCAAGGCGGTGCGCGCCTCGCAAATGCAGGCGAGCCGCCGGCAGGTGGTGCTGATCGAATCCCTGAGCGCCATCGAAACCGTGAAGGCGGCCGGCGCCGAGAACATGATGCAGCGCCGCTTCGAGGATGCTGTGGCGGCCTCTCTGCGCGCATCGCTCTGGACGCGCTTCTGGAGCGCCCTCAACGTCAATCTCGTCGCTCTCATCCAGCAAACCGTGAGCGTGCTCATCGTGGTCTGGGGCGTATTCCTGGCGAGCGAGGGACAGATCACCGTGGGCGGCATCATCGCCGCCAGCATGCTCGCCGGGCGCGTGCTGGCACCATTGGGCAACATGGCCATGTTGCTGTCGCGCGCGCAGGCAGCCTTCTCCGCCATGCGGGGCCTGAACGCCATGATGCGCGCGCCGGCAGAAAACTCCGGAAACAGCTCCGGCACCGGGCTCGAAGACGCCAGCATCGAGTTCCGCGCCGTTGATTTCACCTATCCCGGCGCGCCGGAGCCGGCACTGAAGGCCGTCAGCTTCAAGATCGCATCGGGCGAGCGCGTCGGCATCATCGGTCGCGTCGGCTCTGGCAAGTCCACGCTCGGCAAGCTGGCCGACGGATTGTGGGCCCCCTCCAGCGGCACGATCCTCGTCGGCGGCCGCGAGATCCGCAGCGTCGAGGCAGCCGAGTTGCGTGCCCACGTCGGGCTCGTCACACAGGACATCGAGCTGTTTTCCGGCACCCTCTACGACAACATCGCCATCGGGCTCCGCGATGCCGCCGACGACGCGGTGGCCAAGGCCTGCGCCGTGGCCGGCGTCACGGAGTTTGCCAACCGCAACCCGATGGGGCTGAAGATGCCCGTGGGCGAGCGCGGCCGCTCGCTCTCAGGCGGGCAACGGCAGGCCGTCGCCCTGGCGCGCACTCTTGTGCGCGAGCCTCGCATCCTCGTCCTCGATGAGCCCTCGAGCGCCCTCGACAATGCCAGCGAGGCAGACCTCGTGCGCCGTCTGCGCGAGTGGGCCAACCAGACGGAAGCCACGCTCCTCATAAGCTCGCAGCGCATGGCCATGCTGGACCTCTGCGATCGCCTCATCGTGCTGGACAGCGGCCGTGTCGTTGCGGACGGCGGCAAGAGCGACGTCTTGCGCCTGCTGTCGGGACGCGCGGTCCCGGCCGCACAAGCGCAATCCTAGGAGGCGCGATTGGCAACCCGCTTGGAAATGTCATTCGCCAACAACCTGCAGGGCGCGCTGGAAAGCTCGGCGCGCCGCTCGGCGTGGACCACGCTGATGCTGGTCTCGGCCCTGCTGCTTTCCCTGTTGCTGTGGGCAAGCCTCGCCGCCATCGAAGAAGTCACGAGCGGCATCGGCAAGGTGGTGCCGGCCCAACAGCTGCAGGTGGCTCAGTCCCTCGAGGGCGGCATCGTCAGGGAACTTGCCGTACGCGAAGGCGACCGCGTCGAGCAGGACCAGATCCTCATGCGCATCGACGATACGGGCTTCGCATCACGTGTCGGCGAATTGCAGCAGCGCCGCCTCGCGCTAGCGGCTGAGCTGACGCGCCTGAAGGCAGAGGCGGCATTGGAGCCTGACGTGAAGTTCGCGCCCGAGCTTGCCACCGCAGCCCCTGCCGCGATCGAGAGTGAGCGTGCTGCGTTCCGCGCCCGTCGCGAAAAACTGCGCCAGGAAAAGCAACTGCTCGAACAGCAGTTGACACAGCGCGTGCAGGAGCAGGCCGAACTCGAGGCGCGCGCCCAGAAGCTCGACAGCCAGATCGTCCCCCTGCAACGCGAACTCGATTTGAACCGCCGCCTCAGCACCAAGGGCAACGTCCCGGAGGTCGATATCCTGCGCCTGGAACGGCTTTACGCCGAGATCGACGGCGACCGGAAGATCACCGCGGCCAGCCTGCCGCGTATGCAGGCAGCCGTTGCAGAGGCCCAAACGCGCATCGCCTCGGCCGATACCGCATTCGCAGCCCAGGTGGGCGAGAAGATCGCAGCCGTCCAAAGCGATCTCTCGGTGATCGAGGAAACGCTGAAGGCCGCCCAGGACAAGGTCGTGCGCACAGCCGTACGCTCGCCCGTTCGCGGCGTGGTGAACAAGCTCGCAGTGACCACGCTCGGCGCCGTCGTGCAGCCGGGACAGGCGCTGGCCGAGATCGTGCCCCTCGACGAGGCTCTGCTCGTTGAAGCCCGCGTCCGCCCGAAAGACGTGGCCTTCGTGCATGCCGGCCAGAAGGCGACCGTCAAGTTGACCGCCTATGACTACATGATCTACGGGTCCCTCGAGGGCAAGGTGGAGCGCGTCAGCCCCGACACCATCAAGGACGAGAAGGGCGAGCCTTTCTACCAGGTAATGGTGCGCACCCTTAAGACCCATCTGGGAACCGACCAGAAGCCACTCCCCGTCATTCCTGGCCTCGTGGCAACAGTCGATATTCAGACCGGCAGCAAGACCGTGCTAAGCTACATTGCAAAGCCCATCCTGCGCGCACGCCACGAAGCGTTCCGTGAGCGGTGAAATAAGCGCGGGGGCAAGGACTGAGAGCGGACTGGAACAGCATGGCGATCCCCAGCGACACCTTCGGGAAAAATGCAGGCGGCCTGCCGCTCGATGAGCAGGGCGGCGAGGTCGTCTATCTCGACGCCGGCAGCGGCGGCACGCTGACCCTGCCGGATGCCGCGCTGATGTTCCGTGGCGCCTACGGGCGTTCAGGCCCAGACCTTTCCATCACTGGCCCCAACGGAGAGAAGCTCGTTGTTGTCGACTACTTCGGGCACGAGCATCCGCCGACGCTGATGTCCCCCGATGGCGCCATGCTCGCAGCAGACCTCGTCGCGCAGCTCGCTGGTCCCCGCTTCCAGGGCCAGTACGCGCAGCAGGGCCCGGCCGCCCAGGCAGCACCGATCGGCCAGGTGGAAACGGTGGCCGGCAGCGTCACGATCACCCACGCCGATGGCTCCCGCACGAGCGCAGCCGACGGCACCCCCGTGTTCGAGCGTGACGTCGTCGAAACGACGGCCGACGGCCGCATCTCCATCACCTTCGCCGACAAAACAAGCGTGTCGCTGGGCGAAAGCGCCCGCATCGTCTTGGACAAGTTCGTCTACGATCCCGGCGGATCGCAGAATTCGATGCTGTTCAACCTGGTGCAGGGCGCCTTCGTCTTCGTCGCAGGGCTCGTCGCGCCATCTGGTGACATGAAGATCCAGACGCCCGTTGCCACCATGGGCATTCGCGGCACGACGGGCATCGTGCGCGCCGACGTGCAGGATGGCACCTCCTACTTCACGCTGAAACCCGATCCCCCGGGCAAGCTCGGCGGCGCCGGTGGCGACGTGGGCGCCTTCGACGTCTTCGCCCGTCTCAATGGCGTCCTGATCAAGGAAGTCCGCGTTCCCGACCAGCTGCTGATCGTGCGCAACGCCGCCGGCCAGTTCCAGGATCTGCCGCAGATCGGCTCGAACGAGAACGCGTTCCAGCAGGACATCCTGAACTTCGCCTTCGCCTCGCATCAGCAGATGCTGCTGCGGCTCGATCAGGGGCAGTCCCCGGTCGATGGGCAACAGAACCCCGGCAATCCTCAAAATCCCAACAATCGCGGCGACATTGGCGACCCCACGAAGCACGCGGGGCTGACGCCAGGCACCGAGAAGAACGCGTTCTTCCGCGACCCTCTCTCTGTCGATCTCGTCAAGCAGACCGATCCCCTCGGCAACGAGGAAGGCAACCGGCACACGCAGAACGGGGACGCACCGACGACCGACAACACCACGCCGTCCCAAACCGGGCTGGTGCTGGCGCCGCCGCCATCCTTCACCACAGCGCCACTGGCCTTGGCGTTCTACCAGGAGCCTGCGAGCCCCGGCATCCACGCCGTTCTGCCGTTCGCGTATACCGGCAGCCCCGGCCTTCCCGCGACCATCCAGTCCGCTGTCACCACCGTCACCGCCGTCAGCTTCCCCGTGGGGGATGCACCGGCACAACCCTTCACGCTCACACCCGCCCAGGTCACGGCGCTGGCGAACGCGTTCAACCCCGTGACGGGACAATTCGACCTCGCAATCGACACCACCTTCCTGGCACCCGGCCAGCAGGTGGTGATCACGGTGAGCGTCACGATCGCAGACAGCCGCGGCCTCACCGCGACGCAGGTGGAGGCCTTCAGCATCGTCGGCACCAACGATGCCCCCGTCCTCGATCCTACGACGATCCATATCGCCGATGGCGCCGGGGTCGACACCTTCACCCCTGTCAACGGCAATCTGGAAGCGCAGGATCCCGACAACGGCAGCCATGTCACATATGCCCTGACAGGCGACACCAACGGCGCCGGCCACATCGACACCGGCTACGGCATTCTCACCCTGACACCAAGCGGCCACTACACATTCGCACCCAACAGCGCAGCCATCAACGCGCTGCCAGCGGGTGCCCACGTCTCCATTCCCGTCGGCATAACGCTGTCGGATGGCTCTGCAGAAAGCCACTCGACGATCGACATCGTCATCGACGGCGCCAACGATACCCCGGTGATCACGGCCGGGCAGGGCTCCGTCGGCCCCTACACCTTCGGCGGATCGGGAGCAGCCCCGAGCGATGCTACGGCGGCACTCTATCCGGGCTTCCCGGAGGCTTCGCCTGCCGCAATCTGGCAACCCGTCGACCTGTCGCAGAACGCGCACTGGAATGTGAAGCTCTACTTTGGGCCTGGCGGCGGCTTCTACGAAGCCAACAGCGGCGACGGCATCACCTTCGCCTTCCAGAACACCGGCCCCACGGCCATCGGCGGAGGTGGCGGCGGCCTTGGCATTCTGGGCGGCGTACCCGACGCCGTCGGCGTCAAGTTCGACACCTACCCCTTCAATCCCGGCGACCCGAACACATCATACTACGACAACTTCGCGCAGTTCTTCGCCAACGGACAGATCGGAGGAAGCACCTACCCCGACCAGCAGATCCTTCCACTCCTCACCGATGGCCAGTTCCATGACGTGAGCATCTCCTGGAATGCCGCCACCCACACCCTCACCTACACCATCGACGGCAGCTACACGGGATCGATCGTTCGCGACATCGTCACGGAAGACTTCGCCGGCAACAGCCTCGTCTACGGGGGGTTTACGGGTTCGGGTGGCGGTGCCTACGCGCTGGAGCAGATCCGGTTCGGCACCGTCTCCAACGGCACGTCGGGATTGATCTACGAAATACCCAACACCGCCGGCTCCACCGCTCTGCGCACCGTCTCAGGATCTTTCATCTTCTCGGACGCGGAGGTGGGAGATGCGCACACCATCTCGGTTCAGCCACCTCCCGGTGTCACCCTCGGAACCTTCCAGGCCACCCTCGTCACCGACGCCAACGGCCAGGGCACGGTGAATTGGACCTATACCGTGCAGGACGCAGCGCTCGATCCCATCCAGAACGGGCAGGCGGTAACGGAAACCTTCAAGATCCTGGTCGGTGACGGTTTGGGCGCTGCATCGCAGGACGTCAACATCACCCTCGCAGGCGCCACCGAGCCCAATTGGGAAGCAGAAGGCACCGCAGTCCCGGTGATCAGCGTTCCTGATGCCGGCCTCTCGCAGGCGGTCGTCGGCAGCTCCAACGACGAAATCATCGAACTCACATTGCCGGCGAACGGCACGCTGCATACACAGATCGATGGAAGTGGCGGCAGCAATGCCCTTCGTCTTCTCGGCAGCTACGACACGGTCGATCTCACCGCACTGGCACAAGGCCAGCTGCAGAACATTCAGGCGATCGACCTCACGCAGGGCACGGCGCAGACGCTGACCCTTTCCATCGCCGATGTGCTGCACATCAACAACGCCGCCGACGCAGCGCTCATCGCCGCAGCGAGCGCCAACAACATCACCATCTCCAACACGCACGCCCTGGTGATCGACGGCGACCACGGCAACAACCCGCAATCTGCCTTCGACACGCTGTCGATCGTGGACCCGACGGCAGGCCCCGCGCAGGGAACGTGGGTCTACGCCGGCACCATCCCCAGCCTCGGTACGCTCTCTGCCGGCAGCGGCGACCACGACGTCTACAATTTCGTGTCCGTAAGCACCAACGAGGTTCTCGCCTCCGTCGCGGTCCATCACGACATGCAGGTCACACTGCCCCAGCACTCGATATGACGGGGTAGGGGGCTCGGGGGATATGCTTCGCTTTCTGTCCAGCCGGCTCCGCCTGGAGCGCGTCGTGGCGCTGTGGCTCCTGGCGGCGCTGCTCGCGCTGAGGGCCCTCGATCCCGCCCCGGTCGAGATCCTGCGCCTCAAGACCTTCGACATCATGCAGCAGGTGGTGCCGCGCCAGACGCCGCCACAACTGCCCGTGATGATCATCGACATCGATGAAAGCAGCCTGAAGCAGCTTGGCCAATGGCCCTGGCCCCGCACCTTGATCGCGCGCCTCGTCGATAAGCTGGCAGAAGCAAAGGTGAAGGCCGTCGCCTTCGACGTGCTCTTCGCCGAGCCGGATCGCCTGTCCGGCCCCGCGCTTGCCGACGCCATACCGGAGGCCGATGCCGAAACGCGCGCACGCCTCGCCGGCCTGCCCAGTGGCGAGGCGCGCCTGGCACAGGCCATGGCGAACGTTCCCACCATCGTCGGCGCCGCCGGATACGACAAGCCCCTTGGCCTCCCATCGGGCGGACGGGCCACCGGCATTGTCAGCGTCGGCATGAAGCCCGAACCCTATCTCGACAACTACCCCGGGCTGTTGCGCTCCCGTCCCGAACTCGAGGCCGCGGCTCGCGGCATCGGCCTCATCACCGTGCGGCCGGAAAGAGACGGCATCGTGCGGCGCGTCCCCACCGTGCTCGTAACGGAAGGCCAGACCCTCCCCACGCTCGATCTCGAGATGCTGCGCATCGCGCAAGGCGGCCAGCCCATCATCGTGCGCTCCGACCGCGCCGGCGTGACGAGCGTGGCCGTTGCAGGCCGCACCTTGCTCACCGACCGCGACGGACAGATCTGGATCAATTTCTCCCCGCACGACCCGGCGCGCTTCGTCAGCGCCGCAGACGTGCTGTCGGGCAAGGTGGGGCCTGAGCGCCTTGCCGGGAAGATGGTGCTCATAGGCTCTTCCGCGGTCGCTCTTTTTGATCTTCGCACCACGCCCCTCGACAGGCTGATACCGGGCGTCGAGATCCACGCGCAGGTGATCGAGAACATCCTCTCCGACAAGCTCCTGTCGCGCCCCAACTATGCCATCGCCGTGGAATTGGCGGTGCTCGCCGTGCTTGGGCTCGCCATCATCGCTCTGGTGCCGGTTCTTGGCGCGCTGCCGATATTTCTTACGGGAAGCATCGTTGCTGCGGGCCTCCTCGCCGCCGCGTGGCTGCTCTACACGCGCAGCCTCGTGCTGCTCGACCTGTCCTATCCCCTGGTCGCCAGCCTCATCGTCTACACGGTGCTCACCTTCTTCAATTACTGGCGCGAGGAGGCCCAGCGCGAACAGATGCGCGGCACCTTCAGCCGTTACGTCTCGCCCGATCTCGTCGAGATCCTCGTGCGCGAACCCGACCGCGTGAAGCTCGGCGGCGAAACCCGCGAAATCTCCGTGCTGTTCTCGGACGTGCGTGGCTTTACCTCGATTTCCGAGGCCTTAAAGAGCGACCCGCAAGGGCTCGTCGCCTTCATGAACAGCATGCTCACACCGCTCACCAATGCCATCCTCGATGCCGACGGCACCATCGACAAGTACATGGGCGATGCCATTCTCGCCTTCTGGAACGCGCCCCTCGACGACCCCGAGCATCCCGGCAAAGCCTGCCTCGCCGCCCTCGACATGATGCAGCGCATGCAGGCCTACAACGCCCAGCGCAAGGCGGAGGCAGAAGCCAAGGGACAGCGCTTCCTCCCCGTCGACATCGGCATCGGCATCAACACCGGGCAATGCGTCGTCGGCAACTTCGGCACCGACACACGCTTCGATTACTCCGTGCTGGGCGACAGCGTGAACGTCGCATCGCGCCTGGAGGCCATCACGAAAGCCTATGGCATCGGCATCCTCGTCGGCTCCGGCACGGCCGCCAAGGCACGCACCCACGTCGCGCTGCTGCCTGTCGACCGCGTGCGGGTGAAGGGTAAGACGGAACCCGAGACCATCTACGCCGTCGCAGGCCCCGCATCGATCACCGGCGAGACATGGTACATCGCATTGCAGGCCGCCCTCACCCAGCTACAGGATGCCTACACGGCTGGCGACTGGCCGAAGGCAACCGCCGCCCTCGCCGCGTGCCGGGCAGCAGACACGCACGGCATCATGGGCAACCTCTTCGACCTCTACCAGGATCGGCTTGCCACGCTTTCGAAGCTCGCAGCCCTCCCCCCCGACTGGGATGGCGTCTACACGCTCGAAACCAAGCAAGGCTAGCCCACCCGCAACCGCGCCTGCATTCCCCTCACGCGGTAACCGTTGCACGCGGCATGATATCGGCTCCACCTCCATGCGCAAACGGGCCCCGTCTGCGGCAAAGCTATTGATCGCGCCCCGCAGCTTCCCCGCTCTATGCGCACGCTTGCAGAAGACACGGCCACCTTGCACTCAAACCGCGCCTATCCAGACACTACACTGCCAGCCAAGCATTTCTCGCCTGGCCTGGAACTCGCACGCGCTCCCGGGGATTTTTGATCCATCACCTCGCACCCGGAGGGCCAGATGAACGTGCTCATCGTCATGGATCGCAATGGCGACTCCCGCTTTGAATTCGATGCAACCGATGCGGCAGCTGTGCAGGATGCGCAGCAACGCTTCAATGATCTTATGCGCCAGGGCTATCGCCCGGTAGCCCTGCGCGAAAGCGGCGGCGAACTGCTGCGCTCGTTCGATGAGAAGGCCGAGCAGACGCTCTTCATTCCACACCTGGTGGGCGGCTGAAATGCTTCCGCGGATCCTCCGCTGGCTTCAGGCCCGGCGGACGCCGCGGCAGAGGCTGGAGTATATCGCCCCGTGGACGGTGAGCCGCGACGCCCACGCGCGCGGCATGCTCCTGCTGCGTGAAAATCTTTCCCCGGCACAAGCACACCAGTTCGCTGAGAACGGCTGCTTCGAGGTCGTCGGCTGCGACACGGGCAAGCGCTACCGCATCAAACCGTGGATGCCAGCAAACATCGAGGAACTCGACGCCCGCGGCCGTCGCATCCGCTCCTGGTGCTTCTTCCCCTCTGGCAACCTCGTAACAGGCGATGTCCTGCTTGCCCAGAAGCTTGCCCTCGAGTTGTTCGAGAGCGAGGCGCTGGCCGTGGCCAACAGCATGCGCCACATTACCTACCCGGTCCGCCTCAGCTTTTGATCGGCAGCCACGCCATTTGGAGTTGACGCATCAATGGCGAGGCGAGCAGTCCGTCACCACCGCAGCACACGCTTGCCAACGAGAGCGCCGATCGCGGTCAATGCAAGAATCGGCGGCGTATACCAGAGGGCAACGAACAGCGGGCTGTCGTCGGGGCAGTGGATGGCGTAGAAGAGCGCCCCGATAGTGCCGGCCAGCAGCCCCACGACAGCACCTGCAAGGCCTGGTGCGTGAGTTGCTCCCGTGCGCATCGTGCCAAGAAGAACGACCAGGGGTGCCAAAGCGAGGCTCAGAATAGCCACGAGGCAAAGCTGCGCGTTCGACCCGATGGCACGCGTCCCCCATGTCGCTGCGGGGGTGCTGACGAGTTCAGCGCCCACCGCAAGAATCAGGACGAGGACCGGCAAGGCTGCGTAGACGAGTGTCCCACGTGTATCGGCTTCGGGGCGAGCCAATTGCCGTGCCGCGCCCAAGGCGCCTGCGAGCACCGCTGCCACCGACAACAACTTTGCGTCGAACCGCCACGTCACGAGCGCCGACCAGATGTCTGGCCGCACGCCGATGGTGCCGGCCAGGGCCAGCCCCGCAAGCGCACAGCCCGCGCCCGTCGCTGCCGCAAGCCGCCGTGCCATCGGCGTTGCCCGCGCGCCTGCATCCTGCGCAATCGCATTGATCAGGTCGTCGGTCTTCATGCCGTTCCACTTCCAAGCGTCTTTGCGAGCGATTTCAGCGCCCGATGCAATGCGACGCGAACCGCGCCTTCGCTCATCGCCAATCTCTCCGCCACATCGCGCGCGCTTGCGCCCTCGATTGACATCGCAACCACGATCTCCCGCTCCCGACCCTTCAGATAGGATACAGCGCTCGCGACATCTGCCGCCTGCCCCGCGTCGCCGGCCCGACCATCGACGAGCGTATTGATCACATCGTCGATGGGCACATGAATACTGCCGCCCTTGCGGCGCAGCGCATCGATCACCTTGTTGCGCGCGATGGCCTTCACCCAAGGCAGCAAGGGCTGATCTTCATCCCAGGTATGGCGCTTAAGATGCACGGCGAGCAGGGCCTCCTGGACGGCATCCTCGACCTCGTCCCCGCTGAGCCCGGAACGCGTGAACGCACGCAGAGCGAAGCTGCGCAGGGCCGGCGCGAGCGCGGCAAGAAGGCGGCGATACGCTTCCGTATCACCCCGGTTCGCGGCGCGCATCAGGTCGGCCCACTGCAGATCCTGCTTGTTCACGAGGTTCAGCCATCCCTCTACGTTCCCCCTTACAGCCTCGTTACATGTCGCGCGGAAGATTTCAACGGCTCCCCTCGAAGGCTTCACGAAGGCGCGAGTCGGACGCCATGTTGTAACGAACCTGGCTGCGCGCCCGTAACGTCCGTCAGAGGGTGGTGTGTGCTGGATGCCAGCATGGCAGTCGGGCATCATGCGGCTTCCCACGCGCCTGAGACGATCGCGGCGCAAGCGATCTCCCGGCAGGCATTAGGAGATTTGCAAAGTCATCACAGGAAGTTGACCTTTCGCTGCTCTCACAGCCGGCTTCTGTCCGGTAGTTTCAACACCTCGTTGTCGGTTCGTCGGGCCCCCCATGACAGTTGCCGTCGGCATTATCTGCAAGGCTCCGATCGTGGGGCAAAGCAAGACGCGACTTATCGGTGCTGTGGGCGCTGAAGGGGCAGCCGAACTTGCAGGGGCGTTCCTCGCCGACGTTGCGAATATCATTTTGCAAGCCGGCGCTGGTCATTCAGTTCATGGCGTGGCCGTTTATGCGCCTGCAGGCAGGGAGGACGCATTGCGAAGGCTCCTGCCGGCGCGTTTCCAGCTCATGTGTCGTCAAGATGGAGGCCTGGGCGCTGTCCTCAACCTCTCATCGCAGCAGCTCTTGGCGGATGGGCATTCGCACGTGATCCTCGTCAATGCCGACAGTCCCACATTGCCGATCAGCCGCCTGTCGCGGGCACTCGACCTCCTCTCGCTTGAAGGCGATCGTGTTGTTCTCGGCCCCGCAATAGACGGTGGCTACTACCTGATTGGCCTGAAGCAATCGCACCCCGAACTCTTTATGGATATCCCGTGGAGCACGGACAAGGTTCTCAAGCGTACGATTGAGCGGGCCCGCTCCATAGCTCTCCCAGTCGTCGAACTCGCACCTTGGTATGATGTGGACGATGCAGCTTCTTTGACAATGCTGAAAGCCGAGCTTGCGGGCGCAACGCCGCCATTTGCGCTTCCCACGGATCCTGCACCGCAGGCTTTAGCGACGCGCACGCTACTCCGAGAGTTTGAGCGTGCCAGCCCATGAAGACCGGTCTCATCAGCCACACACCGAACCTCCTGGGGGCCTATGCCGTACTTGGCGGAGTTGGTGCAGGCCTTCTTGTCATCGACACCTTTGGCCCCTGGCTGCATCACACTTATGGTTCGTCGGCTTTCGTGGCCCTGATGGCTATCCATGCAGCCGGAGCCGCCTGGGTATGCCGCCTGCAATGCCTGCATACAGCAAGAGGCGCATTGGCAATTGTGCTTGCGATTGCACTGCTCCAACGCCTGCTTCTGCTGTTTACGGAGCCATACCTGTCGACGGACATCTGGCGTTACGTATGGGACGGCCGGGTCCAAGGCGCCGGTATCAACCCATATCTCTACGTGCCCGCCGCACCCGAACTTGCCCATCTGCGCGATACCGCGATCTATCCGAACATAAACCGGGCGGGATACGCGAAGACGATCTACCCGCCCTTTGCTCAGTGGCTCTTTTTCCTCGTCACGCGATTGAGTGAAACCGCGTTTGCGATGAAAGCTGCAATGGTCGCCTTTGACCTTTCGACAATCGGCGCCACGCTCGCTCTGCTGCATCGGCTTGGCTGGCCGTTGTTGTATGTCGCTGCCTATGCATGGCATCCCCTGCCCATCTGGGAGATCGCCGGGAATGGACACGTCGATGCAGCGATGGTGGCACTGCTGATGTGGAGCCTGTGGCTCGCGCTTTCGATCTCAGGTCCCGCAGCCGTGCTTGTCGCGACGCTCGCAGCGCTCGTCAAGCCAACCGCGCTGCTTGCCCTTCCCGTCTATTGGCGGCCGTGGAACTGGCTTGCCGTGCTCCTCGTGATCCTCGTTATTACCGCTTTGTATGCGCCGTTCCTGTCGGCCGGCTCCGGTGTCCTCGGGTTTGGCGCCGGCTACCTGCGAGAGGAAGGCCTGCTGACAGGCACCGGGCTTTGGCTGCCCCAGATTTTCATGGAAGCGCGGCCCCTACCGCCCACCCTCGTCATCGGCGTTTACGCGGCTGCCGCAGCGCTGCTCGGTGCCATCGCCCTACGCGCAGGATTTCGCACGGATCGATCCGCGCCGGTGAGCATCGATACTTTGCTCCTGCTGTGTCTTGTCTTCATGGATGTGCTTGCGCCGAACTACCCATGGTACTTTCTCATCCTCGTCGCGTTTCTGCCGCTGACGAACGCCATATCTCCATGGATCTTGCCAACCTTCGGGTTCGCCTTCTACGACGTCATTGGTGCCGCTGATCCCACAGCCATATCGCTGCGCGTGGCCAAGGCGGGCCTATACCTCATGACGACGCTCGCCCTGGTTTACGACATCAGGTCGGCACGTCTCCAGCCATTTGCTCGCAGGGAAACGGTTTCCAAATGAAGACCTCTGCCCGCATCAATCCCGACCGGTACCATGAAGTCGTCGAGCAGTTTGCACCCGTGGCGCAATCGCTTCCGGTGTGCCTTTACCTCGAGACCACGAACCGCTGCAACTTGCTGTGCACGACATGCCCGCGCACTTACGAGACACTCGAACCAGAAGCCGACATGAGCTGGGATATGTTCGTGCGCATCGTCGACCAGATTCCGGATATCGCGCGCGTCGTGCTGCATGGCGTCGGCGAGCCCATGCTGGTCAAGGATCTTCCGCGTATGGTGCGCTATCTGAAACAGCGAGGTGCCTATGTCCTGTTCAACACGAACGGCACGCTGCTGACCGCCAAGAAAGGCCGCGAACTTGCGGATACTGGGCTCGACGAGCTGCGCGTGTCGCTGGATGCCGCCGATGCCAAGACATTTCTTCTGGTAAGAGGCCGCGACTATTTCAACCGGATTGTACGCAACGTGCGCGCCTTCAGGGAGATGCAGGAGCGTGAGGGGCTGACGCTCCCGAAGGTATCGCTCTGGCTGACAGGATTGAAGGAAACGATCGAACAGCTGCCTGCATTCGTCAATGTTGCACACCAAATCGGCGTGCGCGAGGTTCACCTTCAGCGCCTCGTATTCTTTGACGAGGCCGCGATCGGCCTCGCAAGACCGGACCAGGCTCTTTTCGAAAGCCTCACGCAAGACGAAGCAAGGCACATCGCGTCAGCAGAGGAACTTGCGCAGTCCTACGGCATGGTCTTCTCCGCTTCGGGCGCAGCCGAACCTGAAGCCAGCCTGAAGCGACCAGGAGATCAGAACCCTTGGTCGCTCTGCCGGCGTCCCTGGACGACGATGTACTTTACTGCGAATGGGCGTTCGCTGCCTTGCTGCATAGCTCCCTTTTCCCAGCGCGGGTACGAGAACTACACGCTCGGCAACGCGAGCCAGCAGTCGCTGCGGGAGATATGGAACGGGCCGGCGTACCAGGCTTTCAGGGCAGGTCTCCAGTCGAACGCGCCAGCGAAAGCCTGCAGCAATTGCGGGCTGCGATGGAGCCTCTGACACGCCCTGTGAAAATCCTCGCAGGCGTCACCGTCATCATACCCTGCCTCAATGAGGAGGAAGCGATCGGTGCCGTCGTCGAGAGGATCCGCGCGACTGGTATCGAAGACGTGATCGTGGTCGACGGAGGCTCCGGCGATTGTACCGTTGAGAGGGCCGAAACAGCGGGCGCCCGCGTCATCATCGAGCGCCGCCCCGGCTATGGCCGCGCGCTGATGACCGGGTTGGAAGCGCTCAATCACGCGTGCAACCTCATCGTTTTCATCGACGGCGACGGAAGTGACGATCCGGACAGGATTCCTGATCTGGTCGCGCCCCTCCGTTACGGCTCCGCTGATTTCGTTCTCGGGACACGTCTCCAGGGCGTGCGTGAGCCCGGCAGCCTCTCCGCTCCCCAGATCCTGGCGGGACATCTGTCGGGCGCGCTGATCCGGCTGGTCTACGGCGTCCGGTTCACCGATATGTCGCCCTATCGCGCAATCCCGCGCGCCACCCTTGCAACCTTGGGCATGCAGGAGCAGGGCTTTGGCTGGAACCTGGAAATGCAGATGCGCGCCGCAGCCGCTGGCTTGCGGTGCATCGAGGTGCCTGTCGGGCAGCGACGGCGACAGGGTGGAACGTCAAAAGTGTCGGGCAACTTTCGCGTTTCCGTCAAGGTTGCCTGGGTTCTCGGTCTGACTTTTCTCAGGCTGGCTGCAGCCCTTCGAAAAGCACGTTAGAGCCCGTGCGAATTGTTTTGAACCGGAACCGGCACACCGGCCATGCCGCCGCCCGATTGGGCGCTCGTTTGTGAGACTGATGCGCGTTGAGATGGACGCAAACATGCGTCCATCTCGACCGATCAGGCTCTAGGCAAACTGCCTGTAGAGCTTCATGAGCGGGTTGTCTTTTCCGACATGCTTTTTCTGCGCCAGCAGCGCGTCGAGCCCGAGACTGTGACCTGCACGCGTGACGAACAGGAAGCCCATCGTGAAGATCAGGAACATATACTGCCAAGGCCACTCATGGGGATGCTGATAGAGCCCCAGCCACAGCTGCAAAGTGAACAGGATGCCGACAATCGCCATCGGCCGAACGAAGAAGCCAAGCATCAACGTGACGCCGAGCGAGAATTCAGTCAGATAAACCAGGGGATTCAGAACGGGCAGTGCCGGCAGCATGATATTGGTGACAATCCATTTGTGAAACGCAAATGCCGCGTATTGCGCCTCCTCTTCGGTCCAATAGCGCAATCCCCCTGAAACAGGCAGCGGAAGCTTCCAGAGCGAACCTTGGAACCACATGCAGCCCATCATGAAGCGCATGAACCAGATCGCAAGGTGATCGCGTGTGCGCTGGGCCGGGTCCGACTGCCACACACGCCAGGCTACCAGGAATGAACCTGCCAAGAGGCCGAGGAAGAGGAACACGAGAAGAAGCCCAATACCGCTGCCTTCATGATCGGGCGTCCTTCCGATCAAGAACAGGAAGGTATCGGTGAACGGATTGGTGCGCATGTCAGGCCCCTCTTGCGGCGTGAGTTGTCATCTTTGCGCTGGTACGCACGCTCTCGCGCTCACGTTTCAACACGTCACCGAGATTTATCGTGATCGATTCGAGCGTGGCTCCGCGCGCCATCACGCTTCCGATGCCGGCTGCATGGTCATATCCGGCGCTACGAAGGGCCGCGAGGCAGGCGTCCGCCTGCGAAGCGGGCACTGCAGTCAACAGGCCCCCAGCAGTTTGCGGATCGAAGAGGGCCGGAAACCGCGGGTCTGCCGCTGCCGTATCGAGGTTGCGTATCGCACGTCGCAACCGCACGTTCTGCGGCTGGAGCGATGAATAGATGCCGAGCGCCATGGTTTCCATCAACCCGTCGAGCAAAGGCACGGCCGCCAGATCCAGCGTGACGTCGACATCGCTGGCGCGCACCATTTCCACGAGGTGGCCGATCAATCCAAAACCCGTGACGTCCGTTGCAGCCCGGGCACCAAACTGCTGGATGATCTGCGCAGCCTCTCGGTTCGACTGCACCATGTGAGCGACAGCGCCAAACAGCCAGCGCGACTTCAATCGGGCTCTCATATGGGCTGCCAGCAGTGAACCAGTGCCTATCGGCTTCGTCAGGATCAGCACGTCGCCGGGAGCAAGTCCGGCTTTGCGCATCGCCTTGTCGCGCGCGACAAGGCCATTGATCGAGAAGCCGAGCGCCAGTTCGGCACCTTCGCTGGTGTGACCGCCGACCAATGCGCAGTTCGCTGCGCGCAGAACCTCGTTGGCGCCCGCCATCATCATGGAGAGATCAGCCTCAACCTTGCTTTCAAGGCCGTAGGGTATTGTGGCAATGGCAAGAGCCGATTGGGGAACACCACCCATCGCGTAGATGTCTCCCAGCGCGTGGGTCGCCGTGATTTTCCCGAACAGGTAAGGATCGTCGATGATCGCCCGAAAATAATCGATCGTTTGCACCGACAGTTGTGGCCCACCGGTGTCGACGATTGCGGCATCGTCGGGGGCATCCAACCCGACGATGACGTCATCGCGCTGCGCTGGAACGATGGCACCGAGCGCCCGCGAAAGCACCGTCGCCCCGACTTTCGCGCCGCACCCACCGCATCTCATGGCAAGCGCCGAGATTTCCTTGATCGCAGCGGCATCGGCAATGCCGCGGTACTTGGTCTCCGATGTTTCGCTCATCGCAGGCAGAGCGTTGAATTTGTCCATGAACCGCCGGTCGATCCGGTCTTTCCACCGCCAAACCCATGCCCCTTCGAACACAAGACCGTTGCGCGATCCGATCGCGCGACCATCTGCCGTTGACAGCAGATACATCGCCTCACGCTGCGGCCTGTACTTGCGCAGCGGCTGTCCGGCCACGAGACGACGCAGGTTGTCCGCCAGCGGTTTCCCCTGCCGGACGGCGAACACGCCTGACTTCGGCCGGGCCGCACCATCCATCGAGGCGATGTCTCCGGCTGCGAAGACATCGGAATGCGTAACCGATTGTAGCGTGGGTCCAACTCGGATGAACCCATTCGCATCGAGCGCCAGGCCGGTCTCCCGCAGCCAGGGCGCCGCGGCAGCCTGGGTGGTCCAGAACACTGCCGTGGCCGGAAGCGTTCGCCCATCCTCGAGCTCGATTGTCTCCCCTCTTGCACACACCACGCGCGCCGCAGTCAGCACGTCAATGCCCCGCGCGCGCAGGGCCTCGAGCGCAAGCCCGCGAAAGCGCTCGGGGAACTGCGGCAGCAACTTCGCGCTTGCCGAGACGATGGTGAACGTCAGGCGCCCACCCCCGAGACCGCGCGCAGCAAGGTCGCGGCGCAGCCGCCGTTCGAGGCCGAACATCAGTTCGACGCCGCCGGCGCCACCACCAACCACGACGACGTCGGCGTTAGCCTTGGCGTCGAGCACGCGGCGGCGTACATCCTCGAAGCGCGCGAGGAAGCTGTCGATCGGCTTGACCGGCACCAGCACGTCGTGTGCGCTGGTTATGTTGTCGGCCGCAGGCGTCGACCCAATGTCGATCGACACGGCGTCGAACGCCACGGGAGGGCGTGACCTGCAAAGGATGCGTTTGGCATCGAGGTCTAATCCGCAAACCTCGTCGTGATAGATTCGCGCCCCAGCGAAGACCGCAAGCGGCGCACAATCGATATGGGCTTCATCGAATTGGTAAGTTCCGGCAACGAGGCCCGGCAACATTCCGGAATAAGGCGTGTGCACCTGGCGCGTGATCAAGGTCAGCCGAACGCCGGCGACGGGGTTCATGCCGAACATGCGCAAGACGCCGACATGGGCGTGACCGGCGCCGATCAGAACGATGTCCTTGAGCACTGGGGTCGTCGGCTGCATTAAAGGGCGCCCTTGGCTGAGACTTGCCCGTCTGAGAGCCGCGTTGGGAAATTCGACACCCTGAGTGATGCACGCAACGTCCTCGAAAGCCAGTCGATCGCGACCGTCAACAAGATCATCGCAAAGATAAAAACTACAGTGCGGTCGAAACGCAACTCCGAAATCGAGGCATCCACGTAGTATCCCAGCGTCTTCACACCGAGAATTCCGAAAATCGCGCTCTCTCGCACGATGATCTCCCAGCGGTACAGACAGTAAGCGAGAAACTGGCCGTAGCTCCGTGGGAGCGTATCGTAAAAGTAGAGAGATACGCCGGACGGCGCATCCGGGCGGTAGTCGAGATGATCAGCGTGCCTGCCCAGCAAGTATGCGACGATGGCACCGTTATGGAACGCCAACGCAATGATCGCCGGCAACATCGATGGCCCCAAGGTCTGCAGAAGCAGATATGCAAGCATGTACTCCGGCATCGAACGCGCGACAACGAGAGCGACGCGACCGGCGATATGGCCTGCCCTGCCTGTGAATTTACTTGCAACCAGCGGGAACAGCGCCAGCGCCAGCAACGCCATCGCGGCCAGCGCGATCTGGGAAAGCACAAGCGTCTGCAACAGCCCCGGCACGACTTGCGTCTTGACGATCGGGTAAAGCCAACTCCAGAACGCATCGAGCCTGGGCAGCAAACCCTCGAGATCGCCCCGGCGCAGGGGCGCCGGCACGATCTCGACCGTAATGAACCGGATGAAGTTGCTGCCGGCGGAGGCGCTTCCCGTCGACGCCGGCAGCACGAGGAGGCTCCCCGCGATAAGGAAGGGCAGCGTTGACGCGCGCGCCCAGAGCCGACGTGTCCCAATGAGCAGGAAGAATGCCGCGAGGAGTGCCGCAGCCTCGCTATAGTGCCCCTGCCGGAAATAGGTCTCCAGATGAAAACCAACCGTCGGGAGCCCTATGAAACCAAGGACCAGGGTCGAGCGCAGCCCACACTCGAGCCGATAGAGCGCGTATGTTTTCATGCGCGAGATGAGGTCGGGCAAGCGCGCGTATGCAAACGCGGAAACTTGCGATGTGCCGGACGGGAGAGCCTGCTCCGCGCTGCGATCGGACTCCTCGATCATCTCCGCGAAGACCTTGGCAAATATGCCGGCATAAGGCAGCGCAATTGCCAGTATGCCGGCCAATGGCCCGATGCCGAAAATCTGGATCAGTATCAGCGCCCAGAAAAGTTCATGCACGGCGCGCAGCGAGATCGCGAGACCGCGCACCGCGCGAACGCTGTTGTAGAACATCGCCATCACCAGCCCGGTGGCGGCGCCAAGCGAGACACCCAGCGTTGCGAACGCGACCGTCAAGACGACGCTCCAGGCCTCTACACTGGCGAATGCCGGTGACAGAATGCCAGCGAACAAGCGGCGCAACTCGACCCAGGGGTTTAGGGTCGTGACTGCAAGGTTCGCAACCAGGAGACACAGGAATGCTGCCACGCCGAACCAGAGGCTGACCGACCGATAGCTCGCTGGAGGCAGTCGCCAGAATGGCAATCCGGTCGTGTGCCCCCCCGGTGCGGTCAAGCAAAACCTCCGAACCGCAGAAGCAAGTCCTGGGGCGTAAGCGTCCGGGCCGGGGCATCGACCACCTTACGGCCGTCTTCCAGCACCACGATGCGGTCAGCGAATTCGAGAGCCAGCTGCACATCGTGCAGGATGAGTACCGAGGTCGGATGACGCGTCTTGATGAGCCTCAGCATGTTCCGCCCCTGCACCCGGTCAAGCGCTGAAACCGGCTCATCCGCGAGCAGGATGGAACGCGCATTGTAAAGCGCTCTTGCAAGGGACACGCGCTGCTGCTGTCCGCCGGAAAGGGTCCCCGCCTTCTGCCACATCTGTGCCTCCAGATCGACATCACGCAGGATGTCGCGGATTTCAGCAATGAACTTCGCGGGAGGCAAAACGAGCGTCCGCAGATTGGTCAGGGTCGAATAGCGATCAAGGCGACCGGAATACACGTTGTGAAAAACAGAAAGGGCAGCGACAAGCGAAGCGGCCTGGGGGGCGAGCGCGATGGAAGCTGGAGATTGTGCATAGAGAAGTTTCAGCAGCGTCGTTTTGCCCGCTCCACTCCGCCCCATCAGGACGACCGTCTCCGCAGGCGCAATCTCGAGGTCAATGTCGCGAAGCACGACTTGCTCGGAGTACGACGTACTGGCGCCCCGCAGCGAAAGGACTGGCGTTGCAGAAGCGGTCATGCGCTCATGTACTGCACTGGACATTCAAGCCACCGACCCGGAAATGTGGGAGGCGGCATTCCTCGCCTCCCCCGATTGTTGTGCCGGTCGCCGTCAGTTCAACAGCCCGGCAACACGGCCGACGTCTTCGATCACCTTGTAGTCGCTGTTCTTCGCAGGGATGAACTTCTTTCGGTCCATCACCGAGAGAAGCTTGGGATCGTCGATTGCGAGGATCGCGGCGCGCAGCTTTTCTTTGAAGCCCGCCCCAAACATGGCATCGACATCGCCCCGAACGACCCAGTGGTAATCCGGAAAAGGCGGGGTTTCCCAGATAATCACCACCTGCTTCGGATCCACCTTGCCGGCGGCCACCTCACGATCGAAGGTGAGATGGTCGACTGCGCCCACCTGGAAAGCCCCGGATTGCACCAATTGCGCCGTCCGCGAATGGTCGCCGGAGAAGCCTACCGTGGGAAAGATTTCGTCGGGCGATTTGCCGAAGGCCTGCCTGATGAAGTGCTCTGGAAACACACGGCCTGATGTCGAAGTCCGTGCTCCAAAAGTGAAGGTCTTGCCCATGATCTCCTTCGGAAGGTCCTTGCTCCGCGTGAGCCCGGTAGACACGTTGGCGATCAGATAGCTTGTGAAGTTGACGTCTTCGACCCCTTGCGCGATGGCTTCCGCTCCAGGAGAAGCCAAGCGGGCCTGCACACCGGTGAATCCGCCGAACCAGGCGAGTTGCACCTGATTGCTGGAAAAGGCAGTGACAGCGGCGGGATAGCTCTTCACAGGAATATATTTCACGCGCACGCCAAGCTTGCTCTCAAAATACTTGGCATAAGCCGCAAAGCGCTCGACCAGTCGCGTCTCATCCTGGTCGGGGATGCCCGTGAAAACAAGGGTCTTGTCTTGCGCCCGAGAGGAGGTCAATCCGCCCCAAAGCACAACTGTCATCAAGGCCAAAAGCGCGAACAAGCGTTGATACACTCTGAAGGACTGCATTTGATCTCCTACGGACGTCGTCGGCGCCGATTGTCGGTCGCCCCAAGTGCGCCTTCGTAGCTACGAGCCTTGCCGAAGGTTCGTTACAGCCAGCAATTCACGCCGTGCAGGCAAACCAATAACGATTTCGTGATTCTCAGACGGTTGCCGCCGCTATGGCCGCAACACCCTCGAGCACGACGGGACCACCCCCGAAGCGGGCGTTCAGATGCTCGCGATAGTGTTCAAGAACAGCGGGACGCTGATCGCCGAGACCGGCAAGCATCGCACCCATTCCAGGTGCAAATGCGAGGCGCTCAATGAGCCAATCCGCGGATGGCGCGTTCAGAGTCGACGAATGCGCTACGATCTCGGCATCTGGCAATCCAGCGGCATGAAAAAGCGCGCGAAACTGCTCGCCTTCAATGAACCTCAGTTGCGCCGGTAAACTCGACGGAGGAAGCGGACCCGCGACTGCTTCTGCACTCCGACGCAAGCCCATCGCCAATTCGAAGCGATGCGGCTCGGTCCAAGTCACGATGGCGATGCGGCCACCGGGCTTCACGGTGCGTGCCAGCTCCCTAAGTCCGCCCACCGCATCCTCGAAGAGAATGATGCCGAAGACAGAAAGACCAGCGTCGAAATGTGCGGCCGGGAAAGCAAGGTTGACGCCGTCCATGACCCGCGCATCCACGTCGAGCCTGTCAACCCTTGCGCGCTCCGCAATTCGCGCAACCATCCCCGCAGAAGCGTCGACAGCAGTAACTGACGCCCCTCGGCGCGCCAGTTCGAGCGCGGCTCCGCCGGCCCCCGCTGCCACATCGATGACCCGTCTTTTGCAAACATCACCCAGCGCAGCAATCGCTGCCTGCGCGAACTTGAGCGAGAAGGGCTCGAACACCGTCTCGTACAACAACACGTGATCATCCCAAGCGCAGGCTTGCTGATCGGGTTGTAGGCTCGTCGTTGAGGACATGGTAATCACCAGGAAGCGAGAGATACATTGGGAGTTCGTCTGCCATGCCATCTGCCAATCCGGCAACCCCACAGCCCAACTTCGGGCCGGACATGCGGTTTGCTCTTGGGCTTGGTCTCACCAATGACTGCAACTTGTCGTGCAGCTTTTGCTACCGGGATACCAGTCGTATCAGCCAGCTCAACCTCGCCCAAGTGCGCTCCGTGATCGAGAGTTTGCCGGTTCGGTCCGTAAATCTTGGCACGGGCGAGAATGGCCTGCACCCCGAGTTTGATGCGATCGTTTCCTACCTCGCGGCTCAGCCGCTTAAACTGACGATGACCTCCAACGGCTATTCCGTTTCCGTGCTCAGTGATGAGCAACTGAAAAAATTCAGCGACATCGAGTTTTCCCTCGACTATCCGACCGAGGAAGAGCAGGACGCACAGCGGGGCGCAGGAAACTGGGACTTGATCCGCAGCCAAGCAGCCCGTTGTCGCCAGCTGGGCGTTTCCGTCACTTTCATCGCTGTAATGATGCGGTCAAACTACGATCGCCTTGCATCCATAGCCATGATCGCCAAAGGCTATGATGCTCCCCTCCGGGTCAACGTCTATCAAGCTGTGAAATCCGATACTTTCGCGCTGTCCTTTGACGAGTATTGGGACGGCTTTGAAGCGCTCTTCGCAGAAACTGACGCAATCGCCATCGGTGAGCCGCTGGTCCGCGCCATGGCCAATTTGCCACCGCGCAATGGCGGCTGTGGGGTCGCGACCGTAAGGGTGACGCCCCGCGCAACTGTTCAGCCATGTGTCTATTGGCCGGGAATTGGCAGCAAGCTGGCCGACCTGACTGAAGCGGGGCCGGACATCGTGCACAGCAAGCCATTCGTCGAGGCTCGTACCGTACCGGAGGCTTGCGGCACCTGTGCCCACGTCGCGGCGTGCCGCGGGGGATGTGCAGGGCGGCGTCGGCTGCAAAATGCCCTCGTCGATCCGGACATCTATTGTCCGATTGTGCGTGGCACGCCGCGGCCTCTCACTGCGACCATGGCCACAAGTCGCGATCTGCCGAAGCTCGACAGCGCTTGCACGACAATTGTCATCGCTCGGTGACAAGCCACCGAACTTGCCAGACTTGGATCGCAGGGTTTCCCGGTGAAATCTAGCGATCCTGCGCAGCCTTGTCGTCGAGCCAAAATGTCGGGCCGTCGTATAGAAACGAGCGCTGGTGGATGATGATTTGTCCCTTCTGCACTTCCACGAGCGCGTAGTCGGGTGCCTCGAGCGAGCCGGGAATACGGTCGGGCGTCGTCAAGTCGAAGCCAACCTGGTGCGCCAAGGCGCGCTGGATGTGAAACGGAATGCCGTGCCATACGCCGGAGATGGGCCGGTGAATATGCCCCATGAACATGTAGTCCGGCTTGCGGATCTCTGTCAGCAGCGCCAACACCTCGGCGCCGTTGCGGAGCCGGATGCGGTCCATGTGCGGCAAGCCGGTGTCGAACGGCGGGTGATGCAGGAAAAGTAGCAGCGGCCGGTCGCCGGGCGCGGTCTGCAAAGCGTCCTTCACGAAGGCCATCCGCTTTGCGCACAGGATGCCTGCGTGCGTCGGCCCGTCCTCGTCAAGCGTATCGAGGGTGATCATTGTGAACGGCGCCTCGATGCGTAGGCGCTGGACAAAGCCCTGGGCGTCATCATCGGCCTGCGGGAACACGCTGCGGAAGGGCGCGCGGCGGTCGTGATTGCCCATCATCAGGTGCACCGGCACATGTGCGTGCGCAAGTACCCCGCGCAGATGCTCGTAGGCCTCGCGCTGGCCCCAGTGCGCCAGGTCGCCTGTGACAATGATGAAGGCAATGTCGCGATGATCGCGGGCGATGGTTTCGAGCGCGGCCGAGAGGCGCTGCGCTGGATCGATGCCGTAGAGGGTGCGCCCGGCGGGAACGAAATGGGCGTCTGTGAGGATGACGAACTTCATCGGGCCATCGTCTCCCGGTTCCATTGCGCGTAATCGGGCGAGCCCTCGATCCGGATAGGTCCGCTATAGCCGAACTCGATCATGTGTACGGTCACGTAGTCGGCGCCGATGAAAACGACGCCGTACGCCTCGGGAAGGTCCGAGGCCGACAGCAGTTCGGTTTCGGAGAACAGGGCGATGCTGGCGTGGTTGGTGCCCCGCAAGGATGTGGTGGGCACACCCGCCGTCGAGCCCGCCAGCGGCATGTGACAGTGGCCGAAGAAGATGTGGCGGATCTTGCCTGCGTGCCGGCGGATGAGGGAGCGGAACGGCGCATCGTCGAGCAGCCGGATCTGATCCATGGGCCCCAGATGCGTGGGAATGGGGTTGTGGTGCATGAAGATCAAGAATGGACCC
>JBDHTJ010000043.1:0-31870 GCA_039808585.1 Hyphomicrobiaceae bacterium | reverse complement strand
GTCGCAGGTGCTGGACGGCTGGCTTGCGTGGATGCCCGCCTTCGCGGGCATGACGGGAGAGAGGGACAGCGTCTCGCGCAGCAACTTCCATCGTCATCCCCACCTGCGTGGGGATGACGGTCGTGGGTGGGGCGAGGGCCGTCGTACCTCTCGCGGGAGCTGGACGCCGGACTGGCGTGGATCGCGCCTCTCGCGGCGATCACGGTTGTGGAGCAGGTACCGCGTGGCTTGTGGAGCGTCAGAGGCTCAAGCGACGCCGGCGCGGAGGAGGTCGTGGATGTGGACGATGCCGACAGGGGTGCCCTTGTCGACCACGAAGAGTGCTGTGATCCGCGAAGTGTTGAGCACTTCCAGCGCGGCCGAGGCCAACATGTTTGGTGCAACGACTTTCGGATTGCGCGTCATGATGCGGGCGACGTTGGCGGTGAGGAGATCCTGGCCCATGTGACGGCGCAAGTCGCCGTCGGTGATGACGCCCGCGAGCTTGCCGGACCCATCCACCACGCCGAGGCAGCCGAACGACTTCTGCGTCATGGTGAGGAGTGCGGCCGTCATGGGCAGGTCCTCCGCCACGAGCGGCAGGGCCTCGCCCTTGTGCATCAGATCGCTCACGTACTTGAGCGAGGCGCCGAGCTGGCCGCCCGGGTGGAACACCTTGAAATCGTGCGCGGTGAAGCCCTTGTGCTCGAGCAGGGCGATGGCGAGGCAATCGCCCATGGCGAGCTGCATGGTGGTGGAAGTGGTGGGGGCGAGGCCATGCGGGCAGGCCTCCTTGGCGCGCGGCAGGTCCAAGAGCACGTCAGAGTTGCGGGCGAGTGTGGAGTCGGCGCGCGACGTGATGGCGATGAGCGGCACCTTGAAGCGGCGCGAATAGGTGAGGATGTTGGAAAGCTCCGCGCTCTCGCCCGACCAGGACAAAGCCACGATCACATCGTGCCGATGGATCATGCCGAGATCGCCGTGGCTTGCCTCGCTGGGGTGGACGAAGAAGGCGGGTGTGCCCGTCGAGGCGAAAGTGGCGGCGATTTTCTGGCCGATGTGGCCGCTCTTGCCGATGCCCGTTACGATGACGCGGCCCTTGGCGGAGGCGAGGGCTGCCACGGCTGCGGCAAAGCTTTCCTTGAGCTTGGTCTCGATGGTGGCCCGCAGCGCCTGCAGGCCTTCGCATTCGAGCTCCAGCGTGCGGAGCGCCGACAGCTGGCAGGACGGGACGAGGGTCGAAGCGGTTTGCGCCACGCGGAGATGTCCTTCGAGGTCAATCGATTATGGCGAAGCTTGCGCCGGAGGAAAAGGCCGGGCGACTCGTTGCCGATCATACTAGAGCATGTCCAATCCGCTTGGAAACGCAACCGGCAGATGGGGACATGCTCTCAGAGTTGTTTGACGGTCTGATTCACGGTTTCGAGCAATCCGTAAGAGGATGGCAGCCCTGCGGCGCGGAAGCTGTGGCTGGCGTCTCTCGGGGCCTGGCAGAGCTTAATGAATTCCAATTCCGTGCCGTAGTGGGAGGCTTTGCAACCTCTCGTTAATGCTGCCCGCGTAGGGTCCACCCTGGTCCGGTATCGCTTGCGTTGCGCTTGTCGTGGGTCGGGGTCGCCATTTCCGTGGGTCGCAGTGGCTTCAGCGTGAAGATCTGGTTCGGGATCGCGGCGTGGATTTGCGCCTGCGGATGCAGCCCGCTGACCGCTTCCGCACAGGTGCCGGTCGATACCGTCATCCAGCCGCCGCCCGCCGGCCGGGCGAAGGTGGCCCCGCGGCGTCCCCAGCCCGAACAGGTGCCGCTCGACGATCCGGAAGAGGCGCGCGAGGCGCCCCAGGAGCGCGCCGAGGCCACGGACCCCGAAGCCGACGAAGAGGCCGGCACCGAGCCGCGCCTGCGGCCGACCTCCGGCAGCCTTGCGGGAGAGGGCCGTGAGCCCGCCATGCCGCAGGATGGCCGCATCGAGGACGGCAACCCGCCGCCCTTGATGGTGGTGGACGGTGTCGGCGATCTCAATCGCGATGCGCGGCAGCCCCGCGACATCGCCGCCTTCACCACACCGCCTGCCGGATACGATGCGCTGGCGTTCCAAATCGAGCAGATCGATCCGATCAACGATCGTCGCACCGATCGTCTCTACCGCTTCGAGCCATACAGCCCCATCGGCATCCGCATCGGCAGCTTCGTGCTGTTTCCCGAAGCGGAGATGGGCGCTTTCTACAACAGCAACATATTCCGCAACGGCGCGGGCGCATCCGCAACGGCGTTCGAGAGTGTTACGACGGCGCGCCTCGTCTCGGACTGGCGCCGGCACGCGATGGAGCTGAGGGCTTCGGGCAGGGCCACCTTCTACGACCGCTTCGCCAGCGAGGACGACCGCACCTGGAGCCTGGAGGCGCGCGGGCGTCTCGACATCAATCGACGCGCCAACCTGGAGGCTGCCGTCTCGCACACGGCCGACAAGGACCTGCGCGCCGTCATCGATGCTCCGACCAACGCCGCCGTGCGCGGCGACATCACCACGGACCGCATCGCGGCCGGCTACAATCAACAGCTGGGGCGGGCGACGCTGCAGCTGCGCGGCTCCCTTTCGGAGGTGAATTTCTCCGACGTGCCGTCGAACAACGGCAGCCTGATCTCCAACGCCAGCCGCAACTATACGCAGGCCGACCAGGCGGTGCGCGTGAGCTGGGCGTTGAACCGAAAGGCGGCCGTGTTCCTCGATGCCGCCTTCCGCGAGCGCGAATATGCTATTGCGGCGGCGGACGGTGCATCGCGCTCTTCCACCAGCGAGCGCTATCGCCTTGGCCTGCTGTTCTCGCCGCTGGGGCCGTACCTGCGTGGAGAGATCAGCCTGGGATGGGGCCACCAGGGCCAGCACGACAAGCGCCTGCCCGATATGGAAGGGCTGCTGTTCGATGCGAGCCTAGCCTGGAAGGCCAGTGCCATCACCACGTTCATGCTGACGGCCCGCTCGGACTTCTACGATACGACGCTTGCCGGCTCGCCCGGTGCGCTCGCGCGCGAAGTGGGGCTTGAGATGCGGCACGCGCTGCAGCGCAGCCTGCTTGCCACCGTGGGTGCGAAGTATGCTGTCTCGCCCTACGAGGGTGTAGCGGTGGAGGACAGGCTGCTGACGGCGGAAGCGGGCCTCGACTATTACCTCAATGCCAACGTTTCGCTCTACGGCAAGTACCAGCACCTCGAGTTCCGCTCCAGTGGCGGCGGACGCGACTACAATGCGGAGGTGGTGCGGGTCGGCGTGCGGCTGCGGCAGTAGCAGCACGAGGCGATCAGAACACTACGCACGGTTCAGAAGCCGCGCGCGGATGGTGCCGGACAGCTTGCGGATCTCTTCCAGCAGCTCCACCGCGCCTTCCACCTCGCCCTCGGCATCGAGCACGACGTAGCCGATCTCGCCGTCGGTCTGATAGCCTTGGGCGGAAATGTTGATGCTGCGGCTCGCGAACACGTCGTTGAGCCTGCGCAGCTCGCCCGGTGTGTTGGATTGCACCTGGATGAAGCGGGTGACGTTGCCGCGCTTGGACAGCTGAACCTGCGGGAAGTTGACCGAGCCCACGGTCGAACCGACGTCCGAATATTCGATGAGGCGGCGCGCCACCTCGTCGCCGATGCGCTCCTGTGCTTCCTCGGTAGAGCCGCCCACATGCGGCGTGAGGATGACGTTATCGAGGCCGCGCAGGGGGCTATGGAATTCATCAGAGTTGGATTTCGGCTCAGCAGGAAATACGTCGAGCGCCGCCCCGCGAAGATGCCCCGAAATGATCGCGGCGGCCAGCGCGTCGATGTCGACGAGCGTCCCCCGGGCATTGTTGATGAGGAAGGCGCCCTTTTTCATCACCGCGAGCTCGGGCGCCCCGATAATGCCCTTTGTGTCCGGCGTCTCCGGCAGATGCAGCGACACGACGTCCGATCGCTGCAGAAGCTCGCCAAGGCTCTGTGTCGGCTCGGCGTTGCCGTGGCGCAACTTGTCGGAGCGGTCGTAGTAGATGACGCGCATGCCCATCGCTTCGGCCAGCACGGCAAGCTGCGACCCGATGTTGCCGTAGCCGACGATGCCGAGGGTCTTCCCACGTACCTCATGGCTGTCCGTGGCAACCTTGATCCAGACACCCTGGTGCGCCGCCATCGATTTCGGGAACGTGCCGCGATAAAGCATCACGATCTCGGCGACGGTGAGTTCCGCCACGCTGCGCGTGTTCGAGAACGGCGCGTTGAAGACGGGAATGCCCTTGAGGCGCGCCGCATCGAGATCGACCTGGTTGGTGCCGACCGAGAAGCAGCCGACCGCCACGAGGGTCCGGGAGGCCTGCACAACTTCCTTGGTCACGTGCGTGCGCGAGCGAACGCCCAGCATGTGCACGCCCTGCAGGGCCTCGATCAGCGCGGGCGTGTCGAGAGCCTTCCGAAGCGTCGTTACATTCGTATATCCGGCGGCCTTGAGCGCATCGACCGCCGAGGCGGAAATGCCTTCGAGCAGCAGAAAACGAATCTGATTCTTGGGGCGTGACAGTCCCTTGCTCATGGCGGCCTCGATTAATGGAACGAGGCCGGTCTAGTGCGCCATGGAGGGCTTGTCAAAGCTTTGCAAGCCACCTTGCAAGAATGCGGCGTTCCTCGCCCGTCATATTGGTAATGTTGTTGGGCGGCATGGCATGGGTCAGGACACTGAACAGCCGTATCCCCTCGCGATTGCGCATGATGGCATCGGCGGCATCGAGGCGGACACCTTTCGGCGGATGCACGATGCCGCTCCAGACGGGCTCGCGGGCGTGGCACATCGAGCAGCGGGAGGTGAGGATCATATCGACCTCGTCGGGCACCTTCGCTGCGGGCGCGGCGGTTGCCACCTTGGTGCGTGGCATCTTGCCTAAGCCAAGCTGCTCACGCACACCGGGCGTGGTTGCGGCCGAGATCAACGCGGCCAGGGCAAGTGCCGCTGCGGCAACGCCCCAGGTCCACCAGAGATTGCCGTTGCCGGCGTGGCGCTGGTTGTAGAAGTGGCGGATCAGCGCGCCCGCGACCAGCACCAGCCCCACGATCACCCAGGCATAGGGCGTGCCGTAGATCATGGGATAGTGCGTCGACAGCATCAGGAAGAGTACGGGCAGGGTGAGATAGTTGTTGTGCGTGGAGCGTGTCTTGCCGGCCTTGCCCAGGGCCGGGTCGGGCGCGCGGCCCGCCACGAGATCGGCGATGATCCGTTTCTGGTTCGGGATGATGATGAAGAACACGTTGCCGGACATGATCGTCGCCATCAGCGCACCGGTGTGCAGCAGTGCGCCGCGCGCAGAAAACACCTGCTGGAAGCCATAGGCGACTGCCACGACGAACGCGAAGCCGACGGCGGCAAGGGCTGCCGCATTCTCCTTCAAGGGCGAGCGGCACAGGGCATCGTAGATGATCCAGCCCAACGCCAGGCCGCCGATGCCGATAGCCGCTGCCCATGCCGGAGACAGGGGCCGCACCGCCGGGTCGATGAGGTAGAGATCGGCGCCGATGTAGTAGATCCACATCAGCAGGCAGAAGCCGGAGATCCAGGTGGCGTAGGATTCCCACTTGTGCCACATCATCTCGCTCGGCAGCTTATCGGGCGCCACGAGCCATTTGCGGACCTGATAGAAACCGCCGCCGTGCACTTCCCAGGCCTGGCCGCCCTTGCCCGCCGGGATATCAGGGGCCGGCTTCAGGGCCGCGTCCAGGTGCATGAAGTAGAACGACGAGCCGATCCAGGCGATGCCGGCAATCACGTGCAGCCAGCGCAACAGCAGGCTGCCCCATTCCATCAAAAGTGCGTCCACGGCATCCTCGAAGTGCGCAAAAAAGACCTAGCCAAAGGACAATGTTAGCAGCAACGCCAGCCATGCTGGAACTGCGCTCTGGAGCGGCGCAGTTGGAAAGTGCAGCTTGCCGCAGCTCGTGTTGTGCACGGATCGAGATCGCCTTAAGTTCGTGCAGTCGATGATGGATCGCTCAGCGCTGTGCCACCTTGATGGGCAGAAGCGGAGACCTGCGCGACGCCCTCTTCGCTGGCCATCACTCAGGCCGGCTACTGCACTTCGAGGAGACGCCTTTGCTTCCGAGCTTCGAGCCTGCCGAATTGCCCGCTGATGCGCACGACCTGCGCGCGGAGGTGCGAGACTTCCTCAAGCGCGAGATCTCGGTGGGCCATTGGGTGCCGCGCGCCAACTCGTGGACGATCTCCGACCACGGCTTCTCGCGTCGCTGCGGCGAGGCAGGCTACATCGGCATGACGTGGCCGAAGCAATATGGCGGACGCGAGCTGTCATCCATGCATCGCTTCGTGGTGATCGAGGAGATGCTGGCGCACGGAGCCCCTGTCGGCGCCCATTGGATCGCCGACCGGCAGAGCGGTGGACAGATCCTGAGGTTCGGCACCGAGGAGATGCGCCGCGAGATCCTTCCGCGCATCTGCGCCGGCACCTGCTACTTCGGCATCGGCATGAGCGAGCCTGACGTCGGCTCCGATCTTGCCTCGGTGAAAACGCGCGGCGAGAAGACGAACCGGGGATGGCGCATCAACGGCACGAAGGTTTGGACCAGCGGCGCGCACCGGGCGAACTACCTCATCGCGCTGATCCGCACCGAGCCGCCGTCGCAGAACCGGCATGCGGGCCTGACGCAATTCCTCATCGACCTGTCGCGGCCGGGGCTGCAGGTATCGCCCATCGAGAACCTCGCGAAAGAGCGCGACTTCTGCCAGGTGGTGTTCGACGACTACGAGGCCACCGACGACGAGGTGCTGGGCGAGGTGGGACAGGGCTGGAAGCTCGTCACGCACGAACTGGCGCAGGAGCGCAGTGGGCCTGAGCGCTTCCTCAGCGACTTCAACCTGCTCGTCGAACTCATCCGCAGGCTGGGCGAGGCTCCGCACGCGGCCAAGGACATCGGCCGCATGGTGGCGAGGCTGGTGGCGTTGCGGGAGATGTCGATCTCCGTCGCCGGCATGCTGACGCGGGGCGCTTCGCCCGAGCTGCAGGCAGCCCTGGTCAAGGACCATGGCATGCAGTTCGAGCGCGACCTGCCGGAAGAGGCACGACTGCTGGCTCCGATGGAGCCGAGCGTCGGCACGCCCGACCCTTACGAGCAGCAGCTGGCGCGTACGCTGCTGTTTGCGCCTTCGTTCTCGCTGCGGGGCGGCACGCGCGAGGTGCTGCGCGGGATCATCACGCGGCACATGGGTTTGAGGTAGAGGGCCGCCATGAACGAGACACTCGAAGCGATTTCCGAGACGCTGCGCGCGATCCTCAAGGCGCGTTGCGATGCCAAGACGCTGCGCGCCGCCGACAGCGGGGAATGGAGCGGCGGGCTGTGGTCCGCGCTCGTGGAGGCCGGTGTGCCGGCAAGCACCATACCGGAGGCCAGCGGCGGTCTCGGCCTCGGCATCGATGAGGCTGCCTTCATTGCTCGTATCGTCGCAGGGCATGCAGGGCCGGTGCCTATTGCCGAAACGCTGCTTGGCAACTGGCTGTGGCATCAGGCGAGTGGCGCGCAAGTGCAGCCGACGCAACCCTCGGGAGAGCGCGTGACGGTGCATGTGGCGGACAGCCTCGCCGCCGTCACCGATGGCGGAAGCATCAGCGCCACGCTTGCCCGCGTGCCGTGGGCGCGGCATTCAGATGTGCTGCTGCTGGCTATTCCACGCGAAGCGAAGGTGCAGCTGGTGCGGGTGGGGCTCAGGAGCGCGAACCTGCGCATCGAGAAGGCGGGTAATCTCGCCGACGAGCCGCGCGACGGCATCGTTCTCGAAGGCTTCAAGCCTGCGCCCCACGACGTGCGCACGCTGCCCATGACAGCCGACGACGTCATGGCGCTGCTTGCCCTCATGCGCGCGGCGCAGATGGTGGGGGCGATGGAAGCGGCCGTGGCGCTGAGCGTGCAATATGCCAACGAGCGTGTGCAGTTCGGCAGGCCGATCGGCAAGTTCCAGACGATCCAAAGCCATATCGCCGGCATGGCGGAGCAGCTGGCGGCGGCGACAGTGGCGATGGAGCAGGCGGCTGCCGCGGCGGCGGACCCTGGGCGACGGCCGCTGATGTGGGTGGCGAAAGCGCTTGCATCCGAAAGCGCCGGCCATGTCGCGGCGGTCTCGCATCAGGTGCACGGTGCCATCGGCTTCACACGCGAGTACCGCCTGCAGCTGTTGACGCGACGCCTCTGGGCCTGGCGCGAGGAGTGCGGCAACGAGGCGTTCTGGTATGCGAAGCTCGGACACGTCGTGATGCAGAACGGTGCTGACACGCTGTGGCCCTGGCTGACAGACCTTTCGCCCTCATCCGGACCCGCAAACGCGGCTTGAGCCGGAATAGCCCTTGACCCCGAGGCCGCCAGCACCCTTATTCCACCTCGCCAGTCGGCCGGGCGGCCGCTGCCGGATGCGCCAGGCTTTGCGGCCAGAGGCACCCGGTGGAGGAAAGTCCGGGCTCCAAGGATCGACGGTGACGGCTAACGGCCGCCGGGGGTGACCCCAGGGACAGTGCCACAGAAAACAAACCGCCTGCGTTCGCGCAGGTAAGGGTGAAAAGGTGCGGTAAGAGCGCACCGCGCTTCCGGCAACGGCGAGCGGCACGGCAAACCCCACCGGGAGCAAGACCGAATAGGGGCGGCATGGGCGGCCGGGCAACCGGCGCGTCCGGGCGAGATCCTCGCTGCCGTCCGGGTTGGTTGCTCGAGGCGCGGAGTAATCCGCGTCCCAGATGAATGGCCGCCGCGGAGGCGCAAGCCTCCAGACAGAACCCGGCTTACAGGCCGACTGGCACTTTATCCTGCTGCGGGTGCGTCGGAACGTGCTTCCCTCCGCAACTGTGAGGCTCTAGCCTCCCTGCCGGGGAGGACCTCATGACCGCGTCGATCGAAGTGCCGGTTTGGCTCGCCGCAGTCATTGCCGTACTGGCCGTGATCGCGCTGATCGACCGGCTGTTTGCCCCGATGATCGGCTGGTGGCTGCGGCGCCGCGTCAACCGGGCGATCGACGAACTCAACGAGCGTCTGCAGCTCAAGATCCCGCCTTTCAAGGTGGCGCGCCGCAGCCGGCTGATCGAGCAGCTGATGTTCGATCCGGACGTGCTGCGCGCCGTGGAACAGGAGGCGCAACGTACTGGCGAGCCGCTCAGCGTGACCAATGTACGGGCGCGGCGGTATGCGCGCGAGATCGTGCCCTCGTTCAGCGCCTATACCTACTTCCGCGTGGGGACCTCGCTCGCCCGCCGCATTTCAACCTCGCTCTATCGTGTGAGGCTCGGCGCCATTGACGAGGCCGCGCTGGCGCGGACGGCGGAGGACGCGGCGGTGGTGTTCGTCATCAACCACCGCTCCAACATGGATTATGTGCTCGTGACCTATCTCGTGTCGCAGAGCTCGGCGCTGAGCTACGCGGTGGGGGAGTGGGCGCGCATCCCGCTGCTGCAGGGCTTGATCCGCATGATGGGCGGATATTTCGTGCGTCGCGACAGCTCGAACCCGCTTTATCGCAAGGTGCTGGCGCGCTACGTGCACATGGCCACGGCATCCGGGGTGACGCAGGCGGTATTCCCGGAAGGCGGGCTGACGCGCGACGGGCACCTGCGCGGGCCGAAGCTGGGGCTGCTGTCCTACATGGTTGCCGGGTTCGACGCGCATGGCGGCCGGGACATCCTGTTCGTGCCGGTGGGCCTCAACTACGACCGGGTGCTGGAAGACCGGATCCTCACGGCTGCGGCCGCCACGCCCCAGGGCGAGAAGCCGCGCTTCGCCTTCAAGCCCACGATCCTCATCGGATACCTCTTGCGCAGCCTTTGGCTGCGGGTCACGGGGCGCTGGCACCGCTACGGGTATGCCTGCGTCAGCTTCGGCGAGCCGATGTCGCTGCGCGCCTACGTGGAGGCGCGTGGCATCGACTTCCGGGCGCTGCGCGAGGCGGAACGATTCAAAGAGATCGAGCGCCTGGGCGAAATTCTGATGCAGGAAGTCGGCCGCGTGGTGCCGGCACTGCCCGTGCCGCTGGTGGCAACCGCCATGCTGGCGGCCGGCGAGAAGGGCCTGACGGCTTTCGAACTCAAGGGCTCGGTGTTTGCGCTGATCGATCGGCTGCGCGCTTCAGGTGGGCATGTCCACATTCCCCGGCAGGCCCTCGACTACGCTGTCGACTTCGGCGTGCGCAGCCTTCTGGAGCGGCATCTCCTGACGTTCGACGACGGCGTGTACAGGGTGGACGCGTCGGAGACAGCGGTGCTTGCCTTCTACGCCAACGCCATCGCGCACCTGCTGCGCGATGCGCCGGCGGGCCGCGAGGCCGTGCCTGGCGTGGCGCACGCTTAGCGCGAGGCTGCTCGATGCAAGCCTAAGTCCTTCGGGCTTTATGCGCGCAGGCCGGCAAGATAGGTGGACACGAAATCCTCCACGAGCTTGCTTGCGCCTTCCGTGGTCACGACCGACAATTTCTCCGCGGTCGAGAGCGAGGTGATGCCGTGCACGCCCGCCCACAATACGCGGGCCGCGCGGCGGCGCTCCTCGTCGGCGCCATTGGGAAACACCGGCATCAGCGCCTGCTCGACGCGACCCATCAAGGTTTCGAGCTTCTGCTGGTACCAGCCCGGCAACTGCGTGGCTTTGGGCATATGGTGCTCGAACAGGAGGTTCCAGAGCCGCGGGTTCTCATTGGTGAAAGCGAGGTAGGCGTTGGCAAGGCGCAAAGCCGGCGGCTCACCATCGGCGGCCGCCAAAACCTGGGCCAGCCGGCCGTCCAGCGCATCCAGCACCCGCGCCTCGACGTGGAGCACCACGTCGTCGAGGTTCTGAAACATGTTGTAGATCGTGCCCGGAGAATACTCGATGCGCCGGGCGATCTCGCGCGCGGATAAGCCCGCAAGCCCTTGCGCCTCGATAATTGCCTGCGCAGCGTCAAGTATGAGATCCCGCAATTGTTGCGGCGTATGCGTAGAACGTCTTCCCATTTTCTTTCTCAAATCCCGCCGGAATCATCGCTTCTCCGACCGAATAAGGAGCATAGGGACGAGATCGCATCTTCGCAATGCAACTAGGCAGGAGAAAGGGGAGAAACGGCCTTGCTTTGATAATGCCATTGGCGGCGCCAGGCATGGCCGGATGCTGCCGAAACAAACAAATTGGGGCAGAGTTTCAGATGATTAGCGCGCCTTGGTGCAGCACTGACGGTTGATCACGGAAATGTGGGCGAGGGACACGCCGAGCCGTTTGATTGCAGGAGCATCGCGGCCTGATTGCGCGGCTTGGCGTAACTTTTCTTGGAGAGGATGTAGGCGCTACCGGTTTTGGTGAGGGTCCGCTTCAGGATCACGTCGAAAAGGAGCGGTGTATAGAAATATCGAACCTCTGCCACCACAACGCTGTCGTTCGTGCCGACAAGGCCGGTTGGAAGCGTATAGGCCGTGACGTTGCAAGTGCAGGTGTTGGTGCCGCCGCCGTTGGCATTATAGGTGCAATACCAGGATTGCTTGGCGCTGGCAGCGTTGGTGGGCGAGGAGGTGACGTTGCGTACCGTCGTCTCGAGGGCGCTGGAGGAATAGGGCAGCATGATGTAGCCGCCGATCTTCATGATGTCCGTCATCTCCGATTGGGAGATGGAGGCGTTGGCACGCGCAACGAGATCGGCCGTGGACGTGGCAACCTGCATGGCGCGCCGATCGACGGTGAACGCCTGGCTCATTTCGACGGCGCCGAGGAAAAGGGTCGTCACGATCGGCGCGATCAAGGCGAATTCGACGGCGGCCGCGCCCTCAGTGCCGCGTTTCCAGCGGGCAAAGAGTTGGCGCCCATTGCCGGCGATCCTGGCGACTGCCGCGCGCGCCAGCGAAAACATCGAGGCCTGTTGCATCTCGTGCCTCATCAGTAGGGTTCCGTGCGGAAGGCAACGGTGGCCTGGACGAGGAAGGACCCATCGCTCAAGGTGCCGAGCTTGCCGAATGGCAGGCCGGCAACGGGTGCCCAGGGATAGCAGACGGTCACCATCACGACGCTGCTCGTGGACCCGGGGCTGAAGGTGGTGCTGGCGTTGCTGACGATGTTGCCGCCGCTGGTGCAGTTGGGCGTCGAGAGGCTGGTGAACTGGGTGCTGCTTTGCACGATCACTGCCGATTTCGTCAGGCAATCGGGGACCGCAACGGCATATTTGCAGAAGGCGCTGCGGAAGGCGGCCTTCTTGTCGGCATCCGTGGTGAGGCCCGTATAGGCGCCCTGGCCCTGCTGCAACTGACCCGTACGGATGGCGCGGGCGGCCTGCAGGGCCGCGGTCTCGATGGTTGATACCTGGAAGTAGTACATGCCGACGGAAATGACGCCGAGCAGGAGCAGGAAGAACGGCGTCGCCAGGATGCCGAATTCGAGCGCGGCCACGCCGCTCGTGTCGCGCGCGAAGCGCGATGCCTCGAGGCGCGCTCTCGCGCGTGCGCACCGCATCGTGCTGCTTTTTGATACTGACATTCAGCTTTACTCGGACGCACTACACCTTCGAGGCCGAGTATCGCCGACCGGCGTGAAGGTCCGGTAAAGATTGCGGCAATCGCCGCCTCAGGCAGCGTTACCTATTGGTTTCCGCTCGAAGGCGCCGATGCCGGCGCATTCTCAGAGGAACGCTCCGACAGGCCCATCTTGTTCTGAGAGGCCTTGGAGATCTGCTCGAAGTAGCTGTTCTCGTCGCCGACGATGATCGAGGGGTTGCACTGCGGCGTGCAGTTGTAGGTCTGACGGTTCACGCCGCGTTGCAGGTTCACGACTTTCGCCTCGTCGCGCCGCACCAGCACGCGCTGGTTGGCGATGATTTTGTTCTGGGCGTCGAGGATAATGACGTTGGTGATGCCGAAGGTCTTGCCGGTGATCACCAGCAGACGATCGGATTTCACGGAGATGTCGGCGATCGAGGGGTTGCCGACGATGATCTGGGCTGCGGGGCGGGGAAGCTGCATCAGCTCGGACTGGTCGTACTTGACGATCAGATCCTCAGCGGCCGCGGTGGCCAGCGGGGCAGACGGCAGGGCGAGAAGAACGGCGATGGCAAGCGCACCAAGACGGCTGGGCCGCGGCAGCTTGGCGAACATGGACCTGAGCATCTTTCGAGCCTTCCTCGCTTATCACGACACGATTTGTGGAGTGATTTGGTGAAGGAATTCCAAACTCGGCCAAGCTGGAGTGTGCCTTTGCGAGGCGAATCGCCCGGATTTGACCTGCATTCGTTAACGGGCGTTAACACCTTCGAGGCGAGATGTGCTTGCCACATGCACGAAGCAGCAATCACTGCGCGCTAGAGTGCAATCAAGCGAGAGTTCGGAGTTCGAGATGTCGCAGTTCTGGCTGCTGTTCCTGTTGCCTGCCGCTGTCGCGTTCGCGGCGGCCATGGACCTGTTCACAATGACCATCCCGAACAGGATCTCGATCGTCATGACGCTCGGCTTCGTGCCGGCCGCCTGGTATGCGGGCCTCGATCTGTGGCAGGTCGTCGACCACGTGGCGGCGGGAATGCTGGTGCTGGCCATCGGCATCGTGCTGTTCGCACGTGGTGTTTTCGGCGGCGGCGATGCAAAACTCCTGGCGGCCGTGTCGCTTTGGGTGGGCTTCGAGAACCTGCTCGCCTACATGCTCTGGGTGGCGATCGCCGGCGGCGTCCTGGGCGTGCTGTTCATAATGGCACGGCAATTCCCGCTTCCCCGGCAACTGCTCGGCCAGTCATGGGCGCATCGGCTGCATTCTCCTGGCGGCGGCATTCCCTATGGCATAGCGCTGGCGGCGGCAGCCCTGCTGGTGTACCCGCAAACCATCTGGTTCACCTCGCTGGCGCACTGAGCCACCGAGGAGCAGGCACCATATAGATATCGCGTGTCTCATGTGTGCCTCTCTTCGGGACACGCATTAACACTGCGTTGACGATTGTAGCGCAGCTTACCAGGGAGTTGATTTGCTCCTATGGAAGAGTGCGCCGATGAACCAGGCACAGCTGTTGGGATTGGCTATCGCGGGGGTTTGCGGCATTGCTGCATTCTTTGGCGTGCGCAGCCTTGTCGACAAGCCCGCCACGGTCGTTCGGGAAGAGGTGGTCACCCAGACCTCCCAGGTGCTGGTCGCGCGCAACGACATTCCCCTCGGTGAGACGCTGAGCCAGGAAAGCCTGCGCTGGCAGGACTGGCCCACCACGGCCGTGAGCCCCCAGTTCATCGAGCGCAAGCGGCGCCCCGAGGCAATCCGCGAGCTCGTGGGCATGGTGGCCCGCACGCCCATCCTTCCCGGCGAGCCGTTGACGGCTGCAAAAGTGGTGAAGGTCGGCGAGGGCGGCGTGCTCGCCGCCATCCTGCCGACCGGCATGCGCGCCTACTCGACGCGAATCAAGGAAGAGACCGGCGCCGGCCGCATGATCCTGCCCAACGACCGCGTGGACGTCATCCTGACGGTGCGGCGGCGCACGCAGAGCGGCGGCGAGGAATATGACACCGAAGTGTTGCTGCGCAACATCCGCGTGCTCGCCATCGGCCAGTTGATCGAGGTGCGCGACGGCAAGAAGCTCGCCGAGGGCAACACCGCGACACTCGAGGTGACACCGGGCCAGGCCGAGACGCTCGCCACGGCCAACTCGCGCGGCGAAATCTCGTTCGCGCTGCGCAGCATCGCGGACCTGCGCAACGACACGTCTCCCGTCGCACTCAAGGAATCGCGGGATAAATCCGAAAGCAGCATCATCCGCTTCCTTCGCTACGGGAAGCAAAGTTCCGTTCGCGTCAACTGACCAAGTTTTTTCAGACCGACAGGCCAGAAGGTTGGCGACTATGAAATTGAGAACGGTCCTGTGCATGTTGAGCGCGGCGCTGAGCCTATGCGCCGCTGCCGCGCTGCCGCGGGCGGCCCAGGCGCAGACGGGCGAGTTCGAAGACCTGACGCAGCATTCCGTTCTGAACGTGCCGGCGCGCGCGGCCTATCCGCTCGCCAAGCGCGTGGCCATCGGGCTCAGCAAGTCGATCCTGATCCAGTTCCCCTTCGAGCTCAAGGATGTGCTCGTCGCCGATCCCGAGAAGGTGGACGCGGTGGTGCAGGCCTCCAATCGCGTGTTCCTGATCGCCAAGAAGCTCGGCCAGACCAACGCTTTCTTTTTCGACACCAAGGGCCAGCAGATCCTGACGCTGGAAATTTCCGTCGGCGCCGACTTGAGGGGTCTCGACGGCATCCTGAAAAAGTTCATCCCCGGCTCGAATGTGAAGGTCGACATGGCCGGCAGTTCCGCCGTGCTGTCGGGGTCGGTACGCACGCCGGCAGACGCCAAGCGCGCTGCCGACATCGCCTGCCAGTTCGTGGCTTCCAACAAGGCCGGCCTCGCCGTCAACAGCGCACCGACCGCCGCGCCGCAGCAAGGCGGCGCGACCGCGTGCGGGGGCGACAGCAAGCTCGTCATCAACATGATCACCATCGAGGGTGAAGAGCAGGTGATGCTGAAGGTCTCCGTGACCGAGGTGCAGCGCTCCGTGCTGAAGCAGATGGGCATCAACATCGGCGCCGTGATCAACTCGGGCAACTTCGCCACCTCGCTGCTCAGTGCCAACACGCTGCCCGTGACCTCGGGCGCCCTGGGCACGATGCCGATACCGGGCCTCGGCACAGATGGCGGTGCCAGTGCAACGGGTTGCGCCATCGCAGGCGCGCTTTGCAACTACAATTCCGGACCTTCCGGCACCTTCGGCAATTCCGGCATCACGAACGGCTTCAAGGCCGGTAATGCGACAATCTCGCAGGCCTTGAAGGCGATGGAGCGCGATGGCCTGGTCCGCACGCTGGCCGAGCCGACGCTGACGGCCGTTTCGGGCGAGACGGCGAAGTTCCTGGCGGGCGGCGAATATCCGATCCCCATGGTCGACAACACCGGCAAGGTGAGCGTCACCTTCAAGGAATTCGGCGTCGTGGTGGCCTTCACGCCGGTCGTGATGTCCGAAGGGCGCATCAGCTTGCGGATTGCGAGCGAGGTGAGCGAGCTCACGGACGACGGCGCGATCACCATGAGCGGCTTCAACATCAAGGCGCTGAAGAAGCGCCAGGCGAACTCGGTTGTGGAGCTGCCTTCGGGTGGGTCTCTCGCCATTGCCGGCCTCATTTCGGATACCACGCGGCAGAACATGGAAGGGCTGCCTGGCGCCAAGGACCTGCCGATCCTCGGCACGCTGTTCCGCAGCCGCGACTACTCGCGCAACGAGACGGAGCTGGTGGTGATCGTGACGCCGTTCATCGTGCGCCCGACGGCGGCGCGAAATCTGGCGACGCCAGACAAGGGCCTCGCCCCGGCGTCCGACCTCAAGGCCAACTTCCTCGGCCATCTCAACCGCGTGTACGGCCCCAAGGAGCTGCCGAAGAACGGCGGCCTCAAGGGCGACTACGGCTTCATCGTGGAATAGCGGGACCTGGAGAGCTTGGAGAGACCAATGTTCAACGTGAAGAAATCTCCGGCCGGTCAGCGCACGCGTGCGCTCGGCGCTTCGCTCGTCCTCGTCGTGCTCGGCGCGACTACGCTGGGCGGGTGCAAGACGCTCGAAGAGCCTGGCGGACACTACGCCGGAAGCGTGCTCGTCGATCCGCGCGAGCGGCACCCCATCCTGGTGGCGCAAGAGCCGGCTTCGATGAACCTGTCCATTGCGCCCGGCTCGCGCGGGCTCACGCCCGGACAGCAGGCGCAGGTCGAAAGCTTCTTGCGCCATTTCCGTGCGTCCGACGCTGGCAACAGCAAACTCGTCATCCAGGTGCCGCACGGTGGTAGCAATGAGACCGCGGCGATGCGGGCTGCGGGCCAGCTCAACGGTCTCGTGAAGGAGGCCGGCTTCGCCGACAACGCGGTGCAGGTGCAGCCCTATCCCGCGGGACGCGGCAGCGCGCCTATTCGCTTCTCGTACATGCGCTACGTGGCGCAAGGCCCGGAATGCGGGCATTGGCCGACGAACCTTGCGCAGGACTACCGCAATCTCAACCACGCGAATTTCGGCTGCGCCCAGCAGAGGAACCTGGCTGCGATGGTGGCTAATCCAGCCGATCTCGTGACGCCACGCACCATGGACCCGGCCGATGCCGAGCGGCGCGCTCTGGTGTTCGACCGCTACCGCCAAGGCAAGTCGCCGGCCTCTGAAAAGGGCGTCGACGACCAAGCTTCATCAAAAAGCAACTAGACGAGGTGGATGATGTCTAAGTCCAGCTCAGCTGCCGCAGAGACGCCGATGCTGCCTGATCCGGCGGATTCGCCCGAGCTTGCGCGACTGGAACGGGCGCGGCCCATTCCGCGCATCTCGATCCAGGCGTTCTGCGAAGAGCAGTCGACTGTAGATGTGATGCAGGCCGCCGCCACCGACCGGCGGCTCGCGAAGTCGCATTTCAGCGTGCACAGAGGTGGGGCGCAGGCGGCCGTGCGGCATTATACCGACAGCCCCACGCCAAATCTCATTATTATCGAGACGACGCTGCCCAGGGACCAGCTGCTGGCAGAACTCGACCGCCTTGCCGAGTGCTGCGACGCGGGCACCAAGGTGATGGTCGTGGGCCATACCAACGACGTCGGCCTCTACCGTGAACTCTTGCGCCGCGGCGTGAGCGAATACCTGGTGGCGCCGCTCGATACGCTGCTGGTGATCGAAAGCCTCTCCAACATCTACAACGACCCCGACAAGGACCCGGTCGGCAACGTCATCGCCTTCATCGGCGCCAAGGGCGGCGTGGGGTCGAGCACGATATGCCACAACGTGGCGTGGGCGATGTCGGAGACCTCGAAGTCGGATGTGGTTGTCGCCGATCTTGATCTCGCCTTCGGCACCACGGGGCTCGATTTCAACCAGGATCCGGTGCAGGGCATCGCCGATGCGCTGCTCAACCCGGAACGCCTCGACGAAGTGCTGCTCGACCGGCTGCTGACCAGATGCTCGGATCACCTGAGCATCTTTGCGGCGCCGGTCATTCTCGAGCGCGACTACGACGTGACGGCTGCCGCCTGCGCGACCGTTCTCGACGTTGTGCGCCAGCACGTGCCGACCGTGGCCGTCGATCTGCCGCACACGTGGACGCCGTGGGTGAAGAGCGTGCTGACGCAAGCCGACGAGATCGTCATCACGGCGGTGCCCGATCTCGCAAACCTGCGCAACGCGAAGAACCTCGTCGATCTGCTGCGTTCCAAGCGCAACAACGATGCGCCTCCGCGGCTCGTGATCAACATGGCGAAGATGCCCAAGCGGCCCGAAATCGCGGTCAAGGAGTTCGTCAGCGCGCTCGGGATTCAGCCTTTGCAAATCATTGACTTCGATAGTGAGGTCTTCGGCCTCGCCGCCAACAACGGCCAGATGATCGAAGAGTACTCGGCCAAGGCCAAGGCGGCTCAGCAACTGCGCGAACTCGCCTTCACGCTGGGGAAGCGCAAAGAGGCCAAGCTGGAGGCTGCGAAGAAGGCGCCGACGAGCGCACTCGCGCCGCTGTTCGAGAAGCTGAAGATAAAGCTGTGAGAGGTTGAGGAACGATGTTCGGGAGGCGTTCATCCGGCGACGTGCAGGCACCGAAGCGTCCGGTTGCGGTCGCCGAGGAAGTCAAGGCCGCCGCGCCGATGCCCGCAGCCGAGGCGAAGGCTGCTCCGGCTGCCGGGCCCAAGCCTGCTGCGCCGAAATCCGAGAATGCCGTCAGCGACCGGCGGCACTCGGAGGAGTATTATGATGTCAAGACCACGGTCTTCAACGCGCTGATCGATACGATCGACCTGACGCAGCTCGCCAAACTCGAGGCGGACGCCGCGCGGGAGGAGATCCGGGACATCGTCACCGAGATCATCCAGATCAAGAACGTTGTAATGTCCATTGCCGAGCAGGAAGAGCTGCTCGAGGACATCTGCAATGACGTGCTGGGCTATGGCCCGCTGGAGCCTTTGCTGGCGCGCGACGACATTGCCGACATCATGGTCAATGGTGCTGGCACGACCTATATCGAAGTCGGCGGCAAGATGCTGAAGACCGGCGTTCGCTTCGCCGACAACGTCCAGCTGATGAACATCTGCCAGCGCATCGTGAGCCAGGTGGGCCGGCGCGTCGACGAATCGAGCCCAATCTGCGACGCGCGCCTCCCGGACGGCAGCCGCGTGAACGTGATCGCCCCGCCACTGGCGCTGGACGGCCCCACCCTCACCATCCGCAAGTTCAAGAAGGACCGCCTTCGGCTGGAGCAGCTGGTCAAGTTCCGCTCGATCTCGCCGGAAGCCAAGACGCTGCTGGAAATCATCGGCCGGGTTCGCTGCAACATCCTCATCTCGGGCGGTACGGGCTCGGGCAAGACGACGCTCTTGAACTGCATGACCGGCTCGATCGAGGAGACGGAGCGTATCATCACGTGCGAAGACAGCGCCGAGCTTCAATTGCAGCAGCCACACGTGGTGCGGCTGGAAACACGGCCGCCCAACCTCGAAGGCGAGGGCGAGATCACCATGCGTGATCTCGTGAAGAACTGCCTGCGCATGCGTCCTGAGCGGATCATCGTGGGCGAGGTGCGCGGACCCGAGGCGTTCGATCTCCTGCAGGCGATGAACACGGGCCACGACGGCTCCATGGGCACGCTGCACGCCAACAGCCCCCGCGAGGCGCTGAGCCGCCTCGAGTCCATGATCATGATGGGCGGTTTCGCGCTGCCGATCCGCACCATTCGCGAGATGATCGTGGGCTCGATCGATGTGATCATCCAGGCGAGCCGCCTGCGCGACGGCTCGCGCAAGGTGACGCACATCACGGAAGTGGTGGGCATGGAAGGCGATGTCGTGACGCTGCAGAACCTGATCGTCTACGAGATCACGGGCGAGGACGCGAACGGCAACCTCCTCGGCCGGCATCGCTCCACCGGTGTGTCACGCCCGAGGTTCTGGGAGCGGGCCGAATACTACGGTGAGACGGCGCGGCTTGCGCAGGCGCTCGCATCCGCCGAAATGGCCGACATAAGGAGCGGCAATGGATAGCGGCGACAACAGCACGACGATCATGCTGGTGGGCCTCGTCCTGGCGCTTGGCCTGGCCACGGCCGTGTTCCTGATCGTCTCGCCCTACCTGTCGGGGGCCAACCGCGCGCAGCGCCGCATCCAGGTGGTGACGGAGGCGCGGGGCAAGCGCGTGGCCATCAAGGTTCAGACCGAGACCGCCAACAGCCGCCGAAAAAACGTTGCCGACACTCTGAAGGAGCTCGAGGATCGCAAGCGGCCGAAGGCAAAGCTCAGCCTGCGGGCGCGGCTGCAGCAGGCCGGCCTCGATGTGTCCAACAACGCGTTCTACATCGCGAGCGCGATCAGCGGGCTGCTGGTGGCGCTGGTGATCATGACGACCGTCACGAGCAATCTGATCGCGCCGGTGCTCGGCGGCTTCGTCGGTGCGTTCGGCTTGCCCTACTGGGTGCTCAACAAGCTGGTGGCGCGGCGGCAGAACAAGTTCCTGGACGAGTTCGCCAACGCGATCGACGTCATCGTGCGCGGCGTGAAATCCGGCCTGCCCCTCAACGAATGCCTCGGGATCATCGGGCGGGAATCGCCCGAGCCGATCGCCGGCGAGTTCCGGGAGGTGGTCGAGCAGCAGAAGGTGGGCGTGCCACTGGGCGAGGCGTTCGAACGCATGACGATGCGCATGCCGCTGGCAGAGGTGCGGTTTTTCGCGATCGTGATCGGCATCTCGCAGCAGGCCGGCGGCAATCTTTCTGAAGCTCTTGCGAACCTCTCGGGCGTGCTCCGCGAGCGCAAGAAACTGCAGGGCAAGGTTTCGTCGATGTCCGCGGAAGCCAAGGCGTCGGCCGCGGTGCTCGGCTCGCTGCCCTTCGGCGTGACCGGCATCGTCTACATCACGACACCGACCTACATCGCCAGCCTTTGGACGACGACGGCTGGGCAGCTGATGCTGGTGTGCGCCGGCTTCTGGATGGCGTGCGGCATGTTCGTGATGAAGAAGATGATCAACTTCAAATACTGAGGATGACGAGGCAGAGGCCTCGGCATGGAAAGCGGCGTCTCGATGTTCGATGATATCGTCACATTGCTGAAGCCCGAGACGGCGGTGACGCTGCTGGCGGCCATCGCCGCCTTCGCGACGGTGCTCACGCTGTTGATGCCGCTGTTGTCGAAGGACAAGCTCGCGACGCGCATGCAGGTGATGGCGCTGGAGCGCGACCAGATGCGCAACCAGCGGCTGGCAGAGATCCACAAGCGAGACAACCAGGCGCGCCTGCGCACGACGCCCAAGGGCTTCATGCAGCAAATCGTGGACTCGCTCAACCTGCGTTCGATGTTCGACACCGAGGACGTGCGCGACAAGCTGAAGATGGCCGGCATGCGCGGGCAGGCGCCGCTGGTAACGTACATGTTCTTCCGGCTTGCGGCCCCGATCCTTATCTTCCTTACCGCAATGCTCTATCTGTTCGTGCTGGGCGACTACGATTATCCGCCGCTGATCAAGATCGGGCTGTCGGTCGGGGCGGGATATATCGGCTTCTATACGCCGAACATGTTCATCGAGAACCTGATCCAGCGGCGCCAGTCATCGATCAAGGAAGCGTTTCCCGATGCGCTCGACATGCTGCTGATCTGCGTGCAATCGGGCATGTCGACGGAACTCGCCTTCGCCAAGGTCGCCTCGGAAGTGGGAAGCCAATCGCTGGAGCTTGCCGAGGAGCTTTCGCTGACGACTGCGGAACTCTCATATTTGCAGGAGCGCCGGCAGGCCTACGAGAACCTCGGCAAGCGCACCGGCATCCCGGGCGTGAAGGCGGTGGCGATGGCGCTGATCCAGGCCGAGCGCTACGGCACGCCGGTGGGCCAGGCCCTGCGGGTGATGGCGCGCGAGAACCGCGACATGCGCATGGCCGAGGCCGAGCGCAAGGCCGCCGCCCTGCCGCCGAAGCTCACCGTGCCGATGATCATTTTCTTCCTGCCGGTGCTGTTCGTCGTCATCCTGGGGCCGGCGCTGATCCAGGTGTACGGCTGGCAATAGGCTTTGCCCGCACGCCGGGCTTTGAGCTGCCGCGTTTCGCACAGAAAAAAGCCGCGGACGATGCCGCGGCTTTCATGTTCGCGACTGTTGGCTCGCGCGTCCCCGCCCTCAGGTTCGCTCTCAGGCCAGCGCGGCTTCCTGGCCCTTGTCGCAGTTGGCGGCGCTGCGCTGCAGGGCTTTCTTGCCATTCTGCCCATTCTGCTCCACGTGGCGCATCGCGAGCGCGGCTTTGCGCAATCCCTCGATCTGGGCATCGATCTCTGCGGCCATTGGCTGGTCGCGCCGGCGCGCGCTGCCGTCGAAGCAGGCGCCACGTTCGACCGTCAGCGCGCGATGATAGATGTCCGCATCGACAACGGAGGTCTCCTTCAGAACCACGCGGTGGGCGCGGATGCTGCCCTTGACCTTGCCGTAGACGATGACCTCTTCGGCGACCACGTTGCCGGTTACGGCGGCATCGGCCGCAATCACGAGCTGAATGCAGCGGACATCGCCCTGGATCTCGCCCTCGACGAGGATCTCGCCCTCGGTCTTGAGGTTGCCTGCGATCACGAGCCAGGCGTCGATGACAGAGCGGCTCGGCGCCGGCGTGCGGCGGCGATTGAGAGCGCTGTAACTTGCGGCTTGGTTCATGGGGTGGTGCCCCTCTTGCCCTGGTTTGCAAAGATCCGAAGCACGATCCGCGAAGGCAGAATCGGCCGGTTAACGCTTGAGCAAGGCTATGCGTCAGCTCTGAACAAATGGTTAGCGCGCGCGGCAGACATCATTTCTCCTATTGCGCATGCAATCAATTGTTGTTGCAACATTTTTTCTGATATCATTTGCCCGCCCTGCCTGCAGCGGTGCGTAGGCTGCAAACTCCGTGCAAACGGTGATGGACAAAGGGTCTCGGCCTAGGTTAAAAGGGCGCCCAATCGCGTGGAGCCCGCTCCAGGCGCTTATGGCGCTGGAAGGTATTTAACGCGTCGTCATTCCGTAACGATGTGGCCCGTGGATCAAGGATAGCACCGCTTGCTGGTACAGGTACGCGACAACAACGTCGACCAAGCTCTCAAGGCGCTGAAGAAGAAGATGCAGCGCGAGGGCATTTTCCGCGAGATGAAACTGCGCAACTACTACGAGAAGCCCTCGGAGAAGCGGGTGCGCGAGCAGGCCGAGGCGGTGCGCCGCGCGCGCAAGCTGGCCCGCAAGAAGGCGCAGCGTGAGGGTCTCCTCCCTGGCAAGGCCGCCGCGAAGCCGGTTGGCCGTGGTGCCGGTGGTCCTGGCGGCCGTACCGGTGGTCCCGGGCGTCCCGGTGGCGACCGTCCCGCATCGGCAGGTGCAGGCGGCGGCTTCCGCAGTGGCGGTGATCGCGCTGGCGCCGGTGCCGGTACTGGCGGCGGCTTCCGCAGCGGTGCTGATCGCGCTCCTGCCGCTGCAGGCGGCTTCCGCAGCGATCGTCCGGCTCCCGGCGGCACGCGCTGAGCCTAGCAGAAGTCAGGCTCAAGAAATTGCAAACCCTCCGGCGCTCGGCGCTGGAGGGTTTCGCTATTCTGGCGGCGGCTATTCCTTGCGCGCCTCCCGGAAGGTCCGCAGCCAATCCCGCACCTTGAGATACGCGTCGCGGCCGGGGGCGTAGAGATTGCTGTGCGCACCATCGTCGAAGGCGATGAGCCGCTTGGGCTCGTTGGCGATGGCATAGAGCTGCTGCCCCATGGCGATCGGGATGATGCCGTCGAGGCGGCCGTGCAGGATCAGCACCGGCATGCGCACCTGCGGCAGCACCTTCACGGTCTCGTAGCGGTCGAGGAGGACCCACTGGGTGGGGAGGAAAGGATAGGCCTTGCGGGCAATGTCGAGGATTGACGTATACGGCGCCTCTAGCACCAGCGCGGCCGCCTTTCGCTCCGTTGCAAGGCGGGCGGCGACGCCAGAGCCGAGGGACTCGCCGTAGAGGACGACATCGGCAGGGTCGACGCCTTCCATCAACAGCGCGCCATAGGCGATGCGGGCGTCGGCAACGTTGTCCTTCTCGGTCGCCGTGCCCCCGCTACCGCCATAGCCGCGATAGGAGAGCATATAGACGCCCCAGCCCTGCTCCATATAGGCCTGGATGCGATAGGCGCGCGCAGCAAGATTGCCGGCGTTGCCGTGGAAATAGAGAACGGTGGGATTGCCGGGCTTGGCCTTGGCGTACCACGCGACGACGCGGACGCGGTCGGGCATGGTGAGAACCCGTTCCTCGACGCCCGAGAGGCCTGCCTGCGCCGGGGAAACGCGCTGAGGGTCGGGAAAGTACATCAGCCGCCGCTGCAGCACATAAGCGGCGGCCACGACGACGAGATAGGCGGCGAGAAGCCCCGCAAGAACTTTCAAAGTGAGTGCCATAGGCGGCTATGTGGCCTGCAGCGGCGCAGGGGTCAAGCCGGCTCGCCTGCGAAGCCCGTGCTTGCGGCAGCGTTCGGCAACGCCTTCACATCGCGCCTGATCCAGCAAGACCTTTCTGCCAGCATCAGTGCGCCATGGCCTTGCCGATCTCCTCCGTCATTTTCTTCGCGTCGCCCAGGAGCATCATGGTGTTGTCGCGATAGAAGAGCGGGTTGTCGATGCCGGCGTAGCCGGAGGCCAGCGAGCGCTTGTTGAACATGACGGTGCCGGCCTTCCACACCTGCAGCACGGGCATACCGTAGATGGGCGAGGTCTTATCCTCTTCCGCGGCCGGGTTCGTGACGTCGTTCGCACCGATGACGTAGACCACGTCGGCCTGGCTGAACTCGTTGTTGATGTCCTCGAGCTCGAACACCTCGTCGTAGGGCACGTTGGCCTCGGCGAGCAGCACGTTCATGTGGCCGGGCATGCGGCCCGCCACCGGGTGGATCGCGTACTTCACCTCGACGCCGGCCTTCTTGAGCAGGTCGGCCATCTCGCGCAGGGCGTGCTGGGCCTGCGCCACCGCCATGCCGTAGCCCGGCACGATGATGACCTTCGACGAGTTCTTGAGAAGGAAGGCTGCGTCATCGGCAGAGCCGAGCTTGACGGGGCGCTGCTCCTGCTCGCCCGCGGGGCCTGCGGTCTCGCCACCGAAGCCGCCCAGGATGACCGAGATGAAGGAGCGGTTCATGCCCTTGCACATGATGTAGGACAGGATGGCGCCGGAGGAGCCCACGAGCGCACCGGTGATGATGAGCGCGATATTGCCCAGCGTGAAGCCGATGCCGGCAGCCGCCCAGCCCGAGTAGGAGTTGAGCATCGAGATCACCACCGGCATATCTGCGCCGCCGATGGGAACGATGATAAGCACGCCGAAGACCAGCGCCACGATGGTGATGGCCCAGAACAGGAAGTGCGAGCCGCCGGAGAGGCAGAACCAGTAGATGAGCAGCACCAGCAAGGCGGCCAGGCCGATGTTGATGAGATGGCGCATCGGCAGGATGATCGGCTTGCCGGACATGCGGCCGGAGAGCTTGGCGAAAGCGATCACGGAGCCGGTGAAGGTGATGGCGCCGATGGCGACGCCGAGCGACATCTCGAGAAGACTGGCGCCGGCGATGTTGCCGGGGCGACCAATGCCGAAGGCCTCGGGCGCGTAGAGCGCACCGGCCGCCACGAACACCGCCGCGAGGCCGACGAGGCTGTGGAAGGCGGCCACCAGCTCGGGCATCGACGTCATGGGAATGGAGCGTGCGATGTAAGCGCCGATGCCGCCGCCGATGGCGAGGCCCAGGATGATGAGGCCCCAGGTCATGGGGCTGTCGGGAGCACCCAGCAGCGCCATCGTCGTCAGCATGGCGATGGCCATGCCGAGCATGCCGAAGAAGTTGCCCTGGCGTGACGTGGCCGGGCTCGAAAGGCCACGCAGGGCCTGAATGAAGAGCACGCCTGAGGCGAGATAGAGTAGGGCGACGACGTTCGGTGACATTGTTGTCTCTCGCTGATCTCAGGCGGTGTCGCAGGCTTGCGGTGGGGGAAGGACGCGGCTCACTTTTTCGGTGGCGCCTCTTTCTTTTTGTACATGGCGAGCATGCGCTGGGTGACGAGGAAGCCTCCGAAGATGTTCACCGAGGCCATGATCAGCGCCAGGAAGCCGAACAGCTTCGCCCAGGCCGAGCCTTCCGCCATCAGTGAAACACCCGCTGCGAGCAACGCCCCCACGACGATCACCGAGGATACGGCGTTCGTCACGGACATGAGGGGGGTGTGGAGGGCCGGCGTCACGCTCCAGACCACGTAGTAGCCGACGAAGATGGCCACCACGAAGACGCAGAACTGATAGACGAAGGGGCTGACGTCGCCACCGCCTGCGGCCAGCGCCATTTGCGGCAGTGCTGCGAGAGCCGTCGCGAGTGCGAGCGTGGGTGCAATTCGAGCGGTCATGTGCGCCTCGCTTCTCAGGCCTTGGGCAGAAGATTGGGGTGGACGATCTTGCCGTCCTTGGCGACGAGCGTGCCCTTCACGACCTCATCGTCCCAGTTGATGGCGAGTGTCTTGGCCTTCTTGTCGAACATGGTCTCGAGGAAGGCGAAGAGGTTCTTGGCGTAGAGCGCGGACGCGTTCACCGGCACCTCGCCCGGCAAGTTGAGGGGCCCGGCAATCGAGACGCCGTTACGCTCCACCACCTTGTCGGGCTGGGTGAGATCAGTGTTGCCTCCACGCTCGGCCGCAAGATCGACGATCACGGAGCCCGGCTTCATGCTTTCGATCATTGCCGTGGTCACGAGCTTGGGGGCGGGGCGACCCGGAATGAGCGCCGTCGTGATGACGATGTCCTGGCCCTTGATGTGGTTGGCGATGAGCTCGGCCTGCTTCTTTTGGTATTCAGCTGACATGGGCTTGGCGTAGCCTGCCGCCGTCTGGGCCTGCTTGAACTCCTCGTCCTCGACCGCGATGAACTTGGCGCCGAGCGATGCGACCTGCTCCTTGGTGGCAGGGCGAACGTCGGTAGCCGTGACGATGGCGCCAAGCCGGCGCGCAGTGGCGATGGCCTGCAGGCCTGCCACGCCTACACCCATCACGAACACCTTTGCGGCCGGCACCGTGCCGGCGGCCGTCATCATCATGGGGACGGCTTGGCCGAACATGGCGGCGGCGTCCACCACTGCCTTGTAGCCCGCGAGGTTCGCCTGGCTCGACAGCACGTCCATGGACTGGGCGCGTGTTATGCGGGGCATGAACTCCATCGCCATCAGCGCGGCACCCGTGCCGACGAGGGCATCGAGCCCGGGCTTGTCGTCGTAGGGCGCGAGGATCGATGCCACAATGGCGCCGGGCTTCAGGGCCCGCACGTCGTCGGCAGATGGACGACGCACGGTGAGAAGGAAATCTGCGCCGGCCAATGCCTCGGCGCGGCTCGCAGCGATCGTGGCGCCCTGGGCGGCTAAAGCCTCATCGGAAAAGCGCGAGCGCGCGGCGGCGCCGGCCTCGATGCGCACCTGGGCGCCGAGACCCAGGTATTTTTTCACCGTCTCCGGCGAGATGGCGACGCGGGGCTCGCCCGCAGCTTCCTTGGTTATGGCGATCGTTACCATGCTGTTTCCCGGGTGAGCTGCGGATATCCGGTGCGGACGGGCGGTGCCGTCGACGTGATGCTGCGAGGCGCGAGCGTCGACTGGCCCTTAGGGAACAAGGGTCAGCAGATAGGCCAAGATGAGCGCGACCAGCACGATCAGGACGACGGAGGCCCGAAGGAAGCCCTTATAGGTACGGACGTGCTCGGGGTAGTCCATGGCCGGATGGCCATTCGTGGTATCGATGCTCATGAGGCGTTTCCCTGGGCATTCGGGTTAAGGTGAGTGCAAGGCCTTCGTAACCCAAGCCGGAATGCCCATCAAGGCCTGCTGCCGGTTCATCCCGTCCGGCAATGAAAAGGCCGCGGCGTGCAGCTTCTCTCGGGGCCGCCGACGTGCTTCTATCCGGGCAACAAAACTTCCAACGGAGGAAACGCGGCATGAACGAGACCGCGCACAAGGCGGCCCAGATCGATACGGTCACTCTCTCCAAATACCTGGAGGGAAAGGTAGCGGGCTTCAAAGGCCCGATTTCCGCCGACAAGACGCCCTCGGGACAGTCCAATCCCACGTTCCTGCTGTCGTCGCCGTCGGGCCGCTATGTGCTGCGCAAGAAGCCGCCGGGACAGCTTCTGAAATCGGCGCACGCGGTGGACCGGGAGTATCGGGTGATGAAGGCGCTGGAGGGCACGGACGTGCCCGTGCCGCGCATGCTGCACCTTTGCGAAGATACGTCGGTGCTGGGAACCGAGTTCTTCCTGATGCAGTTCGTGGACGGAACGGTGTTCTGGAACCCGGCGCTTCCCGAACTCGAGAAAGCGCAGCGAAGCAAGCTCTACGACGAGCAGAACCGGGCGCTGTCGGCGCTGCACATGGTGGACCCCGTGAAGGTGGGCCTGGGCGATTTCGGGAAGCCCGGCAGCTACTTCGCGCGGCAGCGGGACCGCTGGACGAAGCAGTACCGGGCATCGGAGACCGAAAACCAGCCGGACATGGAGCACCTCATCAAGTGGCTCGTCGACAACGAGCCGGCCGACGATGGGCGAGTGTCGCTGGTGCACGGCGACTACCGCATCGACAACATGATCTTCAAGCCGGACGGCTCGCAGCTGCTGGCCGTGATCGACTGGGAGCTTTCGACCCTCGGGCACCCCTTCTCCGACCTAGCCTACCAATGCATGCAATGGCGCCTCCCGAACCGCGACGCCATGCGCGGGCTTGCGGATGTGGACCGGAAATCCCTCGGCATCCCGACCGAAGAAGAGTACGTGGCCAAGTACTGCGAAAGAACGGGGCTTACGCACATACCGCACTGGAATTACTGCCTCGCCTTCTCGTTCTTCCGGCTGGCGGCCATCGTGCAGGGCGTGAAGAAACGGGCGCTGGAGGGTAACGCGTCGAACCCGGAGAAGGCGTTGCGCTCGGGGAAGATGGTGCCGATCCTGGCCAACATGGGCGTGAGCGTGATCTGAGCACTATCTGAGCCTTAGCTGCCAGCCTCTACGCCGGCTGCACCACAATTGTGTGAACGCCACGATTTGCGATTGCCGTTACCTGCATATGCAGGTAACGGTTCGCGAATGAGCGACGGTGCCCCCAGCCTCCCTGCCCGCACCTCTGCCTGCACCTGCCTGCGGCTGCGCAAGGCGAGCCGGCAGGTGACGCAGATCTATGACCAGCATCTGGCCCCCTTCGGCTTGACCGTGAACCAATTCAGCCTGCTGGGACATCTGCGCTCGCTGTCCGGGATCAGCATCGGGGCTTTGGCCGAGACGATGGTGATGGACCCTACAAGCCTCACGCGGGCGTTGCGCCCCCTCGAACGCGACGGCCTCGTGAGCATGGCAGCGGGCGAAAAGGATCGTCGCAGCCGCTGCCTTTTCATCTCCGACGCCGGCCGGCAAGCCTATGAACGGGCGCGCCCAGGCTGGCAAAGCGCGCAGGCGCATCTGGAAGAAGCGCTGGGGAGCGAGGGTCCACCTGCGCTCAACGCGGCGCTCGACAATCTCATCGAGCGGCTTCGGCATGGGGCCGCTGCCACGTACAAGGAGGCCACTCAATGACCACGACCACAGGTGCTGGCACGAGTGCGGAGGCACCGAAAGGGGTTCTGCCGCTCTGGCTTCTCATCGTGGTGGTGGGGACGATTGTCGGCATCTCCATGGGGCGGGCGCAATCGATGGGCCTCTACCTGCCGCCATTGACGCAAGCACTGGGCGTCGGGCGGGAACCCTATGCGCTGGCAATGGCCGTGTCGCAGCTTCTGATGGGGATCGGGGCGCCGCTATCGGGCGGACTGATCGACAAGTTCGGCGCGGGCCGCGTGATCGTGCTGTGCGTGCTGACGACGATCCTCGGCCTGTGGTTCATGTATATCGCCACCAGCCCCATGCACCTTCTCATCAGCGGAGCGCTGATGGGCATCGGCGTCAGCGGCACGGGCGTAACCTCGCTGGTGGGCACCATCGGACGGCTGGCGCCGGCCGACAAGCGGCTCAGCGCCATCGCCTCGATCGGCATGGCTGCGGGCATTGGTGGATTCGTCTCGTTGCCGGTGATGCATTTCATCATGGAGGCCGTGGGCTGGAAGCAGAGCCTCGTCTGGCTGATGGTGATCACCGCCACGCTCATTCCGCTGGCTTATCCGCTCGGCGGCAAGCCGCAGGTGCAGCAGGCTGGAACCATGCAGGCCCAGTCCCTCAAGGACGCTTTGCGCGAGGCCTTCTCGCATCCCAGCTACTGGCTGCTGACAGGTGGCTTTTTTGTGTGCGGCTTCCACGTCGCGTTCATTATGGTGCACCTGCCGGCGTTCGTGGCGGACCAGGGGCTGCCCAACTGGGTGGGGCCATTCGCCCTCTCGGTGGTCGGCATCGCCAACATCATCGGGACGTTCCTGGCGGGCCAGTCCGGCAAGGTCGTGCAGAAGCGCCAGGGGCTGAGCCTGATCTATCTTGCCCGTGCCGTGCTGTTCCTGGGCTTCATCTTCATTCCGGCCTCGCCCGCGAGCGTGATCATTACGTGTGGTCTGCTGGGGCTGTTCTGGCTCTCGACCATTCCGCTGACGAGCGGGCTCGTCGCCACGTTCTTTGGTACGACCTGGATGTCGATGCTGTTCGGTTTCGTCTTCCTGTCGCACCAGGTGGGCTCGTTCCTGGGGGTGTGGCTCGCAGGCCGGCTCTACGACATGACAGGGTCCTATACGGCCATGTGGTGGATCTCGGTGGCGCTCGGCGTCATGGCGGCACTGATCAACTGGCCCATCTCGGAGAAGCCGGTCGCGCGCCTGTCCGCGCAGAAAGCCTGACCTGGATCTCTACTGGACATTTCCGGTTGCATTGGCAGTGGTCGCCGGGCGTTTCGTGATCTATCTAGGGGCGGAGTTACCTGCGGCACAGAGAGCCGTTGCGCTTTCATGAGAGAAGGCGCGGTACGCCGTGGGCGTTTCACCTTCGCACTCTCGCATCGGAAAGCTTCATGTCCGTTCAGATCAAGATGCCGGCGCTCTCATCCACCGCGGATGAGGGCAAGCTCGCCAAATGGCTCGTAAAAGAGGGCCAGCGCGTGCGCTCGGGCGATATCCTGGCCGAGGTCGAAACGGACGAGGCGATCATCGAGATCGAGGCGGTGGAAGAAGGCACCATCGTCAAGCTGCTGGTGCACGAAGGCATGGCAGCTATCAAGGTGAACTCGCCCATCGCGATGCTGGAGCAGGGCACGGGAGGGATCCTGCGCAAGGACATGCCGGTGGCGGCAGGACAGGGCTCGGCAGGTCAGGGCATTGCAGGCCAGGGCGTTGCAGGCCAGCCGCCCGCTGGCGCCTCACGCGCCCCGGAGGCTGCGCCTGTCTCGCGTCTGGCAACTCCCGTGCATGCCGCGGCAGCGCCGACGGCAATGGTGCGGACGCGGTTCAAGAGTACGCTGGCGCCATCGGTCACGGCTCCGGGGCAGCGCCCGATGCCGCAGGGACCGACCGCGCTCGGGACTAGCGCTGGGCTTGGCGCTGGGCCTGGCGCCGGGTCAGCGCCCGCCGCCGGCAAGACCACCTTCATTCGCGCGCAAGACGTGCAAACCGATCCCGTCGCAGGCTGGCTCGTGGTGGTGAAGGGGCCAGGCCGTGGCAGCTTCCGCCCGCTGTTCGTGGGCATGAACGCGATCGGGCGCGATCCCGGCCAGCGCGTGGCGCTGACTTTCGGCGACGATACCATTTCGCGCCAGGAGCATGCCTTCATCACCTACGACGACGAGGGACGCCGTTTCTTCGTCCAGCACGGCGGCAAGGCCAACCTCGTCAGGCTCGGCGACAAGCCGGTGCTGGTGCCTACTGAACTCAAGGCCAACGACCGCATCAGGATCGGCAAGACGGTGCTGCGGTTCGTGCCGTGCTGTGGACCCGATTTCTCCTGGAACGATGC